>CANHZG010000058.1 GCA_947464995.1 Comamonadaceae bacterium | reverse complement strand
GCATCATCCCTTACCGCGGTTCCTGGCTCGATTTCGAGTTCGACCCCAAAGACTTGCTGTACTTCCGTGTGGACCGCCGCCGCAAGATGCCGGTCACGATTTTGCTCAAGGCCATTGGCCTGAACAACGAATCGATCCTGGCTAACTTCTTCGTCAATGACAACTTCCGTCTGATGGACAGCGGCGCACAAATGGAATTTGTGGCTGAGCGACTGCGCGGTGAAGTCGCCCGCTTTGACCTGACCGACAAAGCCGGCAAAGTGGTGGTGGCCAAAGACAAGCGCGTTACCGCACGCCACACCCGCGAACTCGAACAGTCTGGCACCACGCACATTAGCGTGCCCGAAGACTTCCTGATCGGCCGCGTGGTGGCCCGAAATATCGTCGAAGCCGACACCGGCGAGATCGTGGCCAAGGCCAACGAAGAGCTGACCGAAGCCTTGCTGAAAAAGCTGCGTTCATCCGGCATAAACGAACTGGCTTGTATCTACACCAACGAGCTGGACCAGGGTGCCTATATTTCGCAAACCCTGCGCACCGACGAGACGGTGGACGAGTTTGCCGCCCGTGTCGCCATCTACCGCATGATGCGCCCCGGCGAACCGCCAACCGAAGACGCAGTGCAAGCACTGTTCCAACGCCTGTTCTACAACCCGGACACCTACGACCTGTCGCGCGTGGGCCGCATGAAGTTCAACGCCAAGATGGGCCGCGCCGAATCGACCGGCCCCATGGTGTTGACCAACGAAGACATCCTGTCTGTTGTCAAGATCCTGGTGGACTTGCGCAACGGCCGTGGCGATGTGGACGATATTGACCACTTGGGCAACCGTCGCGTGCGTTGCGTGGGCGAGCTGGCTGAGAACCAATACCGCACCGGCTTGGCACGGATTGAAAAGGCGGTGAAGGAGCGTCTTGGCCAGGCCGAGCAAGAGCCGCTCATGCCGCACGACCTGATTAACAGCAAGCCGATTTCTGCCGCACTCAAAGAGTTATTTGGCGCGTCGCAGCTGTCCCAGTTCATGGACCAGACCAACCCGCTGTCCGAGATCACCCACAAGCGCCGTGTATCGGCCCTTGGCCCAGGCGGTTTGACGCGTGAGCGTGCTGGTTTTGAGGTGCGCGATGTGCACGTGACCCATTACGGCCGCGTCTGCCCGATTGAGACACCCGAAGGCCCGAACATCGGCCTGATCAACTCGCTGGCCTTGTACGCCCGCTTGAACGAGTACGGTTTTATCGAGACTCCTTATCGCCGGGTGACCGACGGTAAGGTGACGATGGACATCGACTACTTGTCGGCCATTGAAGAAGGCAAGTATGTGATCGCCCAGGCCAATGCGGCCCTGGACAAAGACGGTGTGCTGACCGGCGAGCTGGTCTCAGCCCGTGAAAAGGGCGAGTCCATCCTGTGCGGCGCTGAGCGCGTGCAGTACATGGACGTGTCGCCTGCGCAGATCGTGTCGGTAGCGGCATCTTTGGTGCCCTTCCTTGAGCACGACGATGCGAATCGCGCGCTGATGGGTGCGAACATGCAGCGACAGGCAGTGCCCGTGTTGCGCCCAGAGAAAGCTTTTGTGGGAACCGGCATTGAGCGCGTTTCCGCCGTGGACTCAGGCACGGTGGTGACAGCCACGCGTGGCGGGGTGGTTGATTCGGTCGATGCCACCCGTGTAGTCATTCGCGTGAACGACGCTGAGGCGCAAGCCGGCGAAGTGGGCGTGGATATCTACAACCTGATCAAGTACCAGCGTTCGAATCAAAACACGAACATTCACCAGCGTCCCATTGTCAAGAAGGGGGACAAGCTTGACAAAGGTGACGTGATCGCTGACGGCGCTTCTACCGATCTGGGTGAGTTGGCATTGGGTCAAAACATGCTGGTGGCCTTTATGCCTTGGAACGGCTACAACTTCGAAGACTCGATTTTGATTAGTGAGCGTGTGGTGGCTGAAGACCGCTACACCTCCATTCACATCGAAGAGCTCGTCGTGATGGCACGTGACACCAAGCTGGGTGCTGAGGAAATTACCCGTGACATTCCCAACCTCAGCGAGCAGCAGCTCAACCGCCTGGACGAATCAGGAATCATCTACGTGGGTGCAGAAGTGCAGCCCGGCGACACCTTGGTTGGTAAGGTCACCCCCAAAGGTGAAACCACGCTGACACCAGAAGAAAAGCTTTTGCGCGCCATCTTCGGCGAAAAAGCCAGCGATGTGAAAGACACTTCGCTGCGTGTGGACCAAGGCTCGCAAGGCACGGTGATCGACGTACAAGTCTTTACTCGCGAAGGCATTACCCGCGACAAGCGTGCGCAGCAAATCATTGACGACGAGTTGAAGCGTTTCCGCCTGGACCTCAACGACCAGATCCGCATCGTGGAAGCCGACGCCTTTGACCGGATTGCCAAACTGCTTGACGGCAAAGCCGCCAACGGTGGCCCTCAAAAGCTGGCCAAGGGCACCAAGATTGACCGCGCGTACCTCGCCTCCGTGGAGAAATTCCATTGGTTCGATATCCGTCCAGCCGACGACGCAGTGGCATCGCAGTTGGAGAGCATCAAGGCCTCGCTAGAGCAAACGCGCCACAGTTTTGATTTGTCGTTTGAAGAAAAGCGTAAAAAGCTCACGCAAGGCGACGAGTTGCCAGCCGGCGTGCTCAAGATGGTCAAGGTCTACATTGCGGTCAAGCGCCGCCTGCAGCCCGGTGACAAGATGGCCGGTCGCCACGGCAACAAAGGTGTGGTGTCCAAGATCGTTCCCGTCGAAGACATGCCTTACATGGCCGACGGAACACCGTGCGACATCGTGCTCAACCCGCTGGGCGTGCCTTCGCGGATGAACGTAGGTCAGGTACTGGAAGTGCATTTGGGATGGGCTGCTAAGGGCCTGGGCCAGCGTATCGGCGACATGTTGCAAGCCGAAACCAAGATGGCCGAAATGCGCCAGTTCCTGGATGCGCTGTACAACGGTTCGGGCCGCAAAGAGGATTTGGGTGCGCTCAGCGACGCCCAAATCCTGGAGATGGCGGCCAACCTGCAGGGTGGTGCAACCTTTGCAACCCCCGTGTTTGACGGTGCTTCTGAGGAAGAAATTCGGGGCATGCTCAAGCTGGCTTACCCCGACGAAGTGGCCAAAGCCAAGGGACTGACGGCCGCGCGCACCCAGGCACATTTGTTTGACGGCCGCACCGGTGACGCCTTTGAACGCCCCACCACAGTGGGCTATATGCACGTTCTCAAGCTACACCATTTGGTCGACGACAAGATGCATGCGCGCTCCACCGGGCCGTACAGCTTGGTGACGCAGCAGCCCTTGGGCGGTAAAGCCCAGTTCGGTGGCCAGCGTTTTGGTGAGATGGAAGTGTGGGCGCTGGAAGCCTATGGCGCGTCCTACGTTTTGCAAGAGATGTTGACAGTCAAGTCCGACGACGTGCAGGGCCGTACCAAGGTGTACGAGAGCATTGTCAAGGGCGAGCATTCCATTGAGGCCGGCATGCCGGAATCGTTCAACGTGTTGGTCAAGGAAATCCGTTCCCTGGGCCTGGACATTGAGCTCGAGCGCTCCTGAGGTTTTGCGGGGCTGACCGCAGCGCGGTCAGCTCTCAACTGATTAATAAGGAATTTCCATGAAATCATTACTCGACCTGTTTAAGCAGTTCACGCCGGATGAGCACTTTGATGCCATCAAAATCGGCATGGCCTCGCCCGAGAAAATTCGTTCCTGGTCTTTTGGCGAAGTCAAAAAACCCGAGACCATCAATTACCGCACCTTCAAGCCCGAGCGCGACGGCCTGTTTTGCGCCAAGATTTTTGGCCCCATCAAGGACTACGAATGCCTGTGCGGCAAGTACAAGCGCCTCAAGCACCGTGGCGTGATCTGCGAGAAGTGCGGCGTTGAAGTCACCCAGACCAAGGTTCGCCGCGAGCGCATGGGCCACATTGATCTGGCCGCCCCTTGCGCCCATATCTGGTTTCTGAAATCGCTGCCAAGCCGTTTGGGCCTGGTCCTGGACATGACACTGCGCGACATCGAACGCGTGCTGTACTTTGAAGCCTATGTGGTGACCGATCCCGGCATGACGCCGCTGAAGAAATTCAGCATCATGACGGAAGACGATTTCGACGCCAAGTTCAAGGAATATGGTGACGAATTCCAGGCCAAGATGGGCGCCGAAGGCATCAAGGACTTGCTGCAAAGCATTGATATCGAAGGCTCCATCGAACGCCTGCGCAACGATCTGACTGGCTCCGAGCTCAAGATCAAGAAGAACTCCAAGCGCCTCAAAGTGCTTGAAGCCTTCAAGAAGTCTGGCATCAAGCCTGAGTGGATGGTGCTCGAAGTGCTGCCCGTGTTACCGCCTGACTTGCGTCCGCTGGTTCCCCTGGACGGCGGTCGGTTCGCGACCTCCGATCTGAACGATCTGTACCGCCGCGTGATCAACCGCAACAGCCGCCTGCGCCGTTTGCTCGAACTCAAAGCCCCCGAGATCATTGCCCGCAACGAAAAGCGCATGCTGCAAGAGTCGGTCGACTCTTTGCTCGACAACGGTCGCCGCGGCAAAGCCATGACCGGTGCCAACAAGCGTGCACTCAAGTCGCTGGCTGACATGATCAAAGGCAAGTCGGGTCGTTTCCGCCAGAACTTGCTTGGCAAACGCGTCGACTACTCCGGTCGCTCGGTTATTACGGTGGGCCCGACCCTCAAGCTGCACCAGTGCGGTTTGCCAAAGCTGATGGCTTTGGAATTGTTCAAGCCCTTCATCTTTGCGCGCCTGGAGGCCATGGGGATTGCCACCACTATCAAGGCCGCCAAGAAGGAAGTCGAATCCGGCACGCCCGTGGTCTGGGACATCCTGGAAGAAGTGATCAAAGAGCACCCCATCATGCTCAACCGTGCGCCTACGCTGCACCGTTTGGGCATCCAGGCCTTTGAGCCCATCCTGATTGAAGGCAAGGCCATTCAGTTGCACCCTCTCGTTTGCTCGGCTTTCAACGCCGACTTTGATGGGGACCAGATGGCCGTGCACGTGCCCTTGTCGGTGGAGGCGCAAATGGAAGCCCGCACGCTGATGCTGGCCTCCAACAACGTGTTGTTCCCCGCCAATGGCGAGCCCTCCATTGTCCCGTCGCAAGACGTGGTGCTAGGCCTGTACTACACCACCCGCGAACGCATCAACGGCAAAGGCGAGGGCCTGATCTTCTCCGATACCGGTGAAGTACAACGTGCGTTTGACGCGGGCGAAGTCGAGCTCAACTCGCGTATCAACGTGCGTTTGACCGAGTACACCAAGGACAAAGAGACGGGTGAATTCGTGCCTTCGACCAAGCTGTGGGAAACCACGGCCGGTCGCGCGCTGTTGTCCGAAATCCTGCCCAAGGGCCTGCCGTTTTCTAACCTGAACAAGGCGCTGAAAAAGAAGGAAATCTCCAAGCTCATCAACGTGTCCTTCCGCAAGTGCGGTTTGAAAGAGACCGTGGTGTTTGCAGACAAGCTGTTGCAGGCTGGTTTCCGTCTGGCGACCAAGGCCGGTATCTCAATCTGCATCGACGATATGCTGGTGCCGTTCGAGAAGCACGAGATCATCCGCCGCGCCCAAACCGAAGTCAAAGAGATCGAGAAGCAGTATGTTTCCGGTCTGGTGACCTCTGGCGAGCGTTACAACAAGGTGGTGGACATCTGGGGCAAGTCGGGTGACGAAGTGTCCAAGGTGATGATGGCCAAATTGTCGAAAGAGCAGGTCATTGACCGCCACGGCAATGAAGTGACGCAAGAGTCCTTCAACTCCATCTACATGATGGCGGACTCGGGTGCGCGCGGTTCTGCCGCCCAAATTCGCCAGGTGGCCGGTATGCGGGGATTGATGGCCAAGCCCGACGGCTCCATCATCGAGACGCCCATTACCGCCAACTTCCGCGAAGGCCTGAATGTGCTGGAGTACTTCATCTCCACCCACGGTGCGCGCAAAGGCTTGGCCGATACGGCGCTCAAAACCGCTAACTCCGGTTACCTGACGCGCCGCCTGGTCGACGTAACGCAAGACCTGGTGGTTACTGAACTTGACTGCGGCACGCACCATGGATACCTGATGCGCGCCATTGTCGAAGGCGGCGAGGTAATCGAGTCCTTACGTGACCGTATTTTGGGTCGCACCGTGGCTGAGGAAGTGTTGCATCCTGAAAACCGTTCTGTCGTCGCTCCCGCTGGCACCATGCTCGATGAAGACATGATCGAAGAGCTCGAGGCCCACGGGGTCGACGAGGTCAAGGTGCGCACCGCGCTGACTTGTGAAACCCGCTTTGGTATTTGTGCCAAGTGCTATGGCCGCGATTTGGGCCGTGGCGGCCTGATCAACCACGGTGAAGCCGTGGGTGTGATCGCTGCCCAGTCGATTGGCGAACCAGGCACGCAGCTGACCATGCGTACCTTCCACATCGGTGGTGCAGCATCGCGCGCAGCCATTGCCTCCAGCGTGGAAGCCAAGTCCAGCGGCAATATTGGCTTTAACGCCACCATGCGTTACGTGAGCAACAGCAAGGGCGAGTTGGTGGTGATCTCCCGCTCGGGCGAAATCGTCATTCAGGACGAACATGGCCGCGAGCGCGAACGCCACAAAGTGCCCTATGGCGCGGTGCTCAGCGTCAAAGCTGACCAGCCCATCAAGGCGGGCGCGATTTTGGCTAACTGGGACCCATTGACCCGCCCCATCATTACCGAGTTTGCCGGACGGGCGCATTTCGAGAACGTGGAAGAGGGTTTGACCGTGGCTCGCCAGGTCGACGAGGTCACCGGCCTGTCCACCCTGGTGGTGATCGATCCAAAGCGCCGTGGCGCGGCCAAGATTGTGCGTCCCCAGGTCAAACTGATCGACGCGGCCGGCAAAGAAGTCAAAATTCCTGGCACCGACCACGCCGTGACCATTGGCTTCCCCGTGGGCGCCTTGGTGCAAGTACGTGACGGCCAGGATGTGGGCCCCGGCGAAGTGCTGGCCCGTATCCCCATCGAAGGCCAGAAGACCCGCGACATTACCGGCGGTCTGCCGCGTGTGGCCGAGTTGTTCGAAGCCCGCTCGCCCAAAGACAAAGGCGTGTTGGCCGAAGCCACTGGAACCATTTCTTTTGGCAAGGAAACCAAGGGCAAAGTGCGCTTGCAGATTACCGATCCCGAAGGCAAGGTCTGGGAAGAGCTCGTGCCCAAGGAAAAGAACATCCTGGTGCACGAAGGCCAGGTAGTGAACAAGGGCGAGAGCGTGGTGGACGGCCCGGCTGACCCGCAAGACATCCTGCGTTTGCTGGGTTCCGAAGAGCTGGCCCGCTACATCGTGGACGAAGTCCAGGACGTGTACCGCTTGCAAGGCGTGAAGATCAACGACAAGCACATTGAAGTGATTGTTCGCCAGATGCTGCGCCGCGTGGTGGTCGAGGCCGCAGGTGACTCGGGTTACATCAATGGCGAGCAGGTCGAGCGCTCCGAGATGCTCAACACCAACGACCGTCTGCGTGCTGAGGACAAGATCCCGGCCGTGTTCACCAACCTGCTGCTCGGCATTACCAAAGCGTCCTTGTCTACCGACAGCTTCATCAGCGCGGCTTCCTTCCAGGAAACCACCCGCGTGTTGACCGAAGCCGCCATCATGGGCAAGCGCGACGAACTGCGTGGCTTAAAGGAGAACGTTATCGTCGGTCGCCTGATCCCCGCAGGTACCGGTATGGCTTACCATGAAGCCCGCCTGGTGCGCGAGCAAATGGACGATTCGGAACGTCGCGCGATCGCCGAAGCGGATGCTGCCGAGTTGGCAGCCAACGCCGATGCTGAGGAAGTGTCTTCTGAAGAAGGTGGCACCACGGACTAAGTCTGCCGCCTGCGATGGCGCACTACCCCAGGCCTTTGCCCCAAAGGCTTGGGGTTTTTTTTTGAAAACGTAAGGCATGCAAAACTCTTTGTCGCTGTGGATCGCCTTGGCGCTTGCCGTTTTTTGGGCTGTGGGCGTGCACAACCGTTTGATGCGTTTGCGGGCGGCGGTGTGGGATGCGGCTGCGTCTTTCGAGCGCCAAATGCAACTGCTGATGGGGCTTTGCAAAGAGGCCCTGTTAGAGCGCGATCCGTCCGAACCGGCTGTTGATGCGTTGGCCATGGCGGTGAAGACAATGGCGCAGTCGATGAAGAGTGCAAAGCAAGCCAAAGCTGCTGCGGCCGACTATTGCGCCGCCATGGGTGCGCCCTGGGGTCAGATGCAGCAGATGGGTCAGGCCATCTTTCTCGCTACCCAGGACGCGGTGGGCCCGCTGTCCGGCGCAGCGAACGGGTCACTTTGGAGCGATGGGTGCACCAATGCTAACTTTGCCAAAGCCACTGCGACGCTAGCGGTGGCTAACTACAACGCAGCCCTAAGGCAGGCGCCGGCTTGTTGGGTGGCTGGTTTCATGGGCTTTCACCCACTCACACCACTGGCATGAATCTATGGCTCTGACCCAAGAACCGACGGCCCTGTGGAACCAATTGCAAGCCACCGCAGGCGTTGTCGCAGCCGTGCGCAAAGGAGTGTCTGGCTCAGCGGCGCTGGACGCTGTGGCACCTGGCTTGCGCCCGGGGGTTCAGTCTTTGGCGTTTTTTGTTTGGCGCAACCTGGGGCGGGCCCAGGCGCTGCGTTCGGCACTGGTCAACCGTGCTCCGGCGCCCAACACTGACGCGCTTTTGTGCGTGGCCTTGGCCTTGCTTTGGAACCCAGAGGAATCGCCCTATGACGCTTTTACGCTGGTCAACCAAGCCGTGGAGGCGCTCAAGCGCAACCCGCAGTCGCGCGCGCAGGCAAACTTTGTGAACGCCTGCCTGCGCCGGTTTTTGCGCGAACGGGCACAGTTGCTGGCTGTGACAGATGGTGACTTGGAAGCGCTGTGGAATCACCCGCGCTGGTGGATTGAGCGCGTGCGCCGGGACCACCCGCAGCACTGGCAGACGGTACTCAGAACTGCCAACACCCATGCTCCCATGACGCTGCGGGTCAATGTGCGCCGCTGTTCTGCCCAGGACTACATGCTTCATTTGCAGTTGGCTGGCATAGCAGCGCACCAGGGGCAGGGCGCGGTGGTGGTCTTGGAACGAGCGGTGCCGGTGACCCAACTGCCAGGGTTTGGCGAAGGCTGGGTGGCTGTTCAGGACGCGGCGGCGCAGTGGGCAGCGCCGCTGCTGCTGCAAGGTTTGGGGCCAAGCCCGCGTATTTTGGATGCCTGCGCCGCGCCTGGTGGAAAGACCGCGCACCTGCTCGAAGCGTCCGATGCCAGCGTGGTAGCCCTGGAGATTGATGCCGCGCGGCTGCCGCGCATTCACGACAACCTGCAGCGCTTGGGTCTGCAAGCCCAGGTCATCCAAGGCGACGCGGCACGGCCCCAGGATTGGTGGGATGGCGTGTTGTTCGACGGTATTTTGCTGGACGCACCCTGCACTGCTTCGGGCATTGTTCGCCGCCACCCTGATATACGCTGGTTGCGAAGGGAGTCCGATAGCGGGAAGCTCGCTGCCCTGCAAAGCCAGATGTTGCAGGCGCTGTGGCCCTTGTTGCGCACAGGCGGGCGCATGGTCTATTGCACATGTTCGATTTTTCGGGCCGAGGGCGAACAACAGATACAAAGCTTTCTGGCGCGCCACACCGATTCCCGGCTGTGCCCCTCGCCAGGGCATTTGCTGCCGGGTGGCGGCGAAGCCGGTTGCGGCGTGTACGACAATTCAAACCATGACCACGACGGTTTTTACTATGCACTGCTGGAAAAAAACGCTGCTTAAACGCCAGCTGTGCTGGCTCGGCGTGCTTGCGTGGCTGCTGGTTGCACCTTGGGCCATGGCCCAAAATGCTACCGAAATCAATCCGCTGCGCGCGGACCGGGTCGCCAATGAGGTCTTGGTTTCGGCGACTGTGTCATTCGAGTTGCCAGGTGTGGTGGAGGACGCCTTGCTCAAAGGCGTACCGATGTTCTTTTTGGTCGAGGCCGATTTGCTGCAGGAACGCTGGTATTGGTCCGATAAGAAGATTGCCAGTGCCCAGCGCCAGTTGAGACTGGCCTACCAGCCTTTGACACGGCGCTGGCGTCTGAACGCCACCGCTGGGGCGGGGGGTGACAGCTCGCAGGGCCAGGCGCTGAGCCAAAGCTTTGAAACCCTGGCCCAGGCCATGGCGGTGGTGCGGCAGATTTCCCAGTGGAAGATTGGGGACCTGGCCGACTCCGAGCCACTGGCCAAGCTCAAGGTCGAGTTCCGGTTCCGCCTGGACCTGGGGCAGTTGCCGCGCCCCTTTCAGATTGGCACGATTGGCCAGTCCGAATGGGATATCCAGGCTGTGGGCCGGGTGCCGCTGCGCAGTGAGCCGGCCAAATGACGGCGACGCAGCCCGGGTCTGTGCAGGCGCGCTCCGTGGCGGCGGGAAACGCACGGTTTATGCGCCGTGCCGTGGCTGTGGGCGCTGCGCTCATGGTGGTGATTGGCCTGGTGCTGCTGTATCTGCTGACGCAGGCGACCAACAACCGGGAGATGTATGAACAAAACTACGCGCGGCTCTTTACCATCAACATGGTGGTGGCTGCGTGTCTGGTGGTGGGCATTGCCTGGGTCGGTGTGCGATTGTTCATGCGGGTGCGTCAGGGGCGTTTTGGCAGCCGCCTGCTGCTCAAAATTGCCACCATTTTTGCGCTGGTCGGCGTCGCACCGGGCCTGCTGATCTATGTGGTGTCTTACCAGTTCGTGTCACGCTCCATTGAGACTTGGTTTGACGTCAAGGTAGAGGGCGCACTCGAAGCTGGCCTTGGCCTTGGCCGAGTCACCTTGGACACCTTGTCAAGCGACCTGGCGAGCAAGGCCCGTTTGGCAGCAACCCAGCTCTCCGATGGCACAGACCCGGTACCAGACCTTGCGCTAGCGCGGGTAATGGAGCAACTCGGCGCGGGCGAGGCCGCGCTGTGGAGCGCCAGTGGCAAGCTGATTGCCAGCGTGGGGCCTATCGGGTTGCAGCTCAGCCCTGACCGGCCCAGCACCAGCCAATTTCGTGCCGCGCGCGCCGAGCGCTCGCTGGCATGGGTAGAGGGGCTTGACGAGGGTGGACCGGCCAAGCTGGGAAGCCCACAGGTCAAGGCATTGGTACCCATTGCCAGCGCCAGCGTGGGATTGGCAGCCGAGCAACGGTTTTTGCTGGTTCAGCGTGCCTTGCCTGCCAATTTTGTTGCCAATGCGCTGGCCGTAGCCAGTGCAAACCGCGAGTACCAAGAGCGCGCCTTGGCGCGCGAGGGGCTCAAACGCATGTACATCGGCACGCTGACCTTGAGCCTGTTTTTGGCAGTGTTTGGTGCGATCTTGCTGGCCATCATTCTGGGCAACCAAATTGCCCGGCCGCTGCTGGTGCTTACCGAGGGCGTCAGCCAGGTTGCGGCAGGTGATTTGACGCCCAAACTGGCGATGCAAACCAAAGACGAGCTCGGCGGCCTGACGCGTGCATTTGCTTCTATGACGCAGCAACTCGCTGATGCGCGCCAAACGGTGCAAGGCAGCATGGCGCAAGTCGACTCCGCGCGAGCGCATTTGCAGACGATTTTGGACAATTTGACGGCGGGTGTTTTGGTGCTCAACGCCGACGGCAGTGTGCGCTCGGCCAACCCCGGGGCGGCCCGGATTTTGGGTGTCCATGCGCAAGACTTTGGCGGTGTGACTTTGCGCCAGATCCCGGGGCTCGAAGCCTTGGGGCAGGGCGTTCAACAGCAGTTTTCTGAGTTTTTGGGCCGCCGACTTGAGCGCCAAAGCGACCATTGGCAGCACTCCTTTGAATTGGGCGGTGAGGGTCAAACCATGGACGCGGATTCAGTGCGAGCCATCACCTTGGTGGCGCGTGGCGCGATCTTGCCCGACCAAACGCGGCTCTTGGTGTTTGACGACATCTCTGAGATCGTCTCGGCGCAACGTGCACAAGCCTGGGGCGAGGTGGCGCGACGCCTGGCCCACGAGATCAAAAACCCACTTACCCCCATCCAGCTCTCTGCCGAGCGGCTGGAGATGAAACTCGCAGGCAAGCTGCAAGCGCCCGAGCTAGCAATCTTGACCAAGTCGGTGAAAACCATCGTCGAGCAAGTCGACGCCATGAAACGCCTGGTCAATGACTTCCGTGAATATGCACGCTTGCCTGCTGCGGTGCTGGCACCGGTCGACCTGAACCAACTGGTCGCCGACGTGATGCACCTGTATGAGGCCACGGCCATACCGATTGCGCTGCAGCTCGACCACCATATCCCGCAGGTCATGGGCGACGCCGAGCAACTGCGCCAGGTGATGCACAACCTCTTACAAAACGCGCAAGACGCCACCGAGCAGCACTTGGCCACACAATCCCCTCCGGGCGCGTCCGTGAGCCATGGGATTGTGTTGCGAACCCAGAGCATGCCCAATGGGCGGGTGCGCTTGTCGGTTTTGGACCAAGGAGGGGGGTTTCCCGAGCACATCCTCAAGCGCGCTTTTGAGCCCTATGTCACCACCAAGCAGCGCGGCACGGGTTTGGGGCTGGCGGTAGTAAAGAAGATAGCCGACGACCACGCCTCGCGCATAGAGATCAGCAACCGTGTCCAAGAGGGCACCATTATTGGCGCCCAGGTGTCGCTATCATTGGCCGCGGCAGGCTCCCTGGGCACCCTGTCAACCGCATTACCGGACAACGCATAAATCATGGCAAACATATTAGTGGTTGACGATGAGCACGGCATTCGTGACCTGCTGTGGGAAATCCTCAACGACGAAGGGCACTCAGTCGAGCTGGCCGAAAACGCAGCCCAAGCGCGGGCAGCACGACTGCGCGAGCGCCCCGACCTGGTTTTGCTCGACATTTGGATGCCTGATACCGACGGCGTCACCCTGCTCAAAGAATGGGCCGCCAGTGGCGCGCTTACCATGCCCGTCATCATGATGAGCGGTCACGCCACCATTGAAACTGCAGTCGAGGCCACAAAAATCGGGGCGATGGCGTTTTTGGAAAAGCCCGTCACGCTGCAAAAGCTGCTCAAGGCTGTTGAACAAGGCCTGGCGCGCGGCAAACCACCTGCCTCCGACCACAGTGGCAATC
>CANHZG010000057.1 GCA_947464995.1 Comamonadaceae bacterium | reverse complement strand
TTTGGCTGGCTGGAGCGACTGGGCGAACGCTGGTGGCCTATTTTTGGTTCTTCCTATTTTTTGGTCGGTGTCAAGCGGGTTCACGGAGTGCGCTTGATGGGCGCGCATTGGCGCAAAGCCAGCGCGCGTGCCAGCCGCGCCGTACCTGCGGCACAACGCGAGCAAAACCAGTGGCAACGGGAGCATAGAGAGTGAACAAGGTTGTGATTTACACGGATGGCGCCTGCAAAGGCAACCCAGGCCCCGGCGGTTGGGGCGCACTTTTGCAGTCCGAAGATGGCTCAGAAAAGGAGTTGTGCGGCGGCGAACCGGGTACGACCAACAACCGAATGGAGATGTTGGCGGTCATTGAAGCCCTGAGCGCACTCAAGCGCCCTTGCCACGTTACTTTGCATGTGGACAGCCAGTACGTTCTTAAAGGCATTACCGAGTGGCTTCCGGGCTGGAAGGCCAAGGGTTGGCGCACGGCGGCCAAGCAACCGGTGAAAAACGTAGACCTGTGGCAGCGGCTCGACGCGCTGGTGGCCGGTGGCGGACACAGCATCGACTGGCGCTGGGTGCGCGGCCACAACGGCGACCCAGGCAATGAGCGCGCCGATGGATTGGCCAATCGGGGTGTGGATCTGGGCCGTTTTTGAGGGTCGCCCGGCGCCGCGGCGCCTACATGACGCCTGAAAACATCATCACGTCAACCATATCGCCCGGTGCGACATTGCCTTGGTCGTGGTGCAGCACCAGCAAGCCATTGGCCGCAACCATGGAGCTCAGCACGCCAGAGCCTTGCTGGCCGGTAATTTTGACGTTCAAGCCGCCACTGGCGTCTGTACCTACGATGGCGCGCTGGTATTCGGTGCGACCGGGTTTTTTTCGGATCGATTCGACGCTTCGGGCGCGCAGCATCGGGGGCTGGATGCTTTGATCGTCAGCGCGCGCGCCCATCATCCGCCACAAGGCAGGGCGCACAAAGGCCAAGAAGGTCACCATCACGGCGACCGGGTTGCCGGGCAGGCCAAACAGCGGGACCCTGCCAATGCGTCCGACGGCCATGGGGCGACCCGGGCGCATAGCGATGCGCCAGAAGGCCACCCCGCCTTCGCCAGGTGCGTCGCTTTGCGCGAGCTTTCGCATCATGGCTTTGGTGTGGTCGGCCTCGCCCACACTCACGCCGCCGCTGCTGATGATGGCGTCGGCCTCGCCTGCGGCCCTGCGAAACGCAGCCTCCAGGGCAGCCGGGTCGTCGGCCACCACGCCCATGTCGATGCAGTCAATGCCCATGCGCTGCAGCAGGCCATAGATGGTGTAGCGGTTGCTGTCGTAGACGGCACCCTCGCGAGGCCCCTGGCCCAGGCTCAAAATTTCGTCACCGGTTGAGAAATACGCTACCCGTAAACGCGGGTACACGCGCACCGTGGGCAGCCCTAGGCTGGCCAGAAGCCCCAGTGCTGCCGGAAGCAGCACCGTGCCCGCCGCTAAGGCGGTGTTGCCCGCTTGCAGGTCCTCGCCTTTGAAGCGGCGGTTGTCCCCTTGGCGCACAGCGTTCGCTGCAATGGTGATGGCCGATGGGCCGGTTTGCACCAATTCTTGCGGCACCACGGTGTCCAAGCCCGTTGGCATGATGGCCCCGGTCATGATCTTGACGCATTGGCCCTGCGTTACGGCTCCAGCGTATGCGGATCCGGCCAGCGCGGTGCCCACGATCGACAACTGCAGGGGTGCGTCGGCCCGTAGGGCCTGTCCGGCAAAGGCGTAGCCGTCCATTGCGGAATTGTCGTGGGCCGGCACGTTGATGGGGCTGACTACATCCTGTAAAAGGACCCGCCCAAGGGCCTGCATGAGGCCTAGTGTTTCGCTGCCGGGCAAAGGCCCAACCATCTCCGCCAAAAATGCGTTGACGGTGTGCGCCGGCAGGGCCTGGGGATCGTAACCCTGGAGTTCTGCGGCGATTTGGTCCAAGGTTTTCATCAGCCGCCGATGTAACTCATTTCCACGCGACGGGGGGTATTTTCGCCATCAGCGGCTTGGACTGGCAGTGCGGCGCGCAGTAATGAATAGCGGTCGCTGCGCCCTTGCCAAATGCGGGCGATTGCTTCTAGAAGCTCGCCGTCCGGTTTGGGGCTGCGCACCAGCGCACGCAGGTCGTAGCCTTGGGTGGCGAAGAGACACAAGTACAACTGTCCTTCGGTAGACAGGCGAGCGCGGTTGCAGTCGGCACAAAATGCCTGTGTGACGCTGCTGATAACGCCAATTTCGCCCGCCTGGGTATCGTGCCGTCCCTGGGCGTCGGCATAGCCCCAACGCTGCGCGGTTTCTCCAGGAGCTGCAGCCTCCAAAGCGACCAAAGGAAAGGCGGTTTGCAACAGGGCGATCACGTCTGCCGAGGGCATTACCTCGTCCATCCGCCAGCCATTGGTAGCCCCAACGTCCATGTATTCAATAAAGCGCAGAACGATGCCAGAGCCGCGAAAGTGCCGCGCCATAGGAATGATTTCGTGGGCATTGGTGCCACGCTTGACCACCATATTGACCTTGATTGGCCCCAGGCCTGCGGCCTGCGCCGCAGCAATGCCCCGTAGAACATCGCTAACGGGGAAATCTACATCGTTCATCTTCTTGAAGATCGCATCGTCCAGGCCGTCCAGGCTGACCGTGACCCGTTGCAGTCCCGCATCCTTAAGTGCCTGAGCCTTGCGCGCGAGCAAGGAACCATTGGTTGTCAGGGTGATATCCAGTGGCGTCCCGTCTAGGGTGCGCAGTTGCGACAGTTGGGCTACCAGCACCTCAATGTTCTTGCGCAGCAAAGGCTCACCTCCGGTGAGACGAATTTTCTGTACGCCCAGGGAGATGAACTGACGAGCGATCCGAGTGATTTCTTCAAAACTGAGCAAAGACTGCTGCGGCAGGTAGGCGTAATCTTTGTCAAATACCTCCTTTGGCATGCAATAGCTGCAGCGAAAATTGCAACGGTCGGTGACACTGATACGCAGGTCACGCAGAGGTCGCCCCAGCGTGTCGGTGCTTTGCCCGTCCAATGCACCGGAAACCGGAGCGACGGGTACCGGCAGGGAGCGGGGTCGCTGGTCAATCACCGCGATGGTGCGATTAAAGGGTTTGGTGGTCATTGATGGAATGGTTGCCCAGCAGCGCCGAGGTGCTGGCAGGTCAAAAACCACTATTATGGTCCGTCAGGAACCAACGCAGACCCACCAGCCCCCGCGCATGAAAACCTTTCGCATTGCCGCCTGGGTGGCCCATTGGGCTGGCCGCACGAATGCCCAAGCGGCTTCGTCCGCGCCCCCGGAGTCCATTACTGATGCATCGTCATCGGCGCGGACAGACGCTGGCGCTGACGGGCAAGGCGAAGTCAATCCGCAGGCTCCGACGGGCCCAACGCCAGAGACATCGGCGCAGCAACTTGAATTGGCCGAAAAAAGAGCGCAGTTTTGGTCATCTGCCATACACGATTTGTGCCAACCTGCACAGGCCTTGGCGCTGTTTTTGGAACGGCTTAAGCGACTACCGATAGACCCGCAGGCCGCCCCCATCTTCAGCTACCTGGACTCGTCGATGCAGGACTTGACCCATTTACTCAAGGGCATTCTCGAAGTTGCCCAACTCGATGCGGGTTCGGTCAGTGTTCATGGGGCACCGGTATCTGTTGACGAGGTGATGGAGCGTTTGGTAGCCCATCTGGCGCCTACGGCCGCGCACAAAGGACTTCGTTTGCGCTGGCGCTCCCGTGGGCAATGGGTGTGGACCGATGCTGCGTTGTTTGAGCGCATCCTGACGGTACTTGGCGATAACGCCCTGGCCTACACCCAGCGCGGTGCGGTGTTGGTGACTTGCCGCAGCGTGGATCAGGGGCGCGCAATGCGTTTTGATGTGTATGACAGCGGCATTGGCATGGCGGCCAAACAGATCGACCTTATTTTTGAACCCTTTGCACGGTCTTTCCAAGCTACGCGGCCTTGGCCCGGCTTGGGTTTGTTCCTGGCCCAACGCTTGGCGCAGTTGTTGGGCACAACCCTGGTCGTAAGTTCGACCCTGGGCCGGGGTTCGCGCTTTTCCATAACGCTGCCGTGCAATGCGGAGTCAGGCAGCGCCGATACCGCGCCCAGCTCGGTCGGACTGAGTCTGCACACCTTAAAGGGGATTTGCGTTGCGCTGGTGGGAGATGACCAGGTTGAGCGCGATCGGCTCGCTGTTTTGCTAGCGTCATGGGGTTGCGCCATTTGGAGCGAATCAGGTGCCTTTGCGCATAGCAGGGAATTCCCAGATGGCGCGACGACTCCGCAGGCTATCGTCTGCGTGGACCTTTGTGTCGGGGCAGAGTCGGCGGGCTTTCAAGCCTTAATGGACCTTCGTCGTCGCCTTCACGCCAATATTCCAGCGTGTATGAACGTGGACGACACGTCCACGGTATGGGCAAGCGAAGCGCGGGCGTTGGGATTTGTCTTGTTGGAGTCACCTGCTCAAGCGGCACCACTGCGCGCATTTTTGCGACGCATCCCAAGCGTTTGATGCCCTGGCGGGGCGGTTTGGCTTCAGGCAGGCCCGCTGCTATACGCGTATTCGGCAGCGGCCACGGCGGCCTGGGTGCGATTTTCGGCGTTGAAATAGCGCAGTATGGCGCTGACGTGGGTTTTGACTGTTTCTTCCGAAAGGTCGAGTTCGGCGGCAATATCGCGATTGGACTGCCCATTCATGATGCCACGCAATACCTGTTCCTGGCGCCGCGAAAGCGAATTCGCAACCCCATGCCCACCCAATTTCCCCGACCGATGAATGGCCCGCAGTTCGTGGGGAATATAGATTTCTCCCTGAATCACCTGTTGTATGGCGGACAAAAGCTCTTCGGTGTCGCCCGATTTGGTGACGAATCCGGCCGCACCGGCATTGAGCGCCTGTTGAATGATTTGCAAGGTGGTCGATCCGGAAATCATCAAAACCACCAGCGAGGGTTGGATTCTTCCCAGTTGGCGCAAGACTTCAAGCCCCGTCATATCGGGCAAGTGGTAATCCAGTAAAACGAGGTCGATATTGCGATGGGGCAGCAGCGTGGCGATGGCATCGGCACCCGTTGCCGCATGCAGCAGTGTGAGCTTCGGATGGATTCCTGCGAGCACCTGCGCCAGGCCTTCCCGGACCAGGGCGTGGTCATCAACGACGAGTATTTTCAAAACAAGGCCCGGGTGAAAAGTGAAAAATGCGGTCCTGTCACCCACTGATCCTACGCCGCCCTGCCCATTGGACGGGGCGATGGCGAAAAAAAAGTGCAAGAACCGAGGCTCTTGCACTGCTTTTGCGGGGGCGACTGCCCCCAGACGGGACATTTATCCGCCGTGGATTTTCATCATTAGCGGCACGATCAGCAGAGCCACGATGTTGATGATCTTGATCAAGGGGTTGACTGCGGGGCCCGCCGTGTCTTTGTAGGGGTCGCCCACTGTATCTCCGGTAACTGCAGCCTTGTGGGTGTCAGAGCCTTTGCCGCCGTGGTGGCCGTCTTCGATGTACTTCTTGGCGTTATCCCAGGCGCCGCCGCCGGTGCACATAGAAATCGCCACAAAAAGTCCAGTCACGATGGTGCCCATCAGCAAGCCGCCTAAGGCAGCTGGCCCCAAGGTCAGACCCACCACGATCGGCACGACCACTGGCAAGAGACTCGGGATCATCATTTCCTTGATGGCTGCCGTGGTCAGCATGTCCACTGCGGTGTCGTACTCTGGCTTGCCGGTGCCATCCATGATGCCTTTGATGGCGCGGAACTGCCGACGCACTTCAACCACCACTGAGCCCGCCGCGCGACCTACAGCTTCCATGGCCATGGCGCCAAATAAGTAGGGGATCAAGCCGCCGATAAACAGGCCAATGATCACCATCGGGTCGCTCAGGTCAAAGGCAATGTGTTTGCCAAACGCGTCAAGCTTGTGGGTGTAGTCGGCAAACAGTACCAGCGCGGCCAAGCCAGCCGAACCAATGGCGTAGCCTTTGGTGACGGCTTTGGTGGTGTTGCCCACGGCGTCCAGCGGGTCGGTGATGTCACGCACGCTTTTTGGCATTTCCGACATTTCGGCAATACCACCTGCGTTGTCGGTAATCGGGCCATAGGCGTCCAGCGCCACCACGATGCCGGCCATGCTGAGCATGGACGTGGCCGCAATCGCGATACCGTACAAGCCGCCCAGGTGAAAAGCCGTCCAAATCGCAAGGCAGACAAACAACACTGGCCAGGCGGTGGAGCGCATGGAAACGCCCAGGCCTGCAATGATGTTAGTGCCGTGGCCCGTAGTCGATGCTTGGGCGATGTGCTGCACTGGCGCGTACTGGGTGCCGGTGTAGTACTCGGTAATCCAGACCAGAGCGGCGGTCAAAATCAGGCCGACGGCGCAGGCTCCGAACAGGTCGGTGCTGCTGACGATGCGACCGTCAGTTAGGGTCATTGCAGCCGGGAACAGGCTTTGGGTCACGAAGTAGAACGCAATAAGCGACAACACACCCGCCACTGCCAGGCCTTTGTAAAGCGCGGGCATCACGTTCTTCATGTCCGGCGAGGCCTTGACAAAGAAGCAGCCGATGATGGAGGCCACGATGGACACTGCGCCTAGGGCCAGCGGGTACATCACCGCGTTGGTGTTGGGTCCGGCCAGCATCATGGCGCCTAGCACCATAGTGGCGATCAGCGTGACCGCGTAAGTTTCAAACAGATCGGCGGCCATACCGGCGCAATCACCCACGTTGTCGCCTACGTTGTCGGCAATCACTGCGGGGTTGCGCGGGTCGTCCTCGGGAATACCGGCTTCGACCTTGCCTACCAGGTCTGCTCCCACATCAGCACCTTTGGTGAAAATGCCGCCGCCCAGACGAGCAAAAATGGAGATCAGCGAGGAGCCAAAGGCAAAACCGATCAGCGGGTTGAGCTTTTCCACGGTGACCGCGCCGTCCGGCACCAGATACCAGTAAAAGCCCGTCACGCCCAGCAGGCCCAGGCCTACGACCAGCATGCCGGTGGTGGCGCCACCGCGAAAGGCCACGTCCAGCGCCGGGCCAATGCCCCGAGTAGCTGCCTGCGCGGTACGCACATTGGCACGCACCGACACGTTCATGCCAATGAAGCCGCAGGCGCCCGATAGTACGGCGCCCACCACAAAACCGGTTGCGCTCAGCGGATCAAGAAAGACGGCGATCAGGATGGTTAGCACCACACCGACCATGGCAATGGTCCGGTATTGGCGCGACAGATAGGCTGCCGCACCCGTCTGAATGGCCGCTGCAATTTCTTGCATGCGGGGGTTTCCAGCGTCTTGGGAAAGAATCCAGCCCCGTGCCCAGACGCCGTACAGCACGGCGACCAAACCACAGCCAAGCGCCAAAATCAGCGCTGAGTTACCAGTCATAAAAATACTCCTACTTGGGTGTTGTTCGAAGAAGGGGGCAACGTAAGCGGAGCCCCCACTACGTTGCTTCCTCAGTGCCCCGAACCACAAAACTTGGGGAGTTGATTGGCCAACAACGCAATGTAGCCGCAAAAAGCTGGTTTTCGCCAGCCTCGCAAGTGCCAAGTCAGTAAAATCAGGGTAAATACCAACCTTTATCTCTAACCTTACGATGAGTTTTTCATGTCCCTAGACAAAGTCACCCCCGGAAAAGATGTACCCAATTCGTTTAACGTGATCATCGAGATTCCGATGAATGCCGACCCCGTGAAGTACGAAGTGGACAAGGAAACTGGTGCCATTTTTGTCGACCGATTCATGAGCACCGCTATGCACTACCCGACCAACTACGGTTATGTGCCCAAAACCATTTCGGGAGACGGTGATCCGGTGGACGTGTTGGTGATTACCCCGGTACCCCTGATTCCCGGTGTGGTCGTACGGTGCCGCCCCATAGGCATCTTGAAGATGGAAGACGAGGCCGGCCAAGACGGCAAGGTGCTGGCGGTTCCGGTTGACAAGATTTTGTCTCTCTACACCCAGTGGCAAAAACCATCGGACCTCAACCCTCTGCGCTTAAAGACGATTGCCCATTTCTTCGAGCATTACAAAGACCTCGAAGAAGGGAAATGGGTCAAGATATTGGGCTGGGAAGGCCCGGAATCCGCGTGCCAGGAAATTTTGGACGGTATCGCGAATTACGAAAAAGAGCAGGCGTAGGGCTGAACACGCGGGCGTTTACCCGGCGCTCCAACCTGTTTTTTTGACTAGCCGGGGCACTTTTATCGGCTCCCTTCGCGGTTTTTAAGCCTCCGGGTGTTCTTTGCGCAAGGGAGAACGCTGCTGCAGATCGCCCAAGTAATCCTCTACGCTTTCGCCTTCGCGCTCTAAAAAGCGACCCACCGCGTCCGCAAATGCCGGGTGCGCCAGCCAGTGGGCGCTGGTGGTTTTGACAGGCAGCAGGGCGCGTGCCATTTTGTGTTCGCCCTGCGCGCCACCTTCAAAACGCGCATAGCCATGTGCGATGCACCATTCCAGTGGTTGGTAGTAGCAGGCCTCAAAGTGCAGACAATCTACACGCTCCAAGGCGCCCCAGTAGCGGCCATAGGCAACTTTGGGCTGGGGTTCGCCGCTCGGAGTCACCGCCTCGCTGCTTAAAGCTATCAGGCTACATGCAATGGGTTTGCCCTGGCGCTGGGCAATGAAAAGAAGCCAGTTGTCAGCCATGGCGCTTTGCATGCGAGAGAAAAAGTCACGGTTTAGGTAGGGCGCGTTGCCGTGCTCCAGGTAGGTGCGTTCGTAGCAGCGGTAGAAAAAGTCCCAGTCGGAGTCGCTGATATCGGCGCCACGTGAGCACCGGAACTGCACCCCCGCGTCGGACACCTTGCGGCGTTCCTGCCGGATTTTTTTGCGCTTTTCCTGTGAAAAGCTGGCTAAAAATCCATCAAAGTCGGTATAGCCTGGAATGCTGTTGGTCCAGTGAAATTGCACCGTATGGCGCAACATGAGCCCGGCGTTGGCGCAGGCCTGCACGTCGGTGGCGCTAGCAAACAGCAAGTGCAGGGAAGAAAGTTTGCGTTCCTCACACCAGCCTACCACCGCCTGCACCAAGGCGCACCGGGCATCTGCATCAGCGGCCAGCAAGCGCGCACCCGGCACCGGCGTAAACGGCACGGCCACCAATGCCTTGGGGTAATAGGGCAAGCCGTGTTTTTGGTACGCGTTGGCCCAAGCCCAGTCAAACACGTATTCGCCATAAGAATGGTCTTTTATATACAGCGCGCAAGCGGCGACTAATAGGCCCTCGCGCTCCAGGGTGATGGTATGTGCTTGCCAACCCGTAGCAGGACTGGCGCTGCCACTGGCCTCCATGGCGAGCAGGTAGGCGTGTTGCATGAAAGGACTTGCATCGCTTTGTAATGCGAGCAAGGCGTCCCACGTGTCGGGTTGGACCTCCGCAATGGAGTCCAGAACCCGGGTGACATAATCAATCGCAGCGTTCGAATTACTATTTTTAACCATTGTTTCCGGTACATGACTCTCAAAATTTGCGTCGCGCAACTCAACTTCACGGTCGGAGACTTCGCGGGCAACACCCAAAAAATCGTCGCTGCCGCTCAGCAGGCGCATCAAGAGGGTGCTCGGCTCTTGCTTACGCCAGAACTGTCCTTGTGCGGCTATGCGGCGGAAGACCTGTATTTGCGCCCCGCCTTCATGCGCGCCTGCGATGATGCCTTGAAAGCCCTCACCCAGCAGCTCGCCGGGTTAAAAGACATGGCTGTGGTGGTAGGCCACCCCAAGGGAAGCGAGTGGCGCACGCCGTCGGTGGCCGTGCAGGAGCGCTTCAACTGCGCCAGTGTGCTGCGCGAGGGGCAGGTGGTCGCCACCTACGCAAAACGTGAATTGCCCAATTACCAAGTGTTTGACGAGCGGCGTTACTTTGTCCCTGGCGAAGGGGTCTGTGTGTTTGAGGCCGGAGCTGCAGATGAAACGGGCCGGCGAGTCAAGGTCGGCTTGCTGATCTGTGAGGACGCGTGGTTTGAGGAGCCGGCGCGTTTGGCCCAGGAGGCCGGCGCACAAGTGCTTGCCGTCATTAACGCGTCCCCATTTCATGTGGGCAAAGGTTACCAACGCGAATCTGTGATGGCCGGGCGTGCAAGCGCCACAAGGTTGCCTTTGGTGTACGCGCATCTTGTGGGCGGCCAAGACGAACTGGTATTCGAGGGCCATTCTTTTGTCCTGAATGCCGATGGGGCGGTGGCTGGACGCGCCCCGAGTTTCAAGGAAGCACTCTTTTACGCGTCCTTGGACGGGCAGGGCGCTGCAACGCATTGGACGGCTGCTACCGAGCCTGAGCGATCCTGGGAGGCCGATCTTTGGGACGCCTTGGTACTCGGGGTGCGTGATTACGTGGGGAAAAACCGCTTTCCGGGCGCTATTTTGGGTTTATCGGGGGGCATCGATTCGGCTTTGGTGCTGGCCGTTGCGGTGGATGCCTTGGGTGCCGACAAAGTTCGCGCTGTCATGATGCCTTCGCCCTATACCGCTGACATCAGCTGGCTCGATGCCCGTGAAATGGCGCAGCGCATGGGTGTGCGTTACGACGAAATATCCATTGAGCCGGAGTTCGCTGCATTCAAGGCATCCTTGGCGGCAGACTTTGCCGGCCGAGCCGAGGACACCACCGAGGAAAACATCCAGGCCCGTATTCGCGGCACGCTGTTAATGGCACTGAGCAACAAGTTCGGTAGTATGGTGCTGACCACGGGCAACAAGTCCGAGATGGCTACGGGCTACTGCACCTTGTACGGCGATATGGCCGGGGGCTTTGCGGTGATCAAAGACTTACTCAAGACCCGCGTCTTTGCTATGGCAGGCTGGCGCAACGCCAACAACCCCTACGGCACCTGCGACCAGCCCATTCCTGAGCGCATCATTACCCGCCCCCCCAGTGCGGAACTGCGGCCGGACCAAACTGACCAGGATAGCCTGCCCGCTTACGAGGTGCTCGACGACATCATTGAGCGGTACATGGAAAACGATGCCAGCATTGCAGATTTGGTGGCTATGGGTTACCCACAAGCCGATGTGGAGAAGGTCACGCGGCTGATCCAGGTCAATGAATACAAACGCCGCCAGGCGCCCATTGGTGTTCGCGTAAGCCACCGCAGCTTCGGTAAGGATTGGCGTTATCCTATTACCAATCGGTTTCGCGCCTAATGCGCCAATGACTAACCTGGGCTTCGTTATGAAACAAATTACCGCCATCATCAAACCCTTCAAACTCGAAGAGGTGCGCGAAGCCCTAGCCGAATGTGGCGCCACCGGGCTGACCGTCACCGAAGTCAAGGGCTTTGGCCGTCAAAAAGGCCATACCGAGCTCTACCGTGGCGCCGAGTACGTGGTGGACTTTTTGCCCAAAGTGAAAGTGGAACTGGTGGTCAAGGACGAGGATGTGGACCGTTGCGTAGACGCCATCATCAAAGCCGCCCATACCGGCAAAATTGGCGACGGCAAGATTTTTGTCACCAGCGTGGAGCGGGTGGTACGCATTCGTACTGGCGAGCAAGACGAATCGGCCGTTTAAAGCCCCAGAGCCGCTTAGCGGCTGAGCGGCTCTGAATTCACTAATCGGGTGCCTGCCCACGCGTCGTGCCAGAACTGTCGCAAAGGGTGAAAGCGGCTGAGCAAGGCCCACACGGCAATCCAGCCTAAGAAGATGACACCGGTTTCCGCCGCTGTCAACCCCAATGGCCATAGCACGGCCAATGGCGGAAGAATCCAAACCCAAGACAATACATAACGCCCCAGCGCCCGCTGTTGGCTGATGGCGTTCCCAGCAGCGTCAACCACTCGGATATGCCAGGTTTTCATGGCCAAGGTCTGCCCCTTAGACCAAAACCAGACGAAATAAATACCGAACACCAAAAACAAAAAAGCCTGCAGGCCGTGGCGGTTGTCCATGGCATTGCGTGTTTGGCTCAGCGTGCCGAAAAGGTAACCCGAGATAAAGACCACGCCAAACAAAAGCATGCTCTCGTAAACCCAACAAGCCATTCGGCGCAACAGGCTGGGGGCAGTGAGACCGGTGGATTCCATCATAAGTTCGGGGCGCAGTTGAGTGAGGGATGCCCAAGCACCGAAAGGGCGGGAGAAATTGTCATCCCGCGTTGCAGTCGCGGACGGCTAAGGGCTACTTACCTTCGGAGTTCAATCGTAGGTTCTCTTTTTGCTTTGGGACCTGTGGCAGCAGCGTGTAGCGGTCCAGTGTCTGTGCTTTCGAAGCTGCCGCTTTTTCGGGCTCAGGCGTTTTTCTGGTGACTGGAACCACTGCCAACTTGCTTGGGGCGATCGGTTTCACCGCAACCGCCGCACCGCGCGGAGGCAATGATGCCGCCTCAATGAGCGCCTTTTTATCTTCTTCTGGCAGTGCTTGATAGGCCTCCCAATTTGCAGTCCGCGCCGGCGCCGGGAATTTCTTCGTTTGGGCAAAGTTAAGCCGTGCCGCCTCTCGGTCTTTGGTGCTCAGTGCGGCCCAGTCGACCATGCGGGCGTGCAGCTTTTCCTGTTCGCTTGCAGACATTTGCGGGTAATTTTGTGAAAGCGCTAGCCATTTTCGGCGGTGCCCTTGCGACAGCGCAGGCCAAATTTCGATCAGTGGGGTCAGGGCGCTTTTTTGGGATTCCGAGAGGTCAACCCATCGGGGCTCCGAGTCCGCAAGACCGGGGCTGGTCTTTGGGATCGCGGGTGCAGTTTCAGCTGCGATTTGCGCTCCCCCCGCCAACGGAAGCCAGAGCAACGACCAGGCAAACAGCGGCACAAGAAGACGCATGATCAGCACCCCATGTCCCGCACTGGATAAAGCACTAATCCTGGCCTCCCGCTTTGAGGTACTGGGCAAACCCTGGATCCGTATAGGCGACAGGAGGCAAATCGCCGGTGAGCAACTCGGTATCGACTTCTGCAATTTCGTGGGCTCTCTGTTGCTCCTGCAGTATTCCAATGAACATCAAGCCAATGAGCAGGGCAATTAGTGGTAGGAGGCTTGAGGCCCGCCCCCAAAATCCAAAATGGTCCTTCTTGCTCCACGGGGAGTCGCTTGAAGTCGCAAAGACGGGTGTCTCCTGCCGCCTCAGCAAGCGTCCTTGGTCTACGGCTTGCATTCTGGCTAAACGCAGTCGTTCAGCAACATGAACCGGTAGCTGTCGGACTGAATCGTCCAAACGCGCGGCGATACGGGCGCCAAACTGCTCAGCTGCGGGGTTAGCCGCCTTAGTGTTGGTGAAAAAAGGTTTCATAAGCAAATTCCCCTGATTTTTAGTGCCTTTGCCAAAGCCGCCACCGCCCTGGAGCAGTGTGTTTTGACGCTGCCTTGTGAGCAACCCATGGCCGACGCTGTCTCCGCGACATCTAACTCTTCCCAGTAACGCATGAGGAAGGCTTCTCGTTGACG
>CANHZG010000056.1 GCA_947464995.1 Comamonadaceae bacterium | reverse complement strand
CTGCTGGCCAGCGTGCAGGCCGCCTCGGCGGCGGGCACCACGCTCACTTTTTCTAGCGGCGCAGACAGCATGGGTGCGCGCTTGATGAACACCTCCACAGCCAGCGACTTCGTGGCCCAGGTGACCGGCACCACGGCGGCGGCATCTGACAAAGCCAAGTCCACCGCGACGCTGGAGCTGCACTACGTCGTCAGCGGCGGTGCCAGCAGCCTGAGCAGCTTGAGCACGGTGTTCAAGTCCGCCATGAACACCAAGCTCGAAGGCAGCATCACTATCAACAAGGACGCGTCCGCACAAAGCGTGATGAACATCGCAGGCGATCTGAGCACCGGGGGCAATAGCATCACCGGGGCAGACACCATCAACGCCACCGGCACCATCAACATCGGCAGCGGTTCGAGCTACCAAATACTCAACTCCAATTGCGACGTGGTCATCAGCGGCGGCGTGCAGGTGGTCACTATCAACGCGCGTCGCCATGTGTGCGGCAGTGGGGGCACCATGGTCAGCGGGGTGGCTACGGCCAATGGCTCCATCAATATGGCCACCACCGGCAATGGCACCTTGGCCGCGCTGGCCGACACCGCATTCACCGACAGCTGTAGTGCCACCGGTTCTGCAGGTGGCGGCGCCAGCAACGTGGCTGCCACCTGCGCCGACCCCATCGGAGCCGGGGTGGACCTGTACACGGGCAACCACAACGGCCAGGCCACCAGCGTCAGCACCAAGGGCAATGTGTATATCGGCAGCGGCACCATCGGTAGCTTGGTTGCTGGCAACAACCTGGTGCTCAAGGGTTGGGGCGCCAGCATTAACGGCACAGTGGGTGGCAGCATTGTGGATAACGGCTATTCCTTCAACGGCACGGTCACCACTGGCGGGCCTAGTCCAAGCATTTCCTCAGTCGCTGTGGTATCGATCACGCCCGACAACCAGTTCAACGCCACCGACTACCGCAGCTACGCCAACTATGCGTTCTATGTCAGCAATGGAAACTTACTCGTGGACGTGAAAAACGTCCATAGCGTCACCGACGGCACCTACTTACTGGGCAACGCCAGCGGCAACGCCCGCTACGACTACCTGTGCCCCACCAGCAACAGCACCTGCAACCAAAGCAACGCCACCATGAACCTGTGCGTGTCGTCCCAGTGCATCCGCTACGACGCGTCCACCCTGCGCTGGTACGTGGGCAATGACATGAACGCCATTCGCCCCGGCGTGGCCTGGTTCAGTGGCGACCTGGACGCGGGCAACGGCACCTACTACAACACCTTTATTGCCACGGGCAGCATCACCACCAGTGGCAGTCACGTCACCTACGCGCCCAACTACGCCGGGTATTCGGGCACCGTGGGCACCACCACCTATGCCCCCAGCGGCGTGTGCACCACGGCCGCAGGCGCCGCCATCGCCTACTACCCCAGCAACTTTTGCAATACCAGCAGCGCCAGCTATGACGCCACGGCGGCATCGGGCCTGGGCAGCTACGCGTATATGGCCGGCAGCTTTAGCGCCAGCACCTACCAGGCCAGCAGCTACGTGGGCGGCAACATCGTGTTGGCCTCCTCCACCAATGCCTATGGCTATGTGCTTGCGGGCAATGCGTTTACCAGCGCGGGCAGCTCCACCATCCGGGGCTATATCAGTGCCCAGGGCTTGGGCGTCAACAACTCAGCCCAAACCACTAAGTTCAGCACCCTGGGAGCTAGCACCGTTATTAACGCCCAATCTCTGCCCAGCACCCTGACAACCAGCAGCGGCACCAGCACGGTCACCATCGCCTATGCGCGCTACCTGTAGGGCGGGCACAATGGGTGGCCCTCTGCCATCGGTGAAAATCACCCCATGACCGCAAGCACCATTCCCGAACTCGCACACACTCTGGGCGCCCAGGCCAAAGCCGCCAGCACCCTGATGGCAGCGGCCAGTACCGCGCGCAAAAACCAGGCGTTGACCCGGCTGGCGGCCCTGCTGCGCGAAAACACCGCCTCCCTGCAAATTGAAAACGCCAAAGACCTGGACCGCGCCACATCGGCCGGCCTGGCCGAGCCGATGGTGGACCGCCTGCGTCTGACGCCCAAAGTGCTGGAAACCTGCGCCCAAGGCTGCGAGCAGCTCGCCGCCATGGCTGATGTGATTGGCGAGATCATCGGCATGAAGCAGCAGCCCAGCGGCATCCGCGTGGGCCAGATGCGCGTGCCCATTGGCGTTTTTGGCATGGTTTTCGAGAGCCGGCCCAACGTGACCATTGAGGCCGCCAGCCTGAGTATCAAAAGTGGCAACGCCTGCATCTTGCGTGGCGGTTCGGAGGCGATTGACTCCAACAAGGCGCTGGCGCGGCTGGTCGAGCAGGCGCTGGTAGACAGCGGCCTGCCCGCGCACGCGGTGCAACTGGTGCAAACCACCGACCGCGCCATGGTGGGCGAGCTGATCACCATGCCGCAGTATGTGGACGTGATCATTCCGCGCGGTGGCAAGGGTTTGATTGAGCGCATCAGCCGCGACGCCAAGGTGCCTGTCATCAAGCACCTGGACGGCAATTGCCACATTTACGTGGACGATCCTTGCGACCTGGACATGGCCGTGGCCGTGGCCGACAACGCCAAAACCCAAAAATACAGCCCCTGCAACGCCAGCGAAAGCCTGTTGGTGGCGCGCAGCGTGGCAGCGGCATTTCTGCCGCGCATCGGCGCCATTTACGCCGCCAAGGGGGTGGAAATGCGCTGCTGCCCCGAGTCCAAGGCGATTTTGGCCAGCGTGCCCGGCGCAAACCTGCAAATTGCCAGTGAGCAAGACTGGTTTGAGGAATACCTGGCGCCCATCATCAGCATCAAAGTGGTCGATGGCGTGGGCGAGGCTATTGCCCACATCAACCACTATTCCAGCCACCACACCGACGCCATCCTGACCCGCGACCACCTGCACGCCCAGCGATTTTTACGCGAGGTGGACTCCGCCAGCGTCATGGTCAACACCAGCACCCGCTTCGCAGACGGCTTTGAATACGGCCTGGGTGCCGAGATCGGTATAAGCACCGACAAATTCCACGCCCGTGGCCCGGTGGGCATTGAGGGGCTGACCTCGCTCAAGTACGTGGTGCTGGGGCAGGGGGAGTTGCGGGGATAGTGCCCTTTAAGGGCGGGTAGGCACTTGCATTTTCCACAATGGCCACCATCTGGAACACACGGTTTCGTATAACCCGGCCCGGCAATTTACCGATGAAAGCAGCACTGCCATGGTTCCCCACCTCGTCACCGCATTGACCGGCCCCATCAATGAGCTCGAGCAGCGCATTCTGGACACCATGCCGGCTATTGAGCGCTGGTTTCGGCTGGAGTGGATGGAGCACACGCCGCCGTTTTATGCCTCGGTGGACGTGCGCAACGCGGGCTTCAAGCTCGCGCCGGTCGATACCGACTTCTTCCCCACTAGCTGGAACAACCTGACCGAGGCGATGCTGCCCCTGGCGGTGCAGGCGGCGATGGTGGCGATCGAGAAAATCTGCCCCGAGGCGCGCAACCTGCTCATCATTCCCGAACACAACACCAAAAACACCTTTTATTTGAGCAATTTGGCGCAGCTGCGCCGCATTTTTCACATGGCTGGTTTGAACGTGCGCATCGGCTCCATCAGCCCGGAGATAAAAAAAGCGACCGTGATGGAGCTGCCCGGGGGCGAAAGCATCACCCTGGAGCCCGTGGTGCGCGCCAAGGGCCGCATTGGCGTGAAAGACTTTGACCCCTGCACGGTGCTGCTCAACAACGACTTGCACGCTGGCATACCGGGCATTTTGGAAGACCTGCACCAGCAGTATCTGCTACCGCCCCTGCATGCCAGCTGGACCACGCGGCGCAAAAGCATGCACTTCAAGTGCTACGAGGAGATTGCGAAGCGCTTTGGCAAACTCATTGGCATCGACCCCTGGCTGATCAACCCGATGTTTGACACCTGCGGCAATATCGACCTCTCCAGCGCCCAGGGCCAGTCCAGCCTGCGCGAACGGGTGGATGTGTTGCTAGCCAAGGTCAAGAAAAAGTACAAGGAATACGGCATCAAGGAAAGGCCGTTTGTCATCGTCAAGGCCGACAACCGCAGCAGCGGTATGGGTTTGATGACGGTGCGCGATGCCAATGACCTGCCCGCGCTGATGGCCGCCGCCGCGCTGGGCCAGCCTGGTGCGGGACTGCAAGAACTGATCCTACAAGAGGGCATATTGACCCATGAGCGCATGAACGACGCGGTGGCCGAGCCGGTGGTCTACATGATGGACCGCTATGTCGTGGGCGGCTTTTACCGGGTGCACGCGGAGCGCGGTACCGATGAAAACCTGAGCGCACCAGGTTCGAGCTACGTGCCCTTGGCCTTTGGTGGGGGGGCGCAGCTGCCCGAGCTGGGGGTTCGCCCTGGCGCCAGCGCACCCAATCGCTTCTATATGTATGGGGTGATCGGGCGCCTGGCTATGCTGGCGGCTAGCTACGAGCTCGAAGCCACCGACCCGGAAGCCGACCTGGACGATTAATCGCCAGCGCCTGAGCTGCCGCCACTGTCGCGCGCGCGACGTTTGTTGCTGCAATGCAGCATTTTTGCTGCCGTTTTTCACGCAATCGCCGTTTTTGCGCGTGGGCAGGGGCACAATGGCGCTCCCTTGTTGAACGGAAACCGGGTCGCCCAAGCACCCGGAGCAACTTTGTCAGCTTCGAAATCTTCTCTAGGCGCGCTCACGCTGGGCGCCATTGGCGTGGTGTACGGCGATATTGGCACCAGCGTGCTGTATGCGCTCAAAGAGGTGTTTGGCTCTGGCCACGTGCCGTTTACCCCAGACAACGTGTACGGCATCTTGTCCATGATTTTTTGGACGCTGACCGTCATCGTCTCGGTCAAATACGTAATTTTGGTTTTGCGCGCGGATAACGCGGGCGAGGGCGGCCTGATTGCCATGCTGGCACTGGCCTCCCAAGCGGTGAAAGACCGGCCCATCCTGCGCCGCGTACTTCTCAACGTGGGTATTTTTGGCACCTGCTTGTTTTATGGCGACGGCGTGATTACCCCTGCTATTTCGGTGCTGGGCGCGGTGGAGGGTCTGGAGATCATTTCGCCGAAGTTCGTCAAGTACGTGGTGCCTATAACGCTGGTGATTTTGTTTTGCCTGTTTTGGGTGCAAAAACGCGGCACCACGGGCATCGGCCAGTTTTTCGGCCCCATTACTGTGCTGTGGTTCGCAGTGATTGCGGCCCTTGGCGTGGCGCATATTGCTGCTAACCCGCATATATTGGTCGCCCTGAATCCCTATTACGCGCTGGCCTTTGTGTGGGACAACCCCGGCGTGACCTTTGTGCTACTGGGCGCCGTGGTGTTGTGCGTGACCGGTGCCGAGGCACTGTATGCCGACCTGGGGCATTTCGGCAAAAAGCCGATCCGCATGGCCTGGTTTATTGTCGTCATGCCGTCGCTGACCTTGAACTACTTTGGCCAAGGAGCGCTGCTGCTGAGCAACCCGGCGGCCGTCAAAAACCCGTTCTACATGATGGCGCCCGACTGGATGCTGTTACCACTGGTGGTGCTGGCCACTATGGCGGCGGTGATTGCCTCGCAGGCCTTAATTACGGGCGCCTTTAGCGTGACCAAGCAGGTGATTCAGCTGGGCTACCTGCCGCGCCTGAATCTGGTTCACACCAGCGCGCGTGAGGCGGGCCAAATTTACATTCCCTTTGTTAACTGGGGCTTGTTTGCTGCCATCGTACTGGCGGTGGTGATGTTCAAGTCCTCTAGCAATCTGGCTGCGGCCTATGGTATTGCGGTGTGCACCGATATGCTGATCACCACCATTTTGACGTTCTATGTGATTCGCTACGGCTGGAAATACCCGCTGGGTCTGTGTTTGGCGGCAACTGGGTTCTTCTTTACGGTGGACCTCATGTTTTGGGGCTCAAATTTGCTCAAACTCTTTGAAGGCGGCTGGTTCCCGTTGTTCATTGGCGGCGTGGTGTTCCTGTTCATGGGTACTTGGAAGGACGGGCGAGCGCTTTTGAGCTCGAAAATACAGGCCGATTCCATGGATTTGCCCAGTTTTTTGGAGGCCGTGTTTGTCAGCCCCCCCACGCGGGTAGACGGAACGGCGGTGTTTTTGACTGCGGCCGTGGGCAATGTGCCCAACGCGCTGCTGCACAACCTCAAGCACAACAAGGTGCTGCACGACACCAACCTGTTTGTCACTGTGCGCAACCACGAAGTGCCGTGGATTGGGCTGGACAAGCGCATCGAGATCGAGCGCCTGGGCCACGACTGCTGGCAGGTGTTGATCAACTACGGCTTCAAAAACGACCCCGATTTGCCCAAAGCCCTGCAGCAGCTCAAAGGGCGTGGCGTAGCGCTAGATCCCATGATGACGAGCTATTTCTTGTCGCGCGACACTGTGGTGCCTACCCTGGGTGAAGGCATGGCGCAGTGGCGCGAAAAGCTATTTGCCCAAATGCACCACAACGCCAGCAGCGCTGCCGACTTTTTGAACCTGCCCAACAACTCGGTGGTGGAGCTGGGCTCCAAAATCGAAATCTAGGCTTACGTGCAGTTCTTCAAAGACCTGAGTTGGTCCAGCTTTACTGCCGGTTTTGTTTCGGTGCTGGTGGGCATTACGAGCTCGATCGCCATCATCTACCAAGCCGCCCAGGCGTTTGGCGCTACGCCAGCGATGCTGGCCTCGTGGCTCTGGGCTATCTGCATTGGCATGGGTCTGGCCACTGCCGTTCCTTCGCTGTGGCTGCGCAAGCCGGTGATGGTGGCCTGGAGCACGCCAGGCGCTGCGGTGTTGGCCAGCGCTGGCCTGGTCGGGGGCTTCTCGATGGGTGACGCCGTGGGCGCCTTTATGGCAAGCGCCGTGCTGGTGGTGCTGATGGGCGCCACCGGCTGGTTTGAGCGCGTGATGAATCGCATTCCCGTGGCACTTGCCAGCGCCTTGCTGGCGGGCGTGCTGGCGCGCTTTGGGCTGGCGGGCTTTGCGGCCGCCCAGTCGGCGCTGCCGCTGGTGGTGCTGATGCTGCTCACCTATTTGCTGGGCAAGCGCTTTGTGCCGCGCTACGCGGTCCCCGGCACCTTGTTGTTTGCAGTTCTGTTTGTGGCGGCGCAAGGCGGCTTTTCCCGGGTGGACATTCCTCTGGGTCTGACGGTGCCGGTGTTTGTGGCGCCTGAATTTTCATTCTCCGCCTTGGTCAGTTTGGCGCTGCCTTTGTTTGTGGTCACCATGGCTTCGCAAAACCTGCCGGGCGTAGCCGCCATCCGCGCCTCGGGCTTTGGCGATGAGCGTGCGCAGGGTGGCGACGCAGGGATTCCGGTGTCCAAAATCCTCACGCTCACCGGACTGGTCACGCTCGTGCTAGCGCCTTTTGGCGCGTTTTCGATCAACCTGAGCGCCATTACCGCAGCCATTTGCATGGGCCCCGAAGCGCACCCCGACCGCACGCGGCGCTACACCGCAGCCGTGTCCTGCGGCGTGATGTACATCGTGCTGGGTTTGTTTGGCGCCACCATCATGGCGCTGCTGACGGCCTTTCCTACAGAGCTGGTTGCGGCCATAGCCGGGCTGGCGCTGATGGGCACTATCGGCAGCGCGCTGGCAGCAGCCCTGCACAAAGAGGCCGACCGGGAGGCGGCCATGGTAACTTTTTTGATTACGCTGAGCGGCGTGGTTATCGGCGGCGTGGGTTCGGCCTTTTGGGGCCTGGTGGCCGGGGTGCTGGCGCTGGCTGTGCAACACTACCGGCCAGCCAAGCGTCAGGCCTGAAGGTCGGCGGCTAACCCGTATATTGCCCCTGCGACCCCTGTCGCCGCGCGGCGCGTCTGTCTGGAGAATTCCTGTATGCACATCCTGTTCGTCGCCGACCCGCTGGAGTCGTTCCAGATTTACAAAGACACCACGTTTTCCATGATGCGCGAGGCCCAGGCGCGCGGCCATACGGTGGCAGCCTGCGAGCCGCGCGAGTTGGTATGGCGAAGCGGCGGAGTGGTCCAAGCGCGGGTGCGCCAGATTCGCCTCACCGGTGACCCAACGGACTGGTTTTTTCTGGAGAGCAGCACGGTGCGCGAGGTGTGTAGCTTCGATGCCGTGGTCATGCGCAAAGACCCGCCCTTTGACAGTGAGTTTTTCTACGCCACCCATGTGCTCGAGCAGGCCGAACGCGAGGGTGCCAAAGTGTTCAACAAGCCGCGCGCCCTGCGCGATCACCCGGAAAAGCTGGCCATCATGGAGTTTCCCCAGTTCATCGGCCCTACGCTGGTCACCCGCGATGCGCAGGCGGTGCGCGCTTTCCACGAAGAGCACCGCGACATCATCTTGAAGCCGCTCGACGGCATGGGCGGCAGCGGTATTTTTCGGGTCAAGGACGATGGCTTGAACCTGGGCTCGATCACCGAGACGCTGAATAAGGACGGCGCGCAAAGCCTGATGGTGCAAAAGTTTTTGCCCGCCATTAGTGAGGGCGACAAGCGTGTGCTGGTGATTGGCGGCAAACCTGTGCCGTTTTGCCTGGCACGCATTCCCCAGGGTGGCGAGGTGCGCGGCAACCTGGCGGCCGGTGGCTTGGGTGTGGCGCAGCCGCTCAATGCCGCGGACCGCGCGGTGGCCGAGGCCATCGGCCCGGTGCTGGCAGCGCGTGGCTTGCTGCTGGTGGGCCTGGACATCATCGGCACCAGCCTCACCGAAATCAATGTCACCAGCCCAACCTGTTTTCAGGAAATCACCGACCAGACGGGCTTTAATGTGCCCGCCATGTTCATGGACGCGCTGGAGGCGACGGCTCGTTAAAGGGCTGCCCTTCAATAAACACCTGCAGTTCGCCGGGCTCCATGGCCACCCAGCTTTCGTTGGAGGTCAGCGGCTCGGTTACCACAATCACCTGGCGGTCGTCGGGTGAATTGAGCTGCGACAGGTCCACGCTCAGGTCTTCGTCCTTGAGCTGCACCTCGCTAAACGGGTGCTGGCGCAGCACGTAGTGCAGCTTGGTGCTGGCGTGGGCCCACAGCGCCTGGCCGTTGCTGAGCAAAAAGTTGAAAGTTCCGTGTTTTGCGATGCGCTGCGAGAGTTCGCGCATGGTGTGGGTGAGTTCGCTCGCGGTGGGCACGCCAGCGTGCGACTTGTTCATCTCTTGCAGCATCCAGCAAAAGGCCAGCTCGCTGTCGGTGGTACCTACGGGGCGGAAACTACCGTGCAGCAGCGGCGCAAAGTCCTTCAGGTCGCCATTGTGGGCAAACACCCAGTAGCGGCCCCAGAGTTCGCGCACAAAGGGGTGGCAGTTCTCCAGGTTGACCGCACCCACCGTAGCCTTGCGCACATGGGCCACCACGTTGTGGCTTTTGATCGGGTAACTGCGCAACATCTGCGCAATCGGCGAGGTGGCGGCGCTTTCCTTGTCCACAAAATGCCGCGCTGCCTTGCCCGGCTGGTCGCCGTCGCTTTCAAAAAACGCAATGCCCCAGCCGTCGGAATGGTGGTCGGTGCAGCCTCCGCGCTGGGCAAAACCAGTAAAGCTCAAAGTCAGGCTGGCGGGCAGGCGGCTGTTCATTCCTAGCAATTGGCACATGGAAACAGTTTACGCGTTTGCGCTAAGCCGGGGATGCACACAAGGTGCCGCGTGGAGCGGCTGGGTCAGCTGCGCGGCTCGCTCCAGAGCTTGCCGCCAGTGGCCCAGTTCTCGGCCTTTACATCGATGATTAGCACGTCCACCGAGTCAGGGGAACCGCCCAGCACTTCGACGCTGACGCGGGTGATTTCTTGCACCAGTTTTTTCTTTTGCTCCAGGGTGCGGCCTTCGATCATTTCTACGTGGTAGGTGGGCATGGTGTTCCTTGCAGTGTGTTGATGGGGAAGCTGGGGGCTGCGGGCTGGCAGTTTAGACTGCGAGGATTCTTTTGACCGGACTGGTGTTTGACAAATTCCCCCCGCTTTGTGTCGCCTGAGCGCTCGACGCGCTGGCTGATTGTCGCCGTGCTGGTGCTGCACTTGGTGCTGGCGGCGGTCATGGGCTTGTCGGTGGACGAGGCGCACTACTTGTTGTACGCGGCGCACCCGGCGCTGAGTTATTTTGACCATCCGCCGCTGGTGGGTTGGGTGCAGTGGCCGCTGGTGACGCTGGACGCGCCCACGGCGCTGCTGCGTCTGGTGCCGGGGGCGCTGTGGCTGGGTACGGTGCTAGGGGTCTACCGCCTGGCGCAGCGGCTTGCAAAGGGCGATGCGGCGCCACGGTCTGGCCTGTGGGCGGTTGCCCTGCTGGCGCTGGCACCCGTGTTGCATGTGCTGGCCATTGGCTTGCTGCCTGACACCTTGCTCATGTTTTTCACCGTGGTGGTGATGCTGCAAACCCACACCTTGATGCAGCGCGGCGCGCTGGACCGCCCACTGCCGTGGCTGTCGCTAGGGCTGCTGCTGGGGCTGGCAGGTTTGAGTAAATACACCGCTGTCTTTTTGGCCTTGGCCTGCGCACTTTGCTTGTTGAGCGCGCATGGGATGCGCCTGCTTCGTCTGCCCGCTTTGTGGTGCGCCGTGGCGCTGGCTTTTTTGTTGGTGTCGCCGGTGGCGATCTGGAACGCGCGCAATGATTGGGTGTCGTTTGCCTACCAGGCGCAGCACGGCGCGGGCAGCGCCTGGCGCTGGCAGGAGGTCGCGCGCTTTGTTATGGTGCAGTTGCTGGCCTATGGGCCGTTGCTGCTCTGGGGGGCGTGGGCGCACAACCGCGTGGGTGTGATGCGCCTGTTTTTTGTGCTGCCGTTTGCGGTGCTGGCCTGGCTCTCTGGCGGGGGCAGCAGCCTGCCCCATTGGACGGCTCCGGCCTGGGTGGCGTTGGCGCCGTTTTCTGGGGTGGCGTTGGCGGCCTTTTGGGGCTCGGCTGCCGCTGGTTCTCGAGTGCACCGCGCCCTGATTGCTGGCTTGGTTGTGCTTCAAGCCCTTGCTTGCGCGGGCTTGGCGGGCCTGATGCTCAGTGGCGGCGCGCCACTGCTACCGCGTAGCCTGGACGATACGCCCGTGGGTGCCAATCCCTTTGCCGATTTGTATGGCTGGCAGGCCGCCGGTGCGCGTGCCCGCGCGCTAGCCGAGCAGCAGGGTTTGACTAGCGTGGGGGTGCAAAACTGGACCCTGGCCAGCCGTCTGGGTTGGTACGCACGGCCCCTGCCAGTGCACGTGCTGGAAGACCGCTTTGACCAGTTTGACATCTGGTTCGGGGACTTGGCGGCGGGTGGCGATACGCTGCTGGTGGACTGGTCGGCACTGGCCTTTACGGTGCCCTTGGGCGCGCACGGCTTTCGCGATTGCACCTTGCTAGACACCCAAGACGCCACCCATTGGCATGCGCCGCTGGCGCAGTTTCGCTTTTACGCCTGCCATGGTTGGTCGGGCAGCCCGCAACCGCGGCAGAGGCTGCAATAGATGAACCCCAACGCTAAGCCCTTGCATTGGAGCCGCTGGGCTATTCCCATCGCGCTGCTGGCCCTATGTGGGCCGCTGTGGCTGCACTGGGGCGAGCCAGGCTTGTTTCTGGCGATCAACCAGGCCTGCTTGCTTCTGCCGGTGCCGTGGTGGACGGGGCTGTCGCTGCTGGGCAATGCATGGGGCGTGCTGGCAGCCACGTCGCCCCTGCTGGTACTGGCGCCGCGCCTGCTTTGGGCCTGGCTGTGCGCCGTGCCGTTTGCCGTGTTGTTTGCCCGCCTGGGCAAGGGGATTTTGGATAGCCCGCGCCCGGCGGCCACCATCGACAACACTTTGTTTCGCCTGGTGGGCGAAAAACTTGAATTCGCCTCCATGCCCTCGGGCCATACGCTGACTGCGTTTGCCGTGGCCAGCAGCTTGTACTTTGCGCTGGACGCGCAGCGCCGGGGCCGTTTTGTGTGGCTGTGGCTGCTGGCTGCTGCGATAGGCTTGTCGCGCATCGCCGTGGGCGCGCACTGGCCAGGCGACGTGGCGGTGGGCGCCTGTCTGGGCGTGCTGGCAGGCGGCCTGGGTCATCGCGTCTGGCTGCGCCTGGGGCCTGCCTTTGAGCGCGAAGACGGTTGGCGCTTGCGCTGCGTTGCGGCCTTGTTGATGGCAAGCGTGGTTGTGCTGCTGGACGAGCCTTTGGACTTTGCAGAAAACATGCCTTTGCAGCAAGTGCTGGCGGCAGTCGTGGTGGGTGTGCTTGCCGTGTTCGCGTGGCGCCAGCTAAGAGGTAGCCCAGAGCGCTAGGTGCTTGACGGCCGCTTCAATGTCCGGCCAATCGCAGCGCCAACGCGCTCATCGCTAGATAGGCGGCGCCGGCTTTGTCGTCCCATGCGCCCACAGCTTCGGCTTGGCGGGCTATGGCCCCGGTGTCTCCGCGCGCGGCCGGGCCGGTCAGCGCGCCTTGTGGCCCCATGCGGGTGATGTTGGCCACGGCGTTGTGCAGCAAGGATGCGCGCAAGTGCGGCAGCAGCGCCTCGGGTACGCCGGTGGCGCGCCAGGCTTCTTCGGCCACTGATTGCAGCACCGGCAAAAAGTTGGTGGCAAAGACGGCTGCTGCGTGGTACAGCAACTTGTCCTGGCTGCGCACTTCAAAGCACTGCGCGCCGATGGCCGTGAAGGCGCCTTGCAACAACGCACGCGCCGCCGGGTCGCCTTCCAGGGCGCATGGCGTGCCCGCAAACTGGGCGCAGGCGGCCTCGGCGGTGGCAAAACTCAATATGGGATGGGCGCTGGCCGTGTGCCAGCCTAAAGCGGCCAAGGGTGCGAGCTGCTCGGCGCCCAGAGCGCCACTGCAATGGAAAGCGGTGGGGGCGTGAGAGTTCGTGGCGCGATCCAGTACTTTGGACGTTTGGGCGGCCAGGCTAGTGGCGTTTGCAGCGATCTGTGCGTCTGTGGTGGCAATCAGCCAGAAGTCGGCGCGGCGCATGGCGTCCATGGCTTGCGCCGGCATGCCTGCACCCATAAAGTGGCAAGCCTCCTGCGCGCTGGTCATTGAAGTGGTCAGCACGTCTTGCACCGCAAACACACCGGCTTGCCCCCACAGCCGCGCCAGCGTCTTGCCCAGGCGCCCGGCGCCTATCAGGTTAAGGGTGGGTTTGATCGGCATCATGGGCTACACCACCAGCGGGTCTTCTTGCATGGCTTCGCACTGCTCCACCAGCATTTGCACCTGGCCTTGCCAGTAGTCGCTGGTCCCAAACCACGGAAAGTTGACGGGAAAGGTCGGGTCGCTCCAGCGCCGCGCCAGCCAGGCGCTGTAGTGGATCAGGCGCAGCGTGCGCAGCGGCTCGATCAGGGCCAGCTCTTCGCGGTCGAATTCGCGGAACTGTTCGTAGCCGTCCACCAGCGCGCCCAACTGGCGCGTGCGCTGGCTGCGGTCGCCGCTGAGCAGCATCCACAGATCTTGCACGGCGGGGCCCATGCGGGCGTCGTCCAGGT
>CANHZG010000055.1 GCA_947464995.1 Comamonadaceae bacterium | reverse complement strand
GGATTACTTCAACGATGGTTCTTTTCATGGTGCTTCTCTGTTTACGTAGTCAAATGGAAAGAGTCCGGCGCAAAGCCGTTGCACGTGGGCAGGGCTGCGCTGCAACCTTGGGCCCCTGTCTCGGGAATCGGCACCACGGCCGAAAATTTGAGCCATTATTACTGGTCGCCACGAAATGACAGGCCGCTGCCCGTGCTGTCTGTCAGTACCAGTTCCAGCCGCTTGGTCTTGCCGCTCACGGTTGAGGCGTGAATAAAGCCGATACCGGACATGGTGATTGCAGTGGAGGCGGGTGTGCGCAAACAGAGGGTGTTGGTGGCAATGGACAGGGCGGCTGAAAAGTAGGGATTGGAGGTTTGCGACTCGGGCGTGAGCGTCAAAGCCAAGGCGCAATTGGCGTAGCTGCTGTTGCTGGTGAACGTACCGCTGCCGCTGCTGTTGAAGGTGAGCGTCAGTTCAGTGGAGGCCGAACTCAGGTTGTCGGTCAGGGTACCGGCCCAACTGCCTGTGGGTGTGCTGTAGGTCGCCATCGTTGTCGGCTGAAAACTGGGATTGACCTGGTTATTGGTCAAGGTAATGCCGCTCAGGGCAATTTGGTAGCCCGAGGCCGACGCGTTGGACAACGTGGCCCCGCCAGTACTGAGCCGGTTGCCGAACTGAAAGGCCGTAAGTCCTGGACTGGTGATGCTGGCCGTGCTGGTGCTCACGCTGCTGAGCTGGCCCTTAAAGATGGCGGGGTAAATGCTGGCGTCGGAGCTGCGCAGGTAATACAGCGCGTACCAAACCAGGCTGGGGGTGACAAAACTCACAAAGTCGCTGGTGTAGGCATTGCCATCCGACGATACCGTGCCCTGGTAGCCCCCAGCCAGGGTGCTGCTTTGGCTGCTGGTGGTCTGGTTGCCGGAGGGCGTGGTCGAGCTGCCTTGGCCACCGCAAGAAGTCAGCAGCGCCGCCGCACACGCTAGCGCGCCCATCGCCCCTGCGAGCGCAGGTGCGTGGCGTGATGCGATCCAACGAAATTTCATGTTGCTACCCAACCAGCTTGAAGCCAATGGCCATAGCTCGCACTATACGGCCAAGCAATATGGTGCACCAGCGTTCCTTGCGGGAAAACAGCCTCGGTCAGGTGGTCCAGCCAATCGCCTTGCGCGTGGAGCTGCTGGCCAAAGGTGTCAAAACCAACGCCCATAGGCTGCGACGCTTGGGTGTTGCGTTGGGAGTTGGCATCACCCGAACCGCCTGTGCGCGCCTGCACGCTGCGGTGCATGGCCGGTGCGGGCATGCCGAGGCGGCGTGCATGGGTGGGGCCGGAATAGGCGTCGTGCACGCTGCCCCAGCGCCGGCCGCGCATGCGGCGGGTGACTTTGGCAATACGCTGGCTGGCCTCGTCGAGGCTGGCGCAATGGAAGCGAACCTGTCCCAGCACGTTGTCAAATAGCACCACGGCCTGCGGGTGGGTGCTGAGCACCACGTCCAGATCGGCCAGCGCGTCGCGGGTGTGGCACGCCAGTGCGGTGCCAGAAGCCTCCAACGCAGCCCCATGGCGGCGCCTGAACAGAGGCCCAGCCCAGCGGTCCAGGTCAAAGGTGTCCACCCGCGCGAAGCCTTGCAGCCAAGGGCTGGACAGCATCCAGCCTGCACTGGCGCCGATGACCACCAGGCTGTCGCGCACCTGCGGGTCACGGGCCTTGACCGGTGGCGGTAATGTGGCCAGCCATTGGGCGATATCTGCGCAGGTGCCATGCCAGTGGCGCTGCTGGCGCCAGGCGTGCAGGTGCCAAAACAGGCCGCCCGAGGGGTTCATGCGGCGCGTGCCTGGTTGAATTGCTGCATGCCTAGTTCGTCCATGCTGCGCTGCTCGCGCCGACGCACATGCACCTGTACGGCTTGAAAATCATTTTCTGACAGCGTCTTCATCTTCAGGCGCTCGGTCTCGGCCAGCAGCATCCGCTGCGCCAGGTTGTGCAGATGCATCTCTGATTTGGTGATGTCCTGGCCTACGCGTTCACGCAGCGCAAGCAACTGGGCCATAAATTGGCGCTGGTTCATGGCGTCGGCCATGCCCTTGGAGATATTGATAGCGGCGTTCTTGGCGCGGTATTCTTCATACATGTGTTCCAGGCGTTGCTGGCTGCTCAGTAAGGACTCGCGCAGCTTTTCGGCTTGCACGGTTTCAGCGCGCAGTTGCGTGATGGCTTGTTCAGCCTTGTTCTCCAGCGCGGACCAGCAGGCGCGAACTTTCATGGTTTAGTCCTTTTCGCGTGCATCAAAGCTCCATCAACACGCGCAAATCGGTTCGCGTGTTGCCTTCATCGACACCTTCGTACATGTCTTGACACAAAAACCGCTCCATGGTCTCGCGCAGCACGATGGCTTGGTCAATCTCTGCGTTGGTGCCCGACTGGTAGGCGCCCACCTGGATCAGGTCGACGTTTTGTTGGTATAGCGACCACAGGCGGCGAAAGCGGTTGGCCAGCTTCAAATCCGTGGGCGAGAGCAGGTTTTGCATGACCCGTGAAATGGAACCGGTCAGGTCAATGGCCGGGTAATGTGCTGCGTCGGCCAGTTTGCGCGACAGCATCACCTGCCCGTCGAGCGAAGCGCGGGCGATATCGACAATCGGGTCGTTGCCGTCGTCGCCTTCGGCCAGCACGGTGTAAATGGCAGTAATCGAGCCAAAGCCGTGGCGGCCCACTCCGGCGCGCTCAATCAGGTTGGGCAAAAGCGCAAACACCGACGGTGGATAGCCCTTGGAGGTGGGCGGCTCACCAATGGCCAGGCCGATTTCGCGCTGGGCGTGTGCCACGCGGGTCAGGCTGTCGACCAGCATCAGCACGTCTTTTCCCTGGTCGCGAAAGTACTCGGCCACCACATGCGTCAGGTGCGCGGCTTTGAGGCGCAGCACCGGCGACACATTGGCGGGGGCGGCTATCACCACCGCCTTGGCCAGGCCCTCGGGGCCTAGGGTTTCGTTGATAAAGGCCTGCACTTCACGGCCGCGTTCGCCAATCAGTCCAATCACGACCACGTCGGCCTTGGTAAAGCGCGTAAGCATGCCCAAGAGCACGCTTTTGCCTACGCCAGAACCGGCGACCAGGCCCACGCGTTGGCCGCGCCCCAGGGTGAGCAAGCCGTTGATGGCTTTTACGCCCACATCCAACACCTTGTTTATTGGCCCGCGCTCCATGGGGTTCAAGGGCAGGCCCAAAAGGCCGAGTTTGGTGGTGCAGGCAGGTTTGGGTTTGCCATCCAGCGGCTCGCCCTGGGCATCAATGACGCGGCCCAGCAGCTCGTCGCCCAAATCGGCGTGGCCGCTTTCGCTAATCACCCGCACCGATGCGCCGGGGCCTATGCCTACCGGCTCGGAAAACGGCATCAGGTAAATGGTGTTGTCGGCAAATCCCACCACTTCGGCCTCAATGCGGTGACCGCCTTGGCCCAGCACTTCACAGCACGCGCCCACCGGCGCCATGATGCCGCGCGCCTCCAGGCGCAAGCCCACCAGGCGCACCAGCGTGCCACTGCGTTGGGGGCGCTGGGTATGGAGCTGGGTCATCGCCAGGTCGACCTCAGAGTCAAAGTTAAACATGGCCTTCTGCTTCGCGCAGGATGTCGTCAATGTCAGAGACCGTGTCGTAGCCCGCGTCTTTTACAGGTGCCGGGCTGGCGGCCATGCGGGGGCGGGCGTCCTCTACCCCGGAGCCCGGGATGCGGTCGCGCGCGATGTGCTCCGGGCTGAAAGCGGTTTTTGCGCTCCAGCGGGGCCCATCGACCGCCAAGCCGCGTGCCAGTGCGGCCAGGCGCTCGCCAATCAGGTCTTCCACCACGGCGTCGTTGGCGCTGGCGCGCACGCTGCCGGGTAGCAAGTGGTCGTTGGCTTGCAGGCGCAGGGCTGATCCTTCGTTCAATCCGCTGCGTTCGCGCAGGCTTTGCAAAGCGGCCAGGTCGTTGGGATTGAGCTCTACCAGCACCAGGGACTCGTCGTGCTGCGCCAACTCGTCCACACAGCGTTGCACCAAGCGTTCAATGGCGTTGCCATCGATTTGCAGTTCGGCCAAGACCAGCTGCTCTGCCAGGTGCAATGCCAAACGCTTGAGGGGTTCAAAAAAAGTTTGTGGGCTTTGTTGCAAGGTGGCAATGGCTGCGCTCAGGCTGTTGACCAGGGTTTGGTCTTCGCCCAGTGCTTCTTTGACCGTGCGCTCCATTTCGGCGCGTAAGGCTTGGCGGGTTTCCTCTGCGCCTTGGGCGCGTCCCTCCTCGCGCGCCTGCTCAAGTGCCTGGGCGTTTAGCGCAGGCGCTGCTGGCGCAGCCACGGCGGGCCCGGGCAGGTCCGCTGGCTCGCTGGACTGGGTTGACTCGGGCAGTGAAGGCGGTGCGGGCAATAAATCGGGTGTGGGCGTGTCAAAGTCCACTAAACCAAAAACGGGCTCAGCTTGGGCACGCCAGGCGTTGGCCACAAAACCACTTTCGGGGGCGATGGGGTGCAATAGGTCGGTGGGTTGCCACACCCGTGCGGCACGCACCGCGGCTTTGCGCTTGGCCGCCTCGTTTTGGGCCCCTGCCGTTTTAGACATAGTCTGCGCCGCCGCCTAGGACCAGGTCCCCGGCATCGGCCAGTTTGCGCGCGGCGCGCATGATGATTTTTTGCGCCTCTTCGACGTCGGACAGGCGCATGGGGCCCAGGGCCTCCATGTCGTCTTTGAACATGCCGCGAGCGCGTTCGGACATATTGCCCAAAAACTTGTCTTTAACCGCGTCGCTGGCGCCTTTGAGGGCTTTCATCATCAGGTCGGGCTCGACGTTTCGCATGATGACTTGGATGCCCTTGTTGTCTACGCCCACCAGGTTCTCAAAGGTGAACATGTTGTCCTGGATTTTTTGCATCAGTTCGGGGTCTAGCGTGCGCAGACCGCCCATCACCGAAGCTTCCAGCGCGGTCTTGGTCAGGTTCAGGATGTTGGCTGCAGCCTTGATGCCGCCAAAGCTCGACGACTTGGAGGTCGAGTTGGTGGAAAACTGCTTCTTCATGATGGATTCCAACTCTTCCATAGCCGAGGGTTGGACGGTTTCCAGGCTGGCCACGCGCTGCATGATTTCTGCGCGTGAGTCCGGCGGCAAAAAGTTCAGTACTTCGGCGGCTACGGCGTTTTCCAGCACCGACAAAATAATCGCGACCACCTGGGGGTGTTCGGCTTGGATCATGTCGGCGATGGATCGCGCGTCCATCCAAGACAGAATTTCGAGGCCCTTGCTGCCGTGCCCGGGGTTGATGCGGCCCAAGACGGATGCCGCCTTGTCGTCGCCCAAGGCGCGTTTAAACACCTTCTCCACATAGTCCGACGTGCCCAGGCCCAGATTGGTCTGGCGCTTGATTTCGGCAACGAACTCGTCTAGCACGGCGTTGACCGCTTCTTGCGACAGCTCGGCCACCTGCACCATGGCCACACCCAAGCCCTGAACTTCTTTGGGGTTGAGAAAGCGAATGATGTTGGCCGCCTGCTCTTCGCCCAGCAACAGCATCAGCACGGCAGCGCGCTGCGTGCCGGTCAGCTCGTCCATCTCCTTGCGAAGGGCGTCGGTATAGCCGGCAGGGCCTGCGGGTTTGATTTCTGGATCAGCCATGGTGTATTTACTTCCGCGGACTCGATCAGCTCGGCCTGATCATATTCTTCAAGACGCTGGCTACGCGGGCAGAGTCGTCGGACACGATCATGCGGATCAGTGCGACTTTGTCGTCGTAGGTGTTGGCAGTGTCCATCATTTCGGCGGAGATGCCTGACTTCTTGGCCTTCATCTTGGCTTTCATTTCTTCCAGCGTGTCTGCAGCCGACGGCTCTGCGGATTCGGCTGCTGCCGTTTCGGCTGCCGCAACCTCTAGTGCCAGCGCCTGCTCCTGGGCGATTTGTATGGACTCGGCGGCGGCCTGGGCTGCCTCTTTGTCGCGGTTCATCATGTGCATGACCACCGGGCGCACCACCACCATCAGGAAGGCGACAAACATCAGTCCCAAAAAGGCCGACTTGATGTTGGTCATGACGGCCTCGTCCTTGTGCCAGGGGATGCTCAGGTCCATCGGCGTCTCGGGCTCGAATTTGGCCTGGATCACGCTGACCACGTCTTTGCGTCCTTCGTCAAAGCCAACCACGCCGCGCACCAGTTGCTGCATGCGTTCCACCTCTTCTTGGGTGTAGGGGTTGGGTTTGGGCGGTTGGTCCTCGCCTTTGTCGTTCTTGGGCTGGGGCAATGCCGGGCGCTCGTTGATAACCACGGCCACGCTCAGGCGCTGGATGCCGCCGCTGGCGCTCTTGGTGTGGCGTACCTGGCGGTCGATTTCATAGTTGCGCGTGCTGCGCGTTGCAATGGTGCTGCGCTCGTCGGACGCGGTTTGGGGCGTGGACGCGGTGTTGAGCGAGGTGGTGGGTGCGACGGGTGCGGTGTTGGACAAGGTGCCGGGGATGCCAGCGGCTTCTTTGGCGCTATTGCGGTCTTCGCTATTCACCTCCGAGCGGGTTTTCGGCCCTTTGCCGCCGGTGTCAAAGTCTTCGATCGTGACTTCGGTCTGGCTGTAATCCAGGCTGAGGTTCACCTGCGAGCGCACATTGGCCTCACCCACGATGGGCGCCAAAATCTGGATCACGCGCTGGCGGTACAGGTCTTCCATGGCCTGCTTGTGCTTGGTTTGGCCGGCATTCATGCCCATGGAGGCATCAGACTCGGCGTCGGTCATAAGCTTGCCAAAGTTGTCCACCACGGCTACGTTTTCAGGTGTAAGCATGGGCACGCTCGACGCCACCAAGTGAACGATGGCTTGCACTTGCATGGGGCTCACGGTGCGGCCCATTTGCGGGGTGACCACGATAGAGGCTTTGGGTGGCGTGCGGTCGCGCACAAACACCGAAGGTTTGGTGGTAGCCAAGTGCACGCGTGCGGTCTGAATGGACTCAATCTGCTGAATGCTGCGCGCGAGCTCTTGCTCCATGGCTGAGTTGTAGCGCACTTGCTCCATGAACTGGCTGGTGGTCATGGCCGACTGGTCTTTCAACGAGTCCAGGCCGGTGGCCGCGGTTTTGGGCAGGCCCTTGGAGGCGAGAAAAATACGTGCCTCGTGGTAGCGGTTGTTGGGCACCGTGATTTGGCCGCTGCCTGCGTCAATGATGGGCTTGAACTCTCCGCCTTTGAGCGCCTCGTACACGGCTTGCTGGTCGGTTTCGGTCACACCGGTAACGATCGGGCGGTAGCTGGGCGCGGTAATCAGGGTGTAGACCAGCGCAAACGCCAGCAAGGCCATGGCGATGACCATCAGCGGCAGCGACTTTTTTACCGCAGGCTGGCTCAAAATTTGTTTGATAGGGCCAAACGGGCCTGAAAAATCGGCACCGGGGCCCGTGACGTCGGTGAATGCGCCGTCGCCTTGGTCGGTCGACGCCATACGGCGGTCATTGCCGCTGCGGGTGGCCATTGGGGCGTTGCCTGCGTTGGCGGGTAAAAACGTGCCAGCGGTTGCGGTTGCAGTTGCCATGGGGAGTCTCTTTCAGCGCTGTTGGGGTGGGCGTGTGGGGTCGGCTGCGGGCTTTAGACCGGCATGTTCATGATGTCTTCATACGCTTTGAGCACCTTGTTGCGTACCTGCAAGGTGGCTTCAAACGAGAGCGAGGCTTTTTGCATCTTGAGCACCACGTCGGTCAGCGGGACACTTTCACCGCGCTCAAAAGCCTGGGCGGTGTTTTGTGCGTCCACCTGCGATGCATTGGTCTGGCTCACGGCTTGGCGGATCAGCTCCGAGAAGTCGGTCTTGGTCGTTGCCTGCGTACCTGCGTTGGGGTCGATTTGGCCACTGGCTTGCGCTGCATGGGTTTGCAGCGTCTTGAGCATGGCGGCAATGCTGTTGGCAGAGGTGGCTTTTTCGATCATGGCGGTATTCCGGTCGTTTTTGGTGGGCCTGCGCTCAGGGCTGCGAAAGCAAAGGCAGGTTCAGGTCACGCAGGCGGGCGAGTTTGTAGCGCAGCGTGCGCGGGCTGATGCCTAGCTTTTCCGCTGCCTCCAATCGGCTGCGCGAGGACTCCAGCGCCATGCGGATCAACTGGCTTTCGTTTTGCATCACAGCCGCATGCAAGGGGCCACCCAGGTGCGCCTCTCCCTGTGGGACCGCCGTTGCGTCGGTTCCCTGCGCCACCAGCATGGGCACTGGCTCGGTGGGAAGTACGCTGGGCGCATCGGCCATGGAATTACTTGTTGCGGGCACGCTGTGCAGGCTTGCGGCGAGCATGGCGTCATCAGTCATGTCGTCAAACATCAGATGCTGGACATCAATATGGTGGTCGGTACACAAGACCACGGCGCGCTGAATCACGTTTTCCAGCTCACGCACATTGCCCGGCCAAGCGTAGGCCAGCAGCATGGCTTGGGCCGCAGCGCTCACGCTCCAGGTCTGTGCGGTGCGGGTGTGGCGGGCCAGCAGGCGAGCGACCAGCGGCAAGATATCGCCAGCGCGCTCGGCCAGCGGGGGCACGCGCAACTTGAAGGTGCTTAAGCGGAAGTACAAGTCCTCGCGGAACTCGCGCATGCCGATGGCTTCGCGCAGGTTTTTGTTGGTAGCGGCTACCACACGCACGTCTAGCGCGATCAAGCGCTCGCCGCCCAGTCGCACCAGGGTGCGCTCTTGCAGCACCCGCAGCAGCTTGGCCTGCAGCGGCAAGGGCAACTCGCCAATTTCATCTAAAAACAAAGTACCGCCCTGGGCCTGTTCAAACAGGCCCCGGTGCTCCTTGACGGCGCCGGTGAAAGCGCCTTTTTCGTGGCCAAAGAGCATGTCTTCAATCATGTGCTCGGGCAAGGCGGCGCAGTTCAGGCCAATAAACGGGCCGTTGGCTGCGCTGGACGATTCATGTAGCACGCGGGCCAGTACCTCTTTACCTGAACCGGTAGGGCCTTCTATCAGTACGGCGACCTGCGCTTGCGCCACGCGCTGCGCTAGGGCCAGCAGGTTGCGGCTCACGGGGTCTACGTAGACCACGCTGCGCACGGCACTCTCCGGGGCTTGCTTGCTTGCGGGGCTTAAGGGGGTGTTTTCGTTAGCGGGCAAAGCGGCCACTGCGGCGCGTTGGATGGCAGCCTGCCAGGCTGCAGCGCTCCAGTCGTCAGCCGCCAGCACGTGGCAGGCGCCGGTTTGAAGGGCTTGCACTGCCAGCTCAAGTTGGCGGCGCTCGGTTCGGCAGACCACGGCCACGGCGTGGTCCATTTGGTTGACCAGGGTCATGGTCTCGTGCAACAAGGCGATATCGGTACCAAGGCCCAGCACTACGGCGCGCCGACCCTGGTGGGGAGCCGACAGACCGGCTTCGAGTTCCTCTAGGGTGCTAATAGGGGACGCGTGCAAGCCCGCTTCCCCAAGCTGCGCCTGGTTCGCAGCTGAGAGCGGGCGAAACGGGTCTAGCCAGAGGGCTGATGTGGATGTCCAAAGGGCTGACATAGTGGGTTTTTGCAACAAAAGGGTCTATGGAGACACCTTATGTGCAAAACCCATGCCATGCCAAAAGTAGATTTATTGACGGCTGGCCGACACCTGCCGGGCTTGCGGAGCGGGGCGGGTTTTGGGCTGGGAGCCCTGGCATTCACGCCCGTCGAGCTGGCGCACTTGTACGCTGGGCAGGCTGCGCGACTTAAAGCCTAGCAGCTTGCAGCTATACGGCAAGGCCGGGTCCCAACTGGTGGCAAAGAAGCGGCATTGCCAACAGTTGACCGGGCTTTGGCTCGCAACAGGGTAGGTGGGAATATTGGGAGGCATGGCGACCTTTTTGCTAATAAAGAGTGGGGCGGCACGCATGCCTTGGTCAGCGGCAAGACCTGCGGCCGCTGTGCAGCAAGAAGCAAGTAGCACGCCATGGCCCCGCCACTTGCCGCTGGGCCCATCGATCTGCGGCTTTTTTGACACGCGTCCTGGGGCCATTGCCTGGCACGCATCGTGCTGAAACCCCTTTTATGCATGCAAAACCGGGGCTCCAAGGGCCCTGCCCCCCTTATTACTGTTCACTAACTGACAGATCCAGAGGCTTTATGGCAACCCTGCGCCCCTTTTTCTTTGCCACGGACCGTCGCGTTGGTATGGCCCTGGCCGCGTTATGACCACGCAGAGCACGTTTTCCCATACCGGCATCCAGTGCCTGACGGCCATTGCGCAGCACCACGGGCTGCAAATTAACCCCGAGCGCCTTGTAAACGACTATGCCCTGGGCGCACAAGAGCCTGGACCCTTGGTGCTGTTGCGCATGGCGGCGGACATCGGACTCAAGGCAAAAATTGAAACACTCTCCTGGACCGGGCTGATGGCCCAGGGCGGTGTATTTCCGCTGATTGCCACCATGAACAACGGCAGCTCCATGATTGTGGTGGGCATGCGCGCCGAGGGTGGCGGCAAGATTGCTTTGCTCGACCCCACGGCCACGCAGGCGGTGGTGGTGCTGGAAGACCAGGCCTCGTTTTGCGCCCGATGGGCTGGCCAGGTTATCTTGCTCAAACGCGAGCACAAGCTGACTGACCCCAACCAGCGCTTTGGGTTTAGTTGGTTTATCCCCGAGATATGGAAGCACAAAGAGGCGTTTCGCGACATTTTCATCGCCGCACTGGCCATGCACTTGCTGGGCATGGCCTCGCCGGTGTTTTTCCAGTTGGTGATTGACAAGGTGTTAACCCACCAAAGTGCGACCACCTTGTGGGTGCTGGCCGCAGGCGTGGTCATCGCCTTGGCCTTTGACGCCATTTTTGGCTACCTGCGCCAAATGCTCACGCTGGCGGCCACCAACAAAATCGACATGCACCTGACCCGGCGCACCTTTGGCCACTTGCTGTCTTTGCCGATTGACTATTTCGAGACCACCACGGCCGGCGTCGTCACCCGCCACATGCAGCAGCTGGAAAAAATCCGCAACTTTTTGACCGGGCGCATCTTCTTTACCGGGCTGGACACCATCTCCTTGCTGATTTTTTTGCCGATTTTGTTTGCCTACTCGGTCCAGTTGGCGATGATTGTTCTACTGTTCACCGCCCTGATTGCGGCGGTGATTGGTGGCATGGTGCCCACCTACCAGCGCCGCCTGAGCGCGCTCTACACCGCCGAGGGCCAGCGCCAGGCCATGTTGGTGGAGACCATCCACGGCATGCGCACCGTCAAAGCCCTGGCCATCGAGCCCACGCAGCGCCGCATCTGGGACCAGCGCTCGGCCGAGGCCATCACCATGCACTTCCGCGTCGGCCGGGTGTCGATTACCGGCAACGCCATTACCGACTTCTTGGGCAAGCTGCTGCCGGTGATCATCATTGTCATTGGCGCCCAACAGGTGTTTGACCAAACCCTGAGCGTGGGCGCGCTGATTGCGTTTCAGATGATCTCGGGCCGCGTCGTCTCGCCCCTGATTGCCATGGTGGGCCTGGTTAACGAGTACCAAGAAACCGCTCTTTCGGTGCGCATGCTGGGCGAGGTGATGAACCGCCAGCCCGAGGGGCGCGCCGGTGCCGGCGGCTTGCGGCCCCATTTGGTGGGCGAAATCAGCTTCGACCAGGTCAGCTTTAGTTACCCTGGCGCCACCACGCCGGCCTTGAACAAGGCCAGCTTCACCATAAAGGCCGGCTCGGTCGTGGGAATTGTGGGGCGCAGCGGCTCGGGTAAAACGACGCTGACCAAGCTGATTCAAGGCCTGTATCCCTTGCAGTCGGGTCTGGTGCGCTTTGACGGGGTGGATGCGCGCGAGATCGAGCTGCCCCACCTGCGCCGCCAAATTGGCGTGGTGCTGCAAGAGAACTTCTTGTTTCGCGGCACGGTGCGGCAAAACCTGGTGGCCACCAAGCCCGAGGCCTCGTTTGAAGAAATCGTTGCCGCCGCGCAGGCCGCAGGCGCCGACGAGTTCATTGAGCGCATGCCCCAGGGCTACGACACACTGCTAGAAGAAAACGCCGCCAACCTCTCCGGCGGCCAAAAACAACGCCTGTCCATCGCCCGCTCACTTTTAGCCAAGCCCAGCATCTTGATCCTGGACGAAGCCGCCAGTGCCCTGGACCCCGAGAGCGAAAGCATCTTTATCCGCAACCTGTCGCGCATTGCGGTGGGTCGCACGGTGATGATGATTTCCCACCGCTTGTCCACGCTGGTCAATGCGGACGCCATTTTGGTCATGCAAAACGGCCAATTGGTCGACAGCGGCCGCCACTCTGAGCTGCTTACGCGCTGCGAAACCTACCAACACCTATGGAACCAACAAACCAGTCACCTCTAAAACGCCTGGGCAAGCGGGGCCAGGACGCCACAGCCGTCGACTTCTTGCCCGACGCGGACGCCATCGAGCGCAGCCCGCTGCCGCCTTATTTGCGCGTCACCGCCCACGCTCTGGCGCTGGCCTTGCTGGCCTTCATTCTGTGGGCCAGCTTTTCTGAGGTAGAGCGCGTGGTCGTGGCCACGGGGCGTTTGGTCAACCCCTTGCCCAACATCGTGGTGCAGCCCCTGGAGACCTCCATCATCCAAAAAATCGAGGTCCGCGTCGGTCAGGTGGTGCGCCAAGGCCAGGTTTTGGCCACCCTAGACCCCACGTTTGCCCAGGCCGATGAGGCCCAGTTGCGTTCGCGCCTGCGCAGCCTGGATACGCAAAGCCGCGGCTTGCGAGCCGAGTTGACCGGCCGCCCGCGCAAAAAAGTGGGCAAGGGCGCAGACGCCGAGCTTCAGGCTCAGCTCTCGCATGAGCGCCAGGCCAATTACGCTGCCCAACTCGAGAAAATGGAGCAAAACATCGCCCGGGTGGCCGCCACCATGGACACCAACCGGCGCGACCAGCAGGTCATGGCCCAGCGCATGAAGTCTTTGATCGAGATGGAAGCCATGCAAGAAACCCTGATGGCGCAAAACTTTGGCGCCCGCTTGCAGCTACTCGAAGCCCGGGACCGGCGCCTGGCCGGCGAACGTGAGTTACAACTGGCAAACAACCGTGAACACGAGTTACGCAAGGAATTAGCAGCACTTGAATCAGAAAAGTTGGCTTTTAGCAAAAGTTGGCGACAAAAGACCATGGAAGACCTGCTGAGTACCGCGCGCGACCGCGACGGCATCAACGAACAGTTGCAAAAGGCCGACAAGCGCAAACAGCTCGTCGCACTGACTTCGCCGGTGGACGCCGTGGTGCTGGACATGGCCAAGCTCTCGCAGGGGTCGGTGGTGCAGGCGGCCGAGCAGATGTTTACCCTGGTGCCGCTGGGTGCGGCGCTGGAGGCTGAGGTGAAGATCGATTCGCTGGACATTGGCTACATCAAGACCGGCGACCCAGTTCACCTCAAGCTCGACGCCTTTCCCTTCCAAAAACACAGCACCCTGGACGGCACGGTGCGCACCATCAGCGAAGACGCTTTCCGCCGCGAAGCCGCCTCGGGGTCCACCGGAATGGATGCGTACTTCATGAGTCGGATTGCCTTTGGCGACTCAAAATTGAAAAAAATGACGGAAAAATCGCGTCTTTTGCCAGGAATGACACTTTCCGCAGAAATCGTGGTCGGAAAACGGTCGGTCATGTCGTATTTGCTGTGGCCATTGACCAAAGCCATGGATGAATCCATCCGCGAACCCTGAAAAAGCGGCAAGGGGTTGCCGCTTTGCCGATTCTGGAGGCGCTCATACGGAGGTGTTCGAGGCCAAAG
>CANHZG010000054.1 GCA_947464995.1 Comamonadaceae bacterium | reverse complement strand
TCTCAGTCATCGCTGGCCCAGATGCCAACGACCCTACTACTGCTCATGTTCCCGTGCAAGACTATCTCAGAGGCATCCATCAGGGCGTCAAGGGCTTGCGCATTGGAGTCGTGCCAGACTATTTTTTTCAACACCTTCAACCGCCGGTTTATGCTGCAATCAAGTCTGCGTTGGAGACATTTGAAAGTCTAGGTGCAGAAATCAAAGAAGTCGAAATTAAGAATATCCACGGAAATATATCAGCGCAATTAACCATTGAGTCTGCTGAGCCCAGTACCTACCACCAGCGTTGGCTCCGCGAGCGCCCGCAAGACTATGGCGAGGACGTCAGAACATTGTTGGAAGTGGGTGAGTTACTGCTCGCAACACACTATCTACAGGCACAACGCTACCGTACACTGCTTCGAGAGGAATTTATGGCAGCATTCGGCCAGGTAGATGTCTTCGTTTGCCCTACGCTTCCATTCACTGCCACCAAGGTGGGTGCGATGACTGTTGTAATTGAAAATGGAATCGAAGAGGATATGTTGTCTGCAATTATGCAGTTTACGGGTGTGCCTAGTCTGACAGGGCTGCCGTCACTAGCAGTGCCGTGCGGCTTCGATTTTGACGGTTTGCCTGTTGGCATGCAGATCATCGGTCGCCCATTCGACGAGGCCACGCTCTTTCAGGCAGGCGCAGCCTTCCAGTCCATAACGGACTTTCATCTTCAGACTCCACCAGTGTAAGTTATGTCACTTCTGATACAGCCGTTAATTTAGTTGAGGCGATACGAACAAGACTATGGCAATTAATTACAAAATATCCCTGCTGGGTTTGTTCATTGGATCATTTGCCATAGGTACTACCGAGTTCGCTCCCATGGGTTTGTTGCCTGAAATTGCCCAAGGCGTCAATGTGTCGATACCACAGGCAGGTGGATTGGTAAGTGCTTACGCAATCGGTGTCATGGTTGGTGCACCGCTGATGACATGGGCAATGCATCGGGTGTCGCGGAAAAATGCGTTGATGCTACTGATGATGGTGTTTGCCATAGGCAACCTATTGACTGCCACGTCCGGTTCCTATTGGACGGTGCTTATTTCAAGGCTGGTTACCAGTCTTTCACATGGGGCGTTTTTTGGAATTGGTGCGGTTGTTGCCTCGGCCGTGGTTCCTCCAGACAAAAAAGCTACGGCAGTTGCATTCATGTTCATGGGACTTACCATTGCAAATGTGGGTGGTGTTCCAGCAGCCGCCTGGGTTGGTCAGGAATTTGGGTGGCGTTTGGCATTTGGATTCATGCCCATACTGGGATTTTTGTCGATTGCAGCTACTTGGTCGACCCTGCCCCAAGACATGGTGATTTCTGAACGCTCCCAAGGGAGCCAGTTACAAGTATTTCGTAGTGGTCGCGTCTGGTTGGCATTACTTACAACAGTAATGGGGTCAGGTTCCATGTTTTCGCTCTACACCTACATAGCGCCAATACTTACCGAAATTGCAGGTTTTAAGGTGAGTGAAGTGTCCGGTGCGTTAGTTTTGGTCGGGGTTGGCTTCACGGTTGGGAACGTCTTGAGCGGGAGGATGGCAGACCGTAATTTGGACGGCACATTGCGGTTTTTTTTGCTTATGTTAGCTATCTTGATGCTCGCATTTCCATTCCTTGTGAGGTCACTGGCAGGTGCTTTGGTCATTATCCCGCTGTGGGGACTTGCCGCTTTTGCGGTGATCACGCCTTTGCAGATATCAGTCATCCGCGCTGCGCGGGAAGCGCCTGCATTGGCTTCGTCACTAAATATCGGTGCCTTTAATGTTGGTAATGCTCTAGGTGCTGCGGTCGGTGCTGCGTTGATTGAACTCGGTCTTGGCTATGACTGGCTACCGGTTTCTGGTGCAGTTATGGCACTCGTCGCCTTGGCGCTCGTCCTCATCAAAGCACATTTGTATAAAGTTGATTCGCAAGTCACATACTAAAGAAGTAATTGAAAAAGTTTTAAATGGCTAGCCCATCAGGGCATAAGGTTCATTACCAGCCTCAATGATGGATATTCGGCTTTCGATGCATGCTTCTTTAAGGTCGGGTTCGGTCGTATTCCGGTCATTGCCAATGCATGGATGGCAGGCCGCAATGGGGCCGGAAACAGCTGGTGAAGTATGGCCGTCCTGCTACTTCGGCCTTTGGTATGTGGGGGGGGATTACCAAGGCAACGGCTTCAATTGGCACATTTTTGACCGCGGGAAAGCCCTGATTGTGCCTGCTGAAATTTGATGTAAGTTGGTCCGAGAGGTTTTCAACTTTACCCCCAAGGAGACAACATGACTATGAAAGCAAAAATTGATGCCGTGCTTAAACATGGCATAGCGCGAGGAGATGCCGCAGGCGTTGCTGCGGTAGTCGCCAATCGAGAAGGTTTGATCTATGAAGGTGCATTTGGCGAACGAACGCTGGGCTCAGGCGTTGCCATGACGCCAGACACGGTAGGTTGGATAGCCTCAATGACCAAGGCCATTACTTCTGTTGCGGCTGTTCAGTGCGTCGAAAGAGGACTTCTCAAACTTGACGCCCCTGCAAAGAATGTCTGCCCAGAACTCGGCAAGGTCGGGGTACTCACGGGGTTTGATGGTTCTGGAAATCCCATAACCCGCCCTCCCAAACGCGACATTACGCTGCGACAACTTCTAACGCATTCAGCGGGATTTAGCTACGATATCTGGAATACAGATATGCAAAAAGTTCAAGCTGCGCTGGGTATTCCCAGCGTGACCGAGTGCAAAAACAAAGCTCTAACCCTACCCCTGCTATTTGATCCAGGTGAAGCCTGGGAATATGGCATCAACATCGATTGGGCGGGAAAGATGATTGAGGCAGTAAGTGGGAAAAAATTAGGTCAATATCTTCAAGAAAATGTTTTTGATCCTTTGAAAATGACCAGTACAGCCTTCAAGATAACGGCGGATATGAGGGCCCGACTATCTGGCGTTCATTTGAGGGGGGGGGATGGTGCACTTAGCGTGTTTCCATTTGAAATTCCACAGGAGCCTGAGTTTGAAATGGGTGGTGGCGGACTTTACGGGACCGTCGGGGATTATCTAAAATTCTTGCGAATGATCTTGAACAACGGCCAACTTGGTGGGGAAAGAATACTGACCCCTGAAAGTGTTGCGGCATTGGGCGTCAACCAAATGGGTGACTGCAGGGTGTACAACTTAAAGGCTGCGATACCACTGACAAACGATGCAGAATTTTTCCCCGGGCAGCAGAAGAGTTGGAGTCTAGGATTCCAAATCAACCACGAACCAGCTCCAACTGGTCGGCCAGCCGGAGGCCTGATGTGGGCAGGATTAGCAAATTCTTATTACTGGGTTGACCAGCTCAATGGTTTGGCAGGTGTATATCTAACCCAAATGTTTCCATTTGCAGATTCCCAATCATTGCCTTTGTATTATGAATTTGAAAAGGCGGTTTACCAATCAAGGTAAGCGCTCAGCTTAGCTACTCGTTCACCCCGATGGGACTGGCGACCTGCCCCAACAAACCTCAACAGCCATTCTTCCAAGAAGTCCGGTGTGCACCAAAGCCAGCGGCCTTTCCGAGCGGTTGTCATTCAAGTTTGCTACCAAGCCCACCGTAATGTCCCGGCGTCCTATCCCCGTGTAGGAATGCCACTGATCAACAACAAGGAGATTCAACTTGCTCACCATTACCGCGATCATTCGTGCGAAGTCAGGCCAACATGAGGCCATGAAAAATGCGTTGCTGACTGTGGCCGCAAACGTGCAGGCCCATGAGCCCGACACGATCAGCTTCTTCATCGCCCAGGACGCTAGCGATCCCTGTGTCTTCACGACCTATGAGCGATTTTCCGATCAGGCCGCGATGGACAGACACAACCAATCTGACACCGTCGCCCGTTTTTTTGGGATCGCCAAGCCGATGCTCGATGGCGATGTGACCCTGGTCACAGCACATGAGGTTTTCGCCAAGAAGGCGGATTGATACCTTCCACGACGTGACGACTACGCGGTCGCAATTCGCGTCTATCGGCGCCTCATTAGCGCACTGGCCTTTGCACTGGCACATTTCAGCGTGGCGCTTTATGTTCTGGCCACAGGACCATCGGGGGTGCATCGCACTTGCGGATGCAGCACTTTCACATTGACGAAATCCCTGCAACAGGCGAGGAGTTTGCTGTGCGTGATTATTTAGAAGCGGTAAAAAATTTTTCAGTAGAACGACTGGAGACAATGGTCCTGAAGGGGTCGCTATCCTCAGGCCTCAATGCCTGTGTCGAATGCTGTGACCGTTGGTCCATGGATGGAGCCATCGCTCTGGAATGGTACGGGGCGTCTGGCGATCGTAAAACCGTCACCTTTCAACAAATGCGCGATGACAGTGCGCGTTTCGCAAATTACCTCAACAGCATAGGAATCGGTCCGGGCGATGTGGTTGCGGGCCTGCTGCCTCGAATTCCCGACCTGTTCACAGTCATCCTTGGCGCCTGGCGCATTGGCGCTATATACCAGCCTTTATTTACGGCGTTCGGACCTGCGGCGGTTGAGAGTCGCGTCACTTCGCAAGGCGGCAGCCAAGCCAAGCTCATTGTTACTGACGCAAGCAACTTGCCAAAACTCGATGGTGTCCCGGATTGCCCCGCAACGCTAGTTGTCGGCAATAGCTTCAACGGGATGCTTGCTGGGCAATCTACCGAGTTTGAGCCCGTGATGTTGAAAGGCAAGGATCCCTTCGTCATGCTGTTTACGTCGGGGACCACCGGCAAACCCAAGGGCGTGCGTTATCCGCTGTCGCTACTCCTGCCGGTGTCCGCCTATATGACCGAAGCTGTCGATCTAAATCCTCAAGACGCCTACTGGAACGTGGCCGATCCGGGCTGGGCTTATGGGATTCTTTACGCCGTCGTTGGCCCACTGTTACTCGGTCACACCACGACTTTTTATGAAGGTGCTTTTACCGTTGAATCGACGGTCCGAATTTTGGCAGACCGAAAGATAACAAACTTCGCCGCCGCCCCGACAGCCTATCGATTACTGATGGCGGCCGGAGATGAGGCAATGGCCTCTGTCGCCCATCAGTTGCGTGTGGCATCCAGTGCAGGTGAACCGCTTAACCCTGAAGTCATGCGCTGGGCTGGCCGTGTTCTGCATTGTCCTGTGGCTGATCATTATGGGCAGACTGAAGTGGCCATGATGATTAACAACCACCATGCGCTTAAGCACACTGTCAAACCCGGAGCCGCTGGCCTGGCGTTGCCAGGAATGAAGCTGGAAATCCTTGATGACAATTTCGTCGTTCAGCCTGCCAATACTCCGGGCGTCCTGGCCATCGACATTTCGAACTCGCCACTCTATACATTTGCAGGCTATTGGAAAGTTGAAACTAAAAACGTGACCGGAAACTGGTACATCACCGGGGACACGATGATCAAGGATGAGGATGGACATTTCTTCTTCGTCGGTCGCAACGACGACATCATTACTTCAGCCGGTTATCGCATTGGTCCATTTGATGTCGAAAGTGTCGTAATGGAACACAAAGCCGTTGCCGAAGTCGCCGTCATCGGCAAGCCAGACCCCGTGCGCACGGAAATCGTCAAAGCCGTCATCTTGCTCAAGCCCGGCGTTGAAGCGACAGAAGATCTAAAGGCGGAAATTCAGCAGATGGTGCGCCAGCGTTTATCGACGCATGCCTATCCGCGTGAGATCGATTTCGTCACATCCTTACCTAAGACGCCCAGTGGAAAAATCCAGCGTTTCATTCTGAGAGGCGATGCGCGCTAGTGCCCACATTGCCACTAAGCGCAGTCATTTCATGGTGTTGTTGAGAGCCTTAGTTTCGACATGGGATGGACGCAGCAACGGTCTGTCCATATAACGATTTGAACGATAACTCCAGTAAGTCTTCATTTTTTCGAGACCACTCAGACTTCTAAAATGGATTTTTCAGAAGAAAGCTGATGGACCTCCTTCAAAATATCGAGACCTTTGTTCGTGTCGCCCAAACCCAAAGTTTCGCCGAGGCCGCGCGACAGTTCCGTATCGCCAGGTCGGTCGTTACCACGCGCATAAAACAGCTCGAGGAGCATGTGGGCGCACCGCTGTTTCACCGAAGTACGCGAGTGGTGCGCCTGAGTGAGGTCGGCCAAGCCTATTTGAGCGACTGCACAGATCTGGTCGCAAGAGCAGGTGACATCATGGATCAAATGCGGGATGTTCGTGGCAAGCCTGCCGGAACGCTGCGGGTACATGCGCTTACGGGGTTGGTTCTAGGGCATTTCGCATCCATACTGCACCAATTCCAGTTGTTGTATCCAGACATTCGTTTGGATTTGATCGTCAGTGACTCTGTGGTTGATCCGGTCAAAGTGGGAGTTGATTGCGCTTTGCAAATTTTCCCAGCGCAGTCGTCCGAGGTTGTAAGTAAACCCCTTTTCCCCGTGCGGCGCGTATTTTGTGCAACGCCGCAATACCTTGAAAAGCACGGACGACCTGCGGACCCACGGGATTTGCATCGGCATAAATTAGGTTTGTATTCCGGTTATCCAACCCGGGACCGCTGGACGTTTCACCACCAGGGCGAACAAGCGACCCTGTATTTGCGTGCGGCTTTGCTTACCAATAGCGTGCACCTGTTGCGGGAATACGCGCTTGAACACGCGGGCATTGTGTGTGTGCCGACCCTGGTCGCTTCTGAGGCCTTGCTTCGCGGTGACCTGGAAGTGGTCATGCCCGAGCACCAGCTTACGTCGTTTCAACTGAGTGCGGTCTTCGCGTCTACCTCGCGCCATGAGTACAAGTTGCGTTTGCTCATCGAGCACATCACCAAGGCATTTACCGATACGCCGCCGTGGGATCGGGTTTTGATCGAGCGTTCGTTTTTTCCCGCCAATCTCATTCGGGCATAAGCATTTCCAACTGAATTTTGAGATATTTAGGGTTTACCACTACTATTGTTCTGTTTATCCGAACAGATCAATCCAAATTTCACCCCTAGCGCAGTCTGGCAGGCGCGCATACAGTCGACCCGTTTCTTACCCACCCCATGCACGGGTCGGGAGTATCAACCGAGGAGTGCGACCATGAGCGTGACTTACCAAACCCAATTCGGTTCACTGAACCATTTCGAAAAAGGCCGTGTAGAACCCATCGATGACGATGTACGCCACTACGCTTTTTCAAATTGCTTTGAAACAGCAAGCAAATCCAAGCCCTACGAAAAGGTCGTTTTTGGACAGAATCAAATTTACGTACTGGAAGTGGTGCGCGCCGAAGGTGCATCCCCCTGGTACACCTGTGCTCACGATGAGTTTGCGTTGAGCATGGATGGCGAAGTCGAAATTCACCTCATCAAGCTGGACGCTAACCAAACCGTGGCCGACACCGAAAAGAACGGCGCCGTTTTGGTGCAGGGTGAGCCCATTGGTCAAAAAATGGGGTGGATGAAGCTCAAACGTGGACACCAGGGCATGCTGCCGAAAAACACGGCTTATCAATTTCGCAGCGCCCAGCCAGGCGTCCTTGTGTTGCAAACCTGCAAGGGTGACCTGTCGGTGGAAAAGTGGTCAGAAATTTGCCAGATGGCCTGATCTTCGACGACGTAACAACATTTTGAAAATTTGGAGATTGCTATGAACGCACCTGTAGACATGGCCAAGATCATTGCCTCTGCGCCACACGCGGTGATGGGATACCGGGATTTCAAATTAGGCTCTTTCAAATTCCGCCGCGACGAGTACTTTGCCCATGTCGAGTGGACAACCCGTGACGGCCGCCCGATGTCGCACAGCATGGACATTGCCAACTTTTTGCGCGCACTCATGCGCGATGTGGCTTGGGGCTTCTTTTATGGAGGAGTTAATTTTGACGAGGTGATCGGTACCGTCAATCATTACCAGTCCGTGGACCTGCAAGCGGGGGCGTTTAACGAGACCCTGAAGCAAGCCAATGTGGATATTTTGGAAAATTTCCCAACCGATCAAATTGCAGCGACCTTTTCTGAAATACTGGACGACTGGACCAACGCCAGTTTTGACCCATTTTCCGCACCCCAGGAAACTGGCAGCGCCTATGGTCGAAAAGCGGGAAACAACAAAGCTGCCATCACCCGGGCCCGCGAATTAGCAACGCGCTGTGTAGGTTTGCAAGGCGATTTGCCAATGCGAACCGATGCACGCGGTGCGCCCATTAACCGCAGTTTTGCCGACGTGCCACAAGATCAGCCCGAGTTGCACCCGGAACCCGGCTTTGAGAATGAGGTCCATGCATTCAACCTGTTTGCATTTTTGAGCCGCTCACAAGTTACTTGGAATCCATCATTCACCAGTGTGGTCAAGTACAGCTTTATGTGCCCCACCACGGAAGAGCACATCTTGCCAATCATGCACTCCAACGACCGCGTTGAATGGTTTTTCCAAATGAGCGACGAGATTAGCTGGGACTGTGCCCACCGCGAAACAGGAAAACCGCTTGCGCGCGTAGTGATGAAGGCCGGTGATATGGCTGCCATGCCTGCCTATTGCCGCCACCAAGGCTTTAGTCCCAAGCGATCCATGCTGCTGGTTTGGGAGAACGGTTCGCCCAAACTGGTGTATGAAATCCAAAACGGTCAAGCGCCACAAGTGCCCGTCCAGTTTTAAGAAATAACGCGACTTTCAAGCGACTTATTTCACTTTTCCAATGCATGCGTCTTTGACGGACGCCGGGGGTTTTTATGAATCTTGCTGATACCGCGCAAGCGGCAGGGCTTCGCACGCCAATTCGCCACCAGTTGTTCATTAATGGCCAGTTCGTCGATGCGCAATCAGGTGAAACGTTGGCCACTTTGAACCCGCACGACAACTCGACCATTGCTGAGGTCGCCATGGCAGGCGCGCCAGATGTCGAATTAGCGGTGCAGGCCGCAGAAGCGGCATTGCCCAAATGGAGCCGTCTGGCGGCGATGGACCGTGGGCGAATTTTGCTCAAGCTGGCAGATCTGATCGAGAGCAACGCGGAAGAGCTGGCGCGTTTGGAATCTTTGGACACTGGTCACCCTATCCGGGACTCGCGTATGTTGGACGTGCCCCGCACTGCGGTGACCTACCGCTATTTCGGGGGAATGGCCGATAAGTTCCAAGGCGAACAAATTCCGGTGGAAGCAGGATTTTTGAACTACACCTTGCGTGAGCCTGTCGGTGTGGTGGGGCAGGTGGTACCTTGGAATTTTCCGTTGATGTTTACGAGTTGGAAAATGGCGCCAGCCTTGGCGGCAGGTAATTGCATCGTCATGAAACCGGCCGAAATAACGCCTCTGTCGTCTCTCAAAATTGCCGAGCTGATGGCCGAAGCGGGCATGCCGGATGGCGTGGTTAACGTTTTGCCGGGTCTGGGCGCAGTAGCAGGTCAGGCGATCGCAGAGCACGACCGTATTTCCAAAATTGCGTTTACGGGAAGCACCGCCACGGGTCGCCGAATTGTTCAAGCCAGTGCTGGAAATCTCAAGAAGGTGCAGCTGGAGTTGGGTGGCAAGGGCGCCAACATCGTGTTTGAGGACGCAAACCTGCTGGCTGCGGTCAATGGTTCGGCCTGGGCTATTTTTCATAATCAGGGGCAGGCTTGTATTGCCGGTTCGCGTCTGATGTTGCATGAAAAGATTGCAGATGCATTCTTGGAAAAGTTCATACCCTTGGCACGCAGTATTCGTCTAGGTAATCCGCTCGATCCCCAGACCGAAATGGGTCCCCTGACCAGTTTGCTGCACCGAGACCGGGTGCTCAGTTATGTGGACATTGCCCGCTCGCAGGGCGGCGAAGTCTTGTCTGGCGGTAAACCGCCGGTCGGTGATTTAGCAAAGGGCTGCTACGTGGAGCCGACCATCGTACGGGCCGCGAGTTGGCGTGATCGGATTTCACAAGAAGAGGTTTTTGGGCCTTTCGTCACCGTAACCACCTTCAAGGATGACCAAGAAGCAATGCAAATGGCAAACAGCACGGAATACGGTTTGGGCGGCGGATTGTGGACCAACAATTTGCAGCGTGCCCATAAATTTGCGCGCGACATGAGGAGCGGCATGGTGTGGATCAACTGCTACAAACGCGTCAACCCCGGTTCACCTTTCGGTGGTAACGGCCTCTCAGGGTATGGCCGGGAAATGGGCTTTGACGCCATGCGCGAATACACCCAAGTCAAGAGTATTTGGGTCAATGTGGATGCGCAAATTGCGCCGCACTACGCCCGGTCTTGAGGATCTTTATGCGCTCGTTTGTCCATACTCCCTTGCCTGGCAAAGTCGTCTTTGGCGCTGGCAGCTTGCAGCAGCTGGGTGTTGAGATTTCTGCGATGGGATGCAGCCGTGCCTTGGTGCTTTGCACGCCAGAGCAACGTGCACTGGCCCAACGGGTAATCGAGTTATTGGGTGACAAAGCGGTGGGAATTTTTGACCGTGCGGCGATGCATGTCCCGATGGAGATTGCGCAGCAAGCGCGTGCAGTTGCCCATGAACTAGGAGCAGACTGTGCTATCGCCGTGGGTGGGGGCAGTACCACCGGTTTGGGCAAAGCCATTGCTTTGGATTCAGGTTTGCCCATTTTGGCGATTCCGACCACCTATGCAGGCTCAGAAATGACGCCGATTTACGGAATAACCCAAGCTGGCATAAAAAAAACGGGGCGCGATGCCCGTGTGCTGCCCCGCTGCGTGATTTACGATCCGGAACTGAGCTACAGCCTTCCTTTAGATCTCAGCGTCACCAGCGGCATCAACGCAATTGCCCATGCCGCAGAGGGTTTGTACGCGGTGGACGGTAATCCCATTATTGATTTGATGGCAGAGGAGGGCATCGCGGCCTTGGGTCGAGCCATTCCCCTGCTCAAGCTACAGACAGATGACCCGGCGGCACGCCACGATGCGCTTTATGGTGCCTGGCTATGCGGAAGTGTGCTTGGGCATGTGGGCATGGGTTTGCACCATAAGTTGTGCCACACCTTAGGCGGTAGCTTTAACTTGCCGCACGCGCAAACACATACCGTCGTATTGCCCCATGCGCTGGCGTACAACGCCGGTGCAGCGCCACAGGCCATGCAACGCATTCAATCGGCCCTGGGCGCTCAGGCCAACACTTCGGCAGCTCAGGCGGTGTATGACCTGGCATATGACAACGGCGCGCCCACGTCCCTGAGGGAATTGGGCCTGCAAGAACACGATCTGGCGCAGGCGCTGGACATTGCGATGCAAAACCAATATCCCAACCCAAGACCCCTGATGCGTGAGCCGCTGCGCACCTTGCTTCAAGACGCATACCAGGGTCGCCGCCCACATTGATTTCCCTCACGTTTTCACAACAACCTTTAGGAGACTGCTATGAACTTTTCACGTAGAACATTTACCCAAGGAATGGCCATTGCCGCCGTGTCCAGCGTTAGCCCGTTGTCGTGGGCAGCGGATGTTGTCAAGATTGGCTATGTGTCGCCACAAACGGGCCCCCTTGCTCCGTTTGGAGAAGCCGACAAGTGGGTGATTGAGCAGATGACCGCAGCATTTAAAGATGGGATCGACATTGGCGGCAAGAAGTATGCAGTTCAAATTATTTTGAAGGACAGCCAGTCCAATCCCAACCGTGCTGGGGAAGTTGCCAGTGATTTGGTTCTCAAGGAAAAAGTAGCTTTGATGCTGACTGCTGGTACGCCTGAAACAGCCAATCCCGTGAGTGATGTGTGCGAACTCAATGAGGTGCCCTGTATTTCTAGTGTCGTCCCATGGCAGCCGTGGTTCTTTGGTCGCAAGGGAAATCCGGCTACCGGCTTCAACTTCACTTACCACATCTTCTGGGGTCTGGAGGACGTCATCGCCAATTTCACCAATGGCTGGCAGACCGTGAAGACCAATAAAAAAGTAGGCGGACTTTTCCCTAATGATGGCGATGGCAATGCCTGGGGTGATAAAGAACTGGGCTTCCCCAAACCACTGACATCAATGGGTTTTTCGCTTACCGATCCGGGCCGGTTCCAAAACGGAACCCAGGATTTTTCGGCACAAATTGCGGCCTTTAAAAAAGACGGCGTTGAAATCGTAACGGGTGTGGTGATTCCGCCGGATGCAAAGACGTTTCTCACGCAAGCAAAGCAGCAGGGCTTCAAACCCAAGGTCATCACCTTGGGCAAGGCCCTGCTCTTCCCGGGTGCGATTGAAGCCCTGGGCGATTTGGGTGAGGGATTGTCCACCGAAGTGTGGTGGAGTCCGTCGCATCCCTTTGCGTCGAGCCTGACGAAGCAGAGTGCCAAAGCACTCGCCGAGCAGTACGAAGCCAGCACCAAGAAGCAATGGACGCAACCCATCGGCTTTGCCCATGCCTTGTTTGAAGTGGCAAGCGATGCATTGAAGCGCAGCAAGTCTTTAAAAGCGACGGACGTGCGCGACGCAGTGGCAAGCACCAAGATGAAAACTGTTGTGGGCGATGTCGCTTGGGGTGGCCAAGGACCCTTTAAAAACGTGAGCAAAACGCCGCTGGTTTTAGGCCAGTGGAACAAAGGCCAGAAATACCGTTACGAGCTGACCATCGTCAACAACGAAACCGCTAAAGCCATACCGGTGGGCGGCACATTGAAACTGATGTAAGGCACGCCCGGTGTCTGCCCCGTTATTGGCTTTGGAAAAGGTAAGCAAGTCTTACGGGGCTTTGCAAGTCACCCAAGGTATTTCGCTGTACGTCAACGAAGGCGAAACCTTGGGTATTCTGGGTCCCAATGGGGCGGGCAAAACCACCTTGTTCAATCTGATTTCAGGAGATGTCTCCGTCGATCAGGGTAGCGTGGTTTTGCAGGGAAAAAACATCACCGCTTTGGCGCCGCATCAGCGCTGTCGGCTGGGAATTGGCCGCAGTTACCAGATACCTCAACCATTTAGCGGGATGACAGTATTTGAGAATTTGGTTACTGCAGCATGCTTTGGTGCACAGGAGACGGAGGCGCAGGCCTGGCAATCGGCTGTCGAGATATTGCACCAAACTGGGCTGGAAAAGTTCGCAAATACAGCTGCGGGTTCTTTGACTTTGCTCAACCGCAAGCGTTTGGAATTGGCGCGTGCCTTGGCGACGCGCCCCTGCGTGCTCCTGCTCGATGAAATCGCAGGGGGACTGGCCGAGCACGAAGCAGTGGAGCTGGTGAATGAGCTCCAGCGCATCAAAGCCAGGGGCGTGAGCATGATTTGGATTGAGCATGTGGTGCACGCCTTGCTCTCAGTGGCAGACCGATTGCTGGTGATCAACTTTGGTCAGCAATTGGCGCACGGCTTGCCACAGCAGGTGATGCAGGATCCTGAAGTCCAACGTGTGTATATGGGCCTGGAGGTTTGAATGTCCTTAGGCGACTCCAATATCGTGCTTCACACGCGGGACTTAAAGGCCTTCTACGGCGATGCGCAGGCCTTGTTTGGGATCGACTTTGAAATTGGCAAGGGCCAAGCTATTGCCATCATCGGCGCCAACGGCGCTGGAAAATCGACCTTTTTAAAAGCCTTGGCCGGGCTCGTAAAAGTGCAAACCGCCGCAGTGAACTGGAAGGGACAGGACATTGGCGGAAAGTTGCCTAGCGAGATCGTTCGCCTAGGGCTGGCTTTGGTGCCCGAGGGGCGGCGCTTGTTCCCATCTTTGTCAGTTCAAGAAAACCTGATGATGGGGAGTGAGTCCCAACGCAAAGGACCTTGGAACTTGGAGCG
>CANHZG010000053.1 GCA_947464995.1 Comamonadaceae bacterium | reverse complement strand
CTGCCACCGCCAGCGCCGCAAACGACCAGTGGATGGTGGCCGTGTTGGTCGTCATCACCAGCCCAAACGCCAGCAGCGCCAACACTGCGCCCACTAACAGCGCCTCTCGCACCGATACCCGCCCGCTAGTTACGGGGCGCTGAGCGGTGCGCTGCACGTGGCGGTCAAAGTCGCGGTCGGCTACGTCGTTGATGCAGCAACCGGCGCTGCGCATCAGCACCGTGCCCAGCGTAAACACGAGCAACAAATGCCAACCCGGAAAGCCTCCGGCCGCCAGCCAAAGGGCGCTGAGCGTGGGCCACAGCAATAGCAGCCAGCCGGCCGGGCGGCTCCAGCGGATGAGGTCCAGGTACAAGTGCAGGCGTGTCATTGCGCGCGCGTTCAGGCGTTAAGGTTCAGGACAGCCGCGCCACACCCGGCAACGCGCAGGCGTATACCGCGTTGCGCAGCGCGGCGATGGCTTCGTACCGGGTAAAGCTGCGCCGCCAGGCCAGTACCACACGCCGGGTGGGCGGGGGCGCGCCATGGTCGTCTTGCACGGGCAGGTATTTGACAAAAGAGTCGTCTTTGCCGCGTTTCTTGGGCAACAGCGCGCTCTCGGGCACGCTCAGGCGCGGCACCAGGGTGATGCCCATGCCGGCGGCCACCATGTGTTTGATGGTCTCCAGCGACGAGCCCTCAAAGCTCTTGCGGATGCCCTCGGCATTGCTCGAAAAGCGTGCAAATTCGGGACAGACTTCGAGCACATGGTCGCGAAAACAATGGCCGTTACCCAGCAGCAGCATGGTCTCGTTCTTGAGCGCATCCGCGCTCACGCCGCTCTGTTGGGCCAGCGGATGGTCGCGCGGCACAGCGGCAAAAAACGGCTCGTCGTACAGAGGCGCAATTGCCAGCCCAGCGTCCGGAAAAGGCTCGGCCAGGATGGCGCAGTCGATCTCGCCGGTGCGCAGCATTTCCAGCAGCTTGACGGTAAAGTTTTCCTGCAGCATGAGCGGCATCTGCGGCGTGCGGGTGATGACCTGGCGCACCAAGTCGGGCAGCAGGTAAGGTGCAATGGTGTAAATCACGCCGAGCTTTAAGGCACCTGCCAGCGGGTCTTTTCCGCGCTTGGCAATGTCCTTGATATTGGCGGCTTGCTCGAGCACGCTTTGCGCTTGGCGCACGATTTCTTCGCCCAGCGGCGTGACGGTGACCTCATTTGCGCTGCGCTCGAATAGCTTGAGATCGAGTTCTTCTTCGAGCTTTTTCACCGCCACCGACAGAGTGGGCTGCGACACAAAGCAGGCGTCGGCCGCCTTGCCAAAATGCCGCTCGCGGGCCACGGCTACGATGTATTTGAGTTCTGTCAGGGTCATGCAGGCATTATCCGGTGCGCCAAATCGGCACTTCAGGCCTTCAAAAACTCCGCCTTGGTGCCCAGCCAGCGCTGCACGTGTTTGTGCGCTAGTGCCGGGTGGCGGTCCAGCAGAAGCGGGGCCTCGTGGCGGGCCCAGTTCAGGATGGCGTCGTCGGTGGCCAGGTCGGCAAAGCGCAGCATGGCGTCGCCCGACTGGCGGGCGCCCAAAAATTCGCCGGGGCCGCGAATCTCCAGGTCGCGCCGGGCGATCTCGAAACCGTCGTTGGTCTCGGCCATGGCTTTAAGGCGCTCACGCGCCGCCTCGCCCAAGCGTGGCGCGTCACCCGTCGAATAGAGCAGCACGCAGGCTGACGCTGCCGCCCCACGCCCCACGCGCCCGCGCAACTGGTGCAACTGGCTCAGGCCAAAGCGCTCGGCGTGGTCGATCACCATCAGCGAGGCGTTGGGCACGTCTACGCCGACTTCAATCACCGTGGTGCTGACCAGCACGGCGGTGCGCCCCTGCACAAACTCGGCCATTACCGCCTTCTTCTCGTCGCTCGCCAGGCGCGAATGCAGCAGGCCCACGGTGAAACTGGCGTCGGGCGACTGCAGCGCGGCACTGAGTTCGGCGTGGGTCTCAGTAGCGTTGCTCAGGTCCAGCGCCTCGCTTTCTTCAATCAGCGGGCAGACCCAATACACCTGGCGGCCTTGGGCTACCTGGGCGCGTATGCGCTCGATCACCTCGTGGCGCCGTGCCTCATGGACCACTTTGGTGACGATGGGCGTGCGCCCGGGCGGCAGTTCGTCCAGGGTGGACACGTCCAGGTCGGCGTAGTAGCTCATGGCCAGGGTGCGTGGAATGGGCGTGGCCGTCATCATCAGCAAATGCGGCTCCATGCTTTCGTGCTGCAGCTTGCCGCGCAGCGCCAGGCGCTGGGCCACGCCAAAGCGGTGCTGTTCGTCGATCACCGCCAGCGCCAGCTTGTGGAACTGCACCTTGGTCTGGATGATGGCGTGGGTGCCCACCACCAGCTTGGCCTCGCCGCTCTCAATGAGGGTCAGCATGGCGCGCCGCTCCTTGGCCTTTTGCGTGCCGGTCAGCCATGCGGTGGTGATGCCCAGGGGTTCGAGCCAGCCCAGCAGCTTGCGGAAATGCTGCTCAGCCAAAATTTCGGTGGGCGCCATCAGCGCGCATTGCCAGCCAGCGTCCATGCAGATGGCGGCGGCCAGCGCGGCGACCACGGTTTTGCCCGCGCCCACGTCGCCTTGCAACAAGCGGTGCATGGGTACGGGGCGCGCCATATCAAAGGCGATCTCGGCGCTCACCCGTGTTTGCGCGCCGGTCAGTGCAAAGGGCAACGCGGCCAATAGGCGCCGGTGCAGGCTGACATCACCCTCGGCCAAAGCCAGCACCGGCGCCCGCAGGGCGGCGCGCTCGCGCCGGGACTGCAGTTGCGAGAGTTGTTGCGCCAGCAATTCTTCGGCCTTCAGGCGCTGCCACGCCGGGTGGCTGTGGTCCATCAGCGCGTCCACCGACACGTCGGGGCGCGGGTGGTGCAAAAACGCCAGCGCTTCGTGCAGCGTCCACAGGCCTTGGCGGCTGTCGTGTGGCAAGGCGCTCAGGTCGCCGGGGGCAAAGGTGTCGGACAAATCGGCGCGCGCCAGACCGCTAAGCACCGCTTTGCGGATATAGCTTTGCGGCAGGCCCGCCACGGTGGGGTAAACGGGAGTGAGGGTATTGGGCAAATCGCCCCCGGCCGCGCGAAAACTCGGGTGCAGCATGGTCCAACCCATAAAGCCGCCCTTGACCTCGCCGCGCGCCCGAATATGGTGGCCCACGGCCAGCGCCTTTTGCTGCGCTGGGTAAAAGTTAAAAAAGCGCAAGGTGCACACGTCGGAGCCGTCGTCCACCCGCACGATGAGCTGCTTGCGGGGCCGCAAGCTGATCTCGCTGTCCACCACGTGGGCCTCGATTTGAACCACATCGCCCTCGCGTGCATCGCGCAGTTTCACGATGCGGGTTTCGTCCTCGTAGCGCAGCGGCAGGTGCAGCGCCAGGTCAATGTCGCGAAACAGGCCGAGTTTGTGCAGCGCCTTTTGCGGCGCGGACAGGGGTGACGCGACGGGCGCGGGGGTCGGCATGCGCCGCATTGTGCAGCCAAGGCCGCTGGATGGCGTGGGTGGGACAATCCCCCCCCCATTCAATCCCTTCACTTGGAACGGGCCCGTCCGGCCCTCAAGCACCATGACATCCCCGCACACCCTGAGCGATTTCGATTTCGCCCTGCCCGAGCAACTCATCGCCCAGCAGCCCGCGCCCCAGCGCAGCGGCGCACGCCTGCTTGACGCCAGTGGCGCCGTCGCGGTGGACCGTATCTTTCACGAACTCCCCAGCCTGCTGCGCGCAGGCGACCTGCTGGTTTTCAACGACACCAAGGTGCTCAACGCCCGCCTGTTTGGCGAAAAGGCCACGGGCGGCAAGCTCGAGTTGCTGGTCGAGCGGGTATTGGGCGGCAACCAGGTGGCGGCGCATTTGCGCGTAAGCAAAAAGCCCGCCGTGGGGGACACCGTGGCGCTCCACTGCGCCCCCGGCCAGGCCGACGGCCTGCGCGCCACGCTGCTGGGCCGCTGGCCCGACGCGCAGGGGCCGCTGTTTCGCTTTGTGTTGTCCAACGACGCGGGCGACGATCCGTACTCCTTGATGGAGCGCCACGGCCATATTCCCCTGCCGCCCTATATCGCGCGCCAGCAAGACGGCGCCGACCCCGACGCGGCGCAAGACGCCCAGCGCTACCAAACCGTGTTCGCCAAGCACCCCGGCGCCGTGGCCGCGCCCACCGCCGCGCTGCACTTTGACGAGGCCTTGCTGGCGCAGCTTGATGCCATGGGCGTGCAGCGCGCGCACGTGACGCTGCACGTCGGCGCGGGCACCTTTCAGCCCGTGAAAACGGAAAACCTGGCCGAGCACCGCATGCACAGCGAGTGGTACGACGTGCCCCCAGCCACCCAAGACGCGATTGCCGCCTGCAAGGCGCGCGGCGGGCGCGTGGTGGCCGTGGGCACGACCACGGTACGCACGCTAGAAAGCTGGGCCGCCAGCGGGGTGGCCCGTGGCGACACCACGATCTTCATCACGCCGGGTTTCGAGTTCAAGCTGATCGACTTGCTGGTAACCAACTTCCATTTGCCCAAGTCCAGCCTGATGATGCTGGTGAGTGCTTTTGCCGGGTTTGAGCGCATCCGCGCGTTGTACCAACATGCGATTGCCAGCGAATACCGGTTTTTCAGTTACGGCGACGCGATGCTGCTGGTGCGGGCCCCAAGTGGGGGTGTTGCGCACTAAGCCTTGGCGAAAAAGCGTACGTCTGGCAGCCCTTGATAGGCCGCGTCTTGCGTCCAGAACGTGGCGCCGAACTCCCGCGCCATGGCGTACATCGCCGCATCCGCCATGGCCAGTTTGTGGCGCGCGGCGATTTGGGCGGCGGCTACGGCGCGCGCGTCGGTGAAATCGAGCACGCGGCCCAGGCGCATCACGTCCAGACAGCGGTTTACCAGGCTGGTGTCCAGGCTGCGGCTGAGTACCCGGTGCACTTCAAACAATGAAATGGTGGGCACCAGCAGATGGTTGCGGTCTTCAATGACGGGTTTGAACACTGGGCCGTTGGCGCCGGCGCGGAAGAACTCTATCCAGCCGGATGAATCAACGACGTTCATTCAAAACTCCCGGTCTGGCTCTTTCTCGGGCTCAATGTCGCCCAAGTCATAGCCTTTGAGCATGCCGTAATAAGCGCTTATGGGCAGCTCCGGCTTGATCACGAGCTCGTTGCCACGCAGTTCAAAATGGATGTGCGAGCCCGCCGTAATGCCCAGTTTGGCGCGCATGGCCGCAGGCAGGGTGACTTGGCCTTTGCTGGACACGATGGCTTCTACTTCTGCAATGTCTGACATACAAATCCTCCGAACTTCAAAAAAGTAAAGAAAATTATAAAGTAAAGCGAATGAGAATGTAAATTTCTTTCAAAAAGTAAAATCCACCCATGCTGAAATTTGACCTGCTCCAATCCGACCCCGCCTCTGCCGACGGCAGCTACTTGGGCAGCCACGCCCGCCGGGGCCGCCTGACGCTTAACCACGGGGTGGTGGAGACGCCGATTTTTATGCCGGTGGGCACCTACGGCACGGTCAAAGGCGTGATGCCGCGCAGCCTGCACGATATGGGTGCGCAAATCATTTTGGGCAACACCTTTCACCTGTGGATGCGCCCTGGCCTGGATGTGATTGAAAAGTTTGGCGGCCTGCACGCGTTTGAGAAATGGGACAAACCCATCCTGACCGACTCGGGCGGCTTTCAGGTCTGGAGCCTGGGCGCCATGCGCAAGATCACCGAGGAAGGGGTGAGGTTTTCCTCGCCGGTCAATGGCGACAAGCTGTTTTTGACGCCCGAGGTCAGCATGCAAATCCAGACCACGCTGAACTCGGACATCGTGATGCAGTTTGACGAATGCACGCCGTATTTGTCAGTTGAGCCCAAAACCAAGGGCCAGATCACCACCGAAGATGAGGCGCGCGCCTCCATGGAACTGAGCCTGCGCTGGGCTGCGCGCTGCAAAACCGAGTTTGCCCGTCTGCAAAACCCCAACGCCCTGTTTGGCATCGTGCAAGGCGGCATGTTTGAGCACTTGCGTGACGAGTCGCTGGCCGCGCTAAACGCCATGGATTTTCCGGGTATTGCCGTAGGCGGCTTGTCGGTGGGCGAGCCCAAAGAACACATGATGCGCATGCTCGAGCACATCGGGCCGAAACTTCCCACGCACAAACCGCGCTACCTGATGGGAGTGGGCACGCCCGAAGACCTTATTGCCGGGGTTCAGCACGGCATCGACATGTTTGACTGCGTCATGCCCACGCGCAATGCGCGCAATGGTACGTTCTTTAGCCGCTTTGGCGACCTCAAAATCCGCAACGCCCGCCACAAAAGCGACCCCCGGCCGCTGGACACCACCTGCACCTGCTACGCCTGCGCCGGCAGCAGCGGCGTGTCCTGGGACGCCGGTGGACGCGAAGGCTTTAGCCGCGCCTATTTGCACCACTTGGACCGCTGCGGTGAGATGCTGGGGCCCATGCTGGCCAGCATCCACAACCTGCACTACTACCTGAACCTCATGCGAGAGGTGCGCAACGCGCTGGACGCCGGGTGCTTTGGCGCCTTTGTGGCGCAGTTCCACGCCGACCGCGCCCGGGGCGTCTAGCGCGGACGCTTTGCTACACTGACTCCATGTTTATCCACCGCATCAGCATTACAGGTTGCAGCGACCGGGGGGCCTGGCCCTGGCGGACCTGGCACGCCTTGCCAGCGTCTGGCGCGGTGCGGGTGGCTTGAAGACTGCGGTCTAGAGCCGGGTCCTCGCGGCCAAGCGCAACGTGCGCCAGCCGTAGGAGCTTTTCCCGGCCCCTTCGCTTGGCGCGCACCGACTCAGCATTGAGTTTCCCTCTCGAGCTTGCGCCTCGCATTGGCCAACCAAGCAAGCGCCCCGAATCTTGAAAAGGCATAGACCCGTTGTGACCCCCCAGATGACCGAGACAGAATTCGCCGCACTGGCCGCCCAGGGCTTTAACCGCATCCCCTTAACGGCCCAGGCCTTTGCTGACCTGGAAACGCCGCTGTCGCTCTACCTCAAGCTTACGGCCAACGCGCCGTACACGTTTTTGCTGGAGTCGGTGGTGGGCGGCGAGCGCTTTGGGCGCTACAGCTTTATCGGCCTGCCCGCGCGCACCTATGTGCGCAGCAGCGGTTTTGGCGCCCAGGCCCGCACCGAGGTGGTGACCGACGGCCTGGTGGTCGAGACCTCGCAGGCCAATCCGCTGGACTTTATTGCCGGCTACCAGCAGCGCTTCAAGGTGGCGCTGCGCCCCGGCATGCCGCGCTTTTGTGGTGGACTGGCGGGTTATTTTGGCTATGACGCGGTGCGCTACATCGAGAAAAAGCTAGAGGCCAGTTGCCCGCCGGACGAGTTGCATTGCCCCGATATCTTGTTGTTGCAATGCGAAGAGCTGGCGGTGATTGACAACCTGTCGGGCAAGCTGCATTTAATGGTTTATGTGGACCCGGCCACGCCCGACGCGTATGCGCGCGCCACCGCGCGCTTGCAGGCACTGAAAAACCAACTGGCGCATGCGGTGCAGATTCCGGCCGTGGTGCCCAGCGCCGGCAACCCCGCGCAGCGCGATTTTGCCAAGGCCGACTACATCGCTGCCGTGCTGCGCGCCAAGGAGCTGATTGCCGGGGGCGACTTCATGCAGGTGCAAGTGGGCCAGCGCATCAAAAAACGCTACACCGCCTCGCCCCTGAGCCTGTACCGCGCGTTGCGCTCGCTTAACCCCAGCCCGTACATGTATTACTACAACTTCAGTGGCGCGGCAGCCTCGGGCGGAAGTGATTTTCATGTCGTGGGAGCCAGCCCCGAAATTTTGGTGCGCCAGGAAACCCTGCCCAACGGGGATACCAAGGTCACCATCCGGCCACTGGCCGGCACCCGGCCGCGCGGCGCCACGCCTGAGCTCGACCGGGCGGCCGAGCATGAACTGGTGAACGACCCCAAAGAGCGCGCCGAGCACGTGATGCTGATCGACCTGGCGCGCAACGATATCGGCCGCATCGCGCAGATTGGCACGGTCAAAGTGACGGACGCGTTTTGTATTGAGCGCTATAGCCACGTGATGCACATCGTGAGCAATGTCGAGGGCACGCTCAACCCCGGCATGACCAGCATGGACGTGCTCAAAGCCACCTTTCCCGCCGGCACCCTGACCGGAGCGCCCAAAGTGCACGCCATGGAAGTAATCGACCAGCTTGAGCCGACCAAGCGCGGCATCTATGGCGGCGCCTGCGGCTACCTGAGCTACGCCGGGGACATGGACGTGGCCATTGCCATTCGCACGGGCATCATCAAAGACCAGACGCTCTACGTGCAAGCCGCCGCGGGGGTGGTGGCTGACAGCGTGCCCGAACTGGAATGGGCAGAGACCGAACACAAAGCCCGGGCGCTGCTGCGCGCGGCCGAACTGGTGGAAGAGGGACTGGAGTGACCATGAAACTGCTGATGATTGACAACTACGACAGCTTTACCTACAACATCGTCCAGTACTTTGGCGAGCTAGGCGCCGAAGTGGAGGTGTTTCGCAACGACGAAATCACTCTGCAAGGCATCGCCGCGCGCGCCCCCGAACGGCTGGTGATTTCGCCTGGCCCCTGCTCGCCTAAAGAGGCGGGCATTTCGGTGGCAGCCATTGCGCACTTCATGGGCAAGCTGCCCATCTTGGGCGTCTGCCTGGGCCACCAGGCCATAGGCGCGGCGCTGGGCGCCACCATCATCCGCGCCCAGGCGCTGATGCACGGCAAAACCAGCGTCATTACCACTACGCAAGAAGGCGTTTTTGTAGGGCTGCCCGCGCAGTTCACGGTGAACCGCTACCACTCGCTGGCCATTGAGCGCGCCACCTGCCCGCCCGAATTGGCCATCACCGCTTGGACGGACGACGGCGAAATCATGGGCGTGCGCCACACCCATCTTCCCTTTGCACAGCGCATGGAAGGCGTGCAGTTCCACCCCGAGAGCATCCTGACCGAGCACGGCCACGCGATGCTGAAAAACTTTTTGCAATAAAGGCCGCACATGAACAGAGTAGTTGACCTGCGCAGCGACACCGTCACCCAGCCCACCGCCGCCATGCGCGCGGCCATGTTTGCCGCGCCCTTGGGCGACGATGTGTTTGGCGACGATCCATCGGTTAATGCCTTGCAAGAGCGCATCGCCGACATGCTGGGGTTCGAAGCGGCCCTGTTTATGCCCACCGGCACGCAAAGCAATTTGTGCGGCCTGATGGCGCATTGCCAGCGCGGCGACGAATACATCGTCGGCCAATCCGCGCACACCTTCCGGTATGAGGGCGGGGGTGCGGCGGTGCTGGGCAGCATCCAGCCCCAGCCGCTGGCGCAAAACGCGTCCGGCCAGATGGCGCTGGCCGACATTGCCAGCGCCGTCAAGCCGGACGACTGCCACTTTGCCCGCACCAAGCTTTTGTGCCTGGAAAATACCTGGAACGGCCACCCCATGCCCATGGATTATTTGCGGCAGGCTACGGCTTTGGCGCGCCAGCACGGGCTGGCAGCGCACCTGGATGGCGCGCGTCTGTTCAACGCCGCCGTGGCCACAGCCGAGCCGGGCGAGACCGTGGCGGCTGCGGCACGGCGCATCACCAGCCACTTTGACAGCGTGTCGGTGTGCCTTAGCAAGGGCCTGGGCGCGCCGGTGGGCTCGGCCTTGTGCGGCAGCAAAGAACTGATTGCCCGCGCGCACCGGGTTCGCAAAATGACCGGGGGCGGCATGCGCCAGTCGGGCTTGTTGGCGGCGGCGGCCACGCACGCTTTGGAGCATCATTTGGAGCGTCTAGCCGATGACCACGCCCTGGTGCAGCGCTTGGCGCGGGGCTTGAGCGGCATCGCAGGCTTGCAGGTGCGCTCCGCCCAAACCAATATCGTTTTTCTGGATGTTGCCGACGGGCGCGGGCCGGATTTGCTCGCCTTCCTTAAGGCGCGCGGCATTTTGGCCACCGGCTTGATTGGCCTGCGCTTTGTCACCCACCTAGATGTTGACGCGGCTGGCATAGACCGCACGGTGGATGCGATTGCTGCGTTTTTCAGCGAACGCGCCGAGACCGCGTTGGCCACCCAACGCGCGTCGGGCTACTGATTGCACCCATGGCCACCGACCAAGTCCTGCTGTTCGTGGCGGCAGGTTTGCTCTTGAACCTGACGCCGGGACCCGATGTGCTGTACATCGTCAGCCATGCGCTTCGCAGCGGTGCGCGGGCTGGAATAGTTGCTGCGATGGGTATTACGGCCGGTTGCTTTGTGCATATTTTTGCGGCCGCCGTGGGGGTAAGCGCGCTGATGGCGGCGTCAGTCACGGCGTTTACCGTGCTCAAGTGGGCTGGGGCGGGCTATTTGGTTTACGTGGGCTTGCGTTTGTTGCGGGCCGCCTCAGATGCACCGGCTTCCTTGGGCGCAGCTCCGCAAGAGGCCACGGCCTACCGCACCATTTTTCTGCGCGGCTTTTGGACCAATGCGCTCAATCCCAAGGTGGCGCTGTTCTTCCTGGCCTTTGTGCCGCAGTTCATTGCCCCAAGCGTGCAGGACAAGCCCCTGGCCTTCTTGTTGTTGGGCCTGTTGTTCAATTTCAACGCCCTATGGGTGAATGTTGGCTGGGCTGCAGCCGCAGCCTGGTTGGCGCGCCGCAGCGTTTTGGTTCAGCACAGCATGCGCTGGCTGGACCGGGTGGCCGGTGCCTTATTTGTAGGATTCGGAATCAAACTCGCGCTCGACGCAGCGCCGCAGCCTTAAGGAGACAGCCATGCACGTATCCAAAATAACCCCCCAAGAGGCACTGCAACGGACCATCGAGCACAGGGAAATTTTCCATGATGAGATGCTGCACCTGATGCGCCAAATCATGTCCGGCGAGATGTCGCCGGTGATGATGGCCGCACTGATTACCGGCCTGCGCGTCAAAAAGGAAACCATTGGCGAGATCACCGCCGCCGCCCAGGTAATGCGCGAGTTTTCCACCAAGGTCGAAGTGGCCGACAAAACCCATCTGGTCGACATCGTGGGCACCGGCGGCGACGGCGCGCACACCTTCAATATTTCTACCTGTTCCATGTTTGTGGCCGCTGCGGCCGGCGCCAAGGTCAGCAAGCACGGCGGGCGCAGTGTTAGCAGCAAGAGCGGCAGCGCTGACGTGCTCGAAGCCCTGGGCCTGAACATCAACCTCTCGCCACTTCAAATCGCGCAGTGCATCGCCGAACAGGGCGTGGGCTTTATGTTCGCGCCCAACCACCACCCGGCTATGAAAAACGTCGGCCCGGTGCGGCGTGAACTGGGCATCAAAACCATCTTCAACATCCTGGGGCCGCTGACCAACCCTGCCGACGCCCCGAATATCTTGATGGGCGTATTCCATGCCGATCTGGTGGGCATCCAGGTGCGCGCCTTGCAGCGCCTGGGTGCCGAGCATGCGGTTGTGGTTTACGGGCGCGACGGCTTGGACGAAGTGAGTCTGGGTGCGGCCACCCTGGTGGGTGAGCTCAAAGACGGCGAAATCAGCGAATACGAAATTCACCCCGAAGACTTTGGGCTGGTGATGGCCAGCAACCGCGCTCTGAAAGTGGAGACCGCCGACCAATCCATGGCCATGTTGCGCGGCGTGCTGGATAACCAGGCTGGACCGGCCAAAGACATCGTGGTGCTCAACGCCGGCGTGGCTTTGTACGCCGCGAACGTGGTGCCCACCATGATGGCTGGCGTGGCGCTTGCCAGAAGCACCATCGAGTCGGGCGCGGCAAAAGCCAAAATGCAGGCCTTGGTTGCTTTGTCGCAGCGTTTGGCCAGCTAGCCCCTTTTTTGCTACTACCGGCCCTTTATTAGGACAAAACCATGAGTGACATTCTGGACAAAATCGTAGCCGTCAAGCACCAGGAAGTGGCTGCTGCTCAGAAGCGCAAGCCGCTAGAGGTGGTGCGCGCCGACGCCGAATCGCGCGTTCTGACCCGCGACTTTGTCGGCGCCCTGCGCGCCAAGATCGCCGCAGGCCTACCCGCTGTGATTGCCGAGGTGAAAAAAGCCAGCCCGTCCAAGGGCGTGCTGCGCGCCGACTTCATTCCGGCCGATATTGCCCAAAGCTACGCCGAATTTGGGGCGGCCTGCTTGTCGGTGCTGACCGATGTGCAGTTTTTCCAGGGTAGCGTGGATTACTTGAAGCAGGCGCGCGCCTCGTGCCAGCTGCCGGTGTTGCGCAAGGACTTCATGGTCGACGCTTACCAAATATACGAGTCCCGGGCGATGGGCGCCGACGCGGTGCTGCTGATCGCGTCGTGCCTGAGTGATGCGCAAATGGCGGACTTTGAAGCCATTGCGCAAAGCTTGGACATGGCGGTATTGGTCGAGGTGCATGACCAGGCCGAGCTGGAGCGTGCCTTGCGCCTGAAAACGCCGCTGATGGGCATCAACAATCGCAACCTCAAAACCTTTGAGGTGTCGCTGGACACCACGCTGGCGCTGCGCGCGCTGGTGCCCACCGACCGCATTTTGGTGACTGAGAGTGGTATCCAGACCCGCGACGACGTGTTGCGCATGGGCGCGGCGGGCGTGAATGCTTTCCTGGTAGGCGAGGCCTTCATGCGCGCACCAGAGCCGGGCGAGGCGCTCGCAGCCTTGTTCGGCTGAAGCTCCCGTGACCCTGTTCCCGGAGGAGCTCGCCGCCAGCCAGTTGCAGGTGGCGGACTCCGCAGCCTGGTCCGTGGCGCCGGGTTGGCGGCCCCTGGTGGATGCGTTTTTCCAATGCTCTGAGGGTGACCGCTTGCTTGCCTATTTGCGCCAGCGGCTGGCAGCTGGTGCCGTGATCTTTCCGCCGCAGCCCCTACGCGCCTTGGAACTTACCCCGCCCGAGGCGGTGCGCTTGGTGATCCTGGGGCAAGACCCTTACCACGGCAGGGGCCAAGCACAGGGCCTGGCTTTTTCGGTGGCACCTGGCGTGCCTTTGCCGCCATCGCTGCGAAATATCTTCAAAGAACGGCAGCGCGACCTGGGTCTGCCTATGCCAGTATTTCCCGAGCCGGGCGGCAGTTTGACTGCTTGGGCGCAAAGTGGCGTGCTGCTTATTAATAGCTGCCTGACGGTGGAGGAGGGCCGTCCCAATTGCCATCTTGACCAAGGGTGGCAGGCGCTGACGGACCAGATTCTGCAAAAAATATCCCGTGATGGGCGCCGGACGGTCTTCATGCTGTGGGGCTCCCAGGCACAAGCGAAACGCGGATTGATCGATGAAACCCGGCATCTGGTCTTGTCCGCCAACCATCCGTCGCCGCTTTCGGCACTGCGGCCACCCGTTCCGTTTTTGGGCTGCGGGCACTTTGCGCAGGCCAAGCAATGGTTGCTCGGGCATGAATCGGCACCCGCTGAAGGCCCCCTGGGGAGCCCTTTCGAGTAACCGGCCAGTCACAAACTTCGTGGCATAATGGCAGGCTCACGTTTGGAGAGGTGGCCGAGTGGTTAATGGCAGCAGACTGTAAATCTGCCCTCTTACGAGTACGCTGGTTCGAATCCAGCCCTCTCCACCAGTGGCTGCATCGTTGCGGGGTTCGTATAGTGGTAATACCTTAGCCTTCCAAGCTAAAGCGAGGAGTTCGATTCTCCTACCCCGCTCCACGCGAGAGAAGATTTGTGTTTTGTTGGCTTGCAATTGCAAGCTCGAATGCCCATTTGGCTCAGTGGCAGAGCACTCCCGTGGTAAGGGAGAGGTCGCGGGTACGATTCCCGCAATGGGCACCATGGTTTGCTGGCAGTTGTGTAGCGGCTGCCTTGTTAATGCAGCCGACAGGCTGAGTTTTTTGT
>CANHZG010000052.1 GCA_947464995.1 Comamonadaceae bacterium | reverse complement strand
GAACGCGACTGAGAAAGTGATGCTGCGCGAGCTGATCGACCGCATCCGCAACGACAACCGCACCATTTTGCTGATTGAACACGACGTAAAACTGGTCATGGGCCTTTGCGACCGCGTGACCGTGCTGGATTACGGCAAACAAATTGCCGAAGGCACGCCCGCAGAAGTACAAAAGAACGACAAGGTGATCGAGGCCTATTTGGGCACCAGCGGCCACTAACTTCAGGACAGCACATGACCCGCAAAATTTTGCTCAAAGTATCTAACCTTAAAGTCTCCTATGGAGGCATCCAGGCCGTCAAAGGTGTCGATTTTGAGGTTGCCGAAGGCGAGTTGGTCTCGCTTATTGGCTCCAATGGCGCTGGCAAGACCACCACCATGAAGGCCATTACCGGCACGCTGCCGATCAACGCCGGTGACATCGAATACATGGGCCGCAGCATCCGCGGCCAGGGCCCCTGGGATTTGGTTAAACAGGGCCTGGCGATGGTGCCCGAAGGGCGCGGCGTATTTACCCGCATGTCCATCATTGAAAACCTGCAAATGGGCGCCTACATCCGCGACGACAAGGCCGGTATAGAGGCCGACATCGACAAAATGTTTGCCATCTTTCCCCGCCTCAAGGAGCGCCGCGACCAGCTCGCAGGAACCATGTCCGGTGGCGAGCAGCAAATGCTGGCCATGGGTCGGGCGCTCATGAGCCGGCCCAAAGTGCTGCTGATGGACGAACCGTCGATGGGCTTATCGCCCATCATGGTCGACAAGATTTTTGAGGTGGTGCAGGACGTGTTTGCCCAGGGCGTGACGATTTTGCTGGTGGAGCAAAACGCCAGCCGCGCACTGTCGATTGCCAACCGGGGTTACGTCATGGAGTCGGGCATCATCACCATGACCGGTGAGGCCAAACAAATGCTCAACGACCCCCGGGTGCGCGCTGCGTACTTAGGCGAATAAGCCGGCTGCTCTTGCGTTTGCCTGCGCTGCGCCTGGACCGCCACGTGGTGGCGCTCCTGCTGGTGACCGTTGTTTGGGGCCTGACGTTTCCTATCCTCAAGATCGCTACGGCCAGCCTCAGCGGGGTCGAAATCTCTGCCCTGCGTTTTTTGATCGCTGCTATCTGCATGGCCCCATTCGTTTGGGGCGTGCCGCGCCGCTCCTGGCGCGATGGGCTGGTGCTTGGCGCCATGGCCTTAGTCTCTTATGTGGCCCAGGCGTATGGCTTGCAGTTCATTTCCTCCAACCGAAGTGCGTTCATCACCAGCTTGAACGTGATCATGGTGCCCCTGCTGGCATGGGGCCTGGGTGCACGCCCGGCTTGGAAAGTGTTCTTGGCCGCGTTTTTGGCGTGTCTGGGTATTGGATTGATGTCCTTTGACGGCGGCGCGCACGTTTTGGCCGATGCAAGCACCGTTTTCGGGGCGCTGGCCTGCGCGGCTTATGTGTTGTTCCTCTCACGCTGCGCCAATGCGCACCGACCGCACCAACTTGCAACCGCGCAAATGTGTTGGATGGCACTATTGGGATGCCTATGGATGGCCTTGGACAGTGGCGTGGAAGCACTACAAACCCTACCCCTGCGGATCAGCCCGTCGGTATGGGGAGGACTGCTGTACCTCGGGGTGGTGGCGTCGGCACTGATTTCATTTCTGCAAGCCTCTGCCCAGCGCCATGTGCCCGCTTCACAGGCCGCCGTCATTTACGCCATGGAGCCGGTATTTGCCGCGCTGTTTGCCTGGTTCTGGCTATCGGAGTTACTCACCTTGCGCGCCGCTTTCGGTGCCTTGATCGTGGTGTTTGCGGTGGTGTTGAGCGAGGAGCAGCCATCGTCGAAGCCAGCAAACTGGGCGTCTTAGGGCCGTTTAACTAGTCGCTTTGTCGGCTGCCGACGTAAAAGAGTCCGCAAAGTACTCGTCCGCTGGCAAATGCGCTTTGGCCGTGAAATCACTGCGCGCCGACTCCACCACAATAGGCGCACCACAGGCATAGACCTGGTAGCTAGAGAGGTCGGGAAAGTCTTGCAGCACCGCCAGGTGCACAAAGCCGGTGCGCCCGGTCCAGTCGTCTTCGGGTAGTGCGTCAGACACCACAGGCACGTATTGCAGATGGGGCATCACCGCCAGTTGCGCCTGCACCCAGTCATTCATGTACAGGTCGCCCGGGCGCCTGCCGCCCCAGTACAAGGTTGTGGGACGGGTAATGCCGCAGTGCTGCATGTGTTCGATCAAGGCTTTGAGCGGCGCAAACCCGGTGCCCGAGGCCAAAAACACCATCGGTTTGTCCGAGTCTTCGCGTAGGAAAAAAGAGCCAAACGGCCCTTCGATGCGCAAAATATCCTTCTCTTTCATCGAGCCAAACACCAGGTCGGTGAAGCGCCCCCCCGGCATGTGTCGAATGTGTATCTCCAGCCCCGGCCCGATGTGCGGCGCGTTGGCCATGGAGTAGCTGCGCCGCGCGCCGTCACGCAAGATGAACTCAATGTACTGGCCGGCCCGAAACGCAAACGCGTCGTTGGCGGGCAATTGCAGTTGCATCAGCACCACGTCCGCCGATACTTTCTCCAACTTGCTGACCCGGGTGGGCATTTTCTTGATGGGTAGGGCCCCTGCTGGCGTCACCTGGCGGGACTCCAGCACGATGTCGCTGTGGGCTGTGGCGCAGCAGGTCAACACAAACTGGGCCGATTCTTCCTCCACGCTGAGCGCCTTGCGCTGAAAGTTGGCATGTACCACGCTGCCCGATAACATCTTGCATTTGCACGAACCACAGGCCCCGTCTTTACAACCGTAAGGCAGGCCCACGCCCTGGCGGATACCGGCGGCCAACAGGGTTTCGTCGGCGTTGGCGGTAAACGATGTGCCACTGGGTTCGACCGTCACGGTGAAGGGGGAAGCGCTGCCGGTCATCGTTTTGTGTATCCTTGAAACTATCCATATTGGTATCCCTCGATTTTGCCCTCAATCCAATCCCCCTTGGGCGCCTTGCCTGCACGCTTTCGCCGCAACCGCTTGCTAATCGTCGGTTGCGGCGACATTGGTCTGCGCGTGGCGGGTTTGTTGGCTCACAAGTTGACCGTACGCGTCCTGACCTCCCAGCGCACGCGTGTGCCCGTGCTGCGCGTGGCTCACACCACGCCGCTCTTGGGAAATTTGGACCAAGCGAACACCCTGCGCCGACTGGCTGGTTTGGCGCCCCGTGTGCTGCATTTGGCGCCGCCTGCAGGCCATGGCACCCGCGATGGGCGTACCTTCGCGCTGTTGCGTGCCTTGAGCCTGCGCGCGGCGCCCTCGGTCCTGGTGTACGCGTCTACCAGCGGTGTGTATGGGGACTGCGCCGGCGCCTGGGTCGATGAGGGGCGGGTGCTGACGCCGACCACCGCGCGCGCGCATCGCCGGATGGACGCTGAGGCCTCGGTGCGCTTCTTGGGCCGCGCGGCGGGGGTGCGCACCAGTGTGTTGCGGGTGCCCGGCATTTATGCGACGAACCGCGAGGGCGGCACGCCGCTGGCGCGTTTGCGCAATGGCACGCCGGTGCTGGACGCGGCGGAAGACGTCTACACCAACCACATCCACGCCGATGACCTGGCGCGCGCCTGCGTGCTGGCCCTATGGCGTGGGAAGCCGCAGCGGGTTTACAACATCAACGACGATACCGCCTTGAAGATGGGCGATTACTTTACAGCCGCCGCGGCCTTGTATGGCCTGCCCGTGCCGCCGCGGATCAGCCGCGCACAGGCCGAACGGGAGATCTCGCCCATGCAACTGAGTTTTATGTCCGAGTCCCGGCGCATGGTGAACACGCGCATGAAGCTTGAATTGGGGTTGCGCCTGCATTTCCCCCACGTGCTCGACGGCCTGGCGGCCGTCCCTTAGGTGCCGCTAGCGTCTGCTGACGGGCTGCGCGGTCGGTAGGCCCACATCAGCGAACGCCAAACAACCCAACTGCAGACCCAGGTAATGGGCGCGGCCCATAGAACGTCGCTGAGCCAATGGTCCATGACCGCCATGCGCGCAAAGCCAATCAGCACACCCGCAGCGCAACCCGCCAGAGCCCAGGTTCGACGCCGACGCGTATGCACCAACATCAGTGAGGCAAAGAAAAAGCCACAAGCCACATGGCCGCTCACAAACGAGCAGTTGTTATTGCATTGGTCCGTCATGAGTCCCGCGCGCGTGAAATGCTGGGGGCCACCAAAATCTTCCACTTGGTAGGGGCGCGCCCGCTGCCACTGGTCTTTAATGCCCGTGTTGACCAGCAGGCCTGGCCCCAGGGCGCCGGACAAGACTACAAAAGCCAGCGGCAGGCGCCAGCGCTTCCAGTCTGGCATGGCGTTGGCCAGCAGCCAAACCGCCAGCGTTGCTAGCACCATAAAACGAAAAGCGTCGGGCACGTACCGGTTGAAGGCCTGCACCCACCACCAGGCTGCCGGACCCAGGTTGGCGGGGTATTGGGAAAACCAGGCGGCCGCAGCCAAATCCAGTTCAGGCCACACCGTGGGAACCAGGGCCAGCACCAACCATGCAACGCCCATCCATGCATAACGGCGCTGCGCATCGGTCCGGGGTATGCCGGTTGGGGTCACGGTGTTGTGCATCAAGTTGGGGGTTGAGGGTATTCGTCAGGTAGGGCGCGCCGGACACCGGCGTGGGCGGAATTATCCATGCACCGAGCCGGTGCCCGTGGGCGCCACTCAGGACGTGCGCCATTGTGTTGCGCCAAGGTAAAACCGCGCCCGCCGGTCAACAAGCGTCGGGTCCGGCGCGTTAGGGAGGCAATACTTTGAAAGGTTGACCATGAAACGATGGACGACGGCGGCAATTGCCGTGCTGGGTTTTGGCAGTATGTGGGCGCAAGACCTGGGGCGGGTGATTAGTTCTACCCCGGTGATACAAGCGGTGGTGGTGCCGCGTCAGGTCTGCACGATGGAGCAAATCAGCTTCCAAGGACCCAATAGCGGTGCAGGTGCACTGTTGGGGGCCATGGCTGGGGGAGCGCTGGGCAATGCCGCAGGGGGCCATGGCGCCGGGCGCGCGGCCGCCACGGTCATTGGCATGGTGGGCGGCGCCGTTCTGGGCGACCGCGTGGAAGGGCCCGCACCTGAGCGGGTCGAGAACGTGCAGCGTTGCAGCACGCAAAACTTTTATGAAAATCGCACCGTAGGCTACAACGTGGTGTACGAGTTTGCCGGGCGCCAGTATGCGGTGCAAATGCCCAACGATCCTGGGCCAAGTATCGCGATCCAGGTCACGCCAATCGGCAGCCTGCCAGAACAGCCACGGGCAGAACTGCCAATGCAGAGTGCGCCCACGACCTATATGTCCGTGCAGCCCATTCGCCGTTATTACGTGCCGAACTACTATCCGTCGGTCATCATCCCGTTTGGCTTTTATGGGCGCCATGAAGGGCATGGGCACCGCCACTGGTAGCGCAGGCCTCGAGGGCATTGACTCAGGATTCGGAATTTTCCGGACGAATCAAGGGGCCCGAGCCGCTGAAACGGTCCAAGGCCAAATACAGAACCGGGGTGATGAACAGGGTGATGGCTTGCGAAAACACCAGGCCCCCGGCCACAGCCAGTCCCAAGGGCTGGCGCAGTTCGGCCCCGGCGCCCACACCAAACGCAATCGGCAACGCTCCCACCAAGGCCGCCAAGGTGGTCATCATGATGGGCCTAAAGCGCAGCACACAGGCCGTGCGAATCGCTTCATGTGGGGACATTCCCTGGTGGCGCTGGGCCTCCAAGGCAAAGTCGATCATCATGATGGCGTTCTTCTTGACGATACCGATCAAGAGCACGATGCCAATGGTGGCAATCAGCGTCAGGTCCTGTCCAAACAGCATCAGCGTGGCCAGCGCACCCACAGCCGCTGAGGGCAGACCGGCCAAAATCGTGATCGGGTGGATATAGCTCTCGTACAGCACGCCCAGCAACACGTAAATTACCACCAAAGCGGCGATGACAAGCACTAGTTGGCTGCCTTGCGAGCTTTTGAACACTGCCGCGTCGCCGCCATAGGTGCTAATCACGCTGGTGGGCATCTGAACGGCTTCGCGTGCAGCGTCAATCTTGGCCGTAGCGTCGCCCAAGGCGGCGCCGGGCGCCAGGTTAAAGGACACCGTCACCGCTTGCAACTGCCCTACGTGGTTGATGGCAGTGGGGCCCACGCTGCGCTCTACCGTAGTAAAGCTCGACAGGGGAACCAACGTGCCGAAGCCTGAGCGCACGTAAATGCCCGCCAGCGCCGATTCATCTTGTTTGGCCTCAGGTGCAACTTCCATGATGACCTGGTAGCTGTCGGTTGGCAGGTAAATGGTCGACACCTGGCGCTCACCAAAGGCGCTGAATAGGGCTGAGCGGATGGCCTCCACCGACACGCCCAGGGTGTTGGCGCGGTCGCGGTCAATATTGAGCTGCGCTTGCAGGGCGCGCAGTTGGGCATCGCTGGTGACGTCGCGAAATATCGGGTCGGCGCGCATGCGCTCTTGCAGCTTGGACGCCCAGGCGTTGAGCTCGTCGGCCTTGACGCTTTGCAGGATGTACTGGAACTGCGCCTTGCTTGGGCGTCCGCCGAGTTGCAGGTTTTGCACCGGCCGCATGAAGACATTGATGCCTGCGAGGCCACGCAGTTTTTTGCGCAGGCCCTCAACCACCTGTTTCATGGGCAGGCGCTGGCCCGCAGGCTTGAGACTCACAAACATGCGGCCCGAGTTCAGGGCGTTGTTTCCGCCGTTGAATGAGCTCACTGCGTTGACGTTGGCGTCTGCTCTAATCATGGCCGCGGCGCGCTCTTGCAGCGCCACCATGGCGGGGAAGGAGATGTCCTCGCTGGCTTCGGTGGTGATCTGGATTTGCCCGATGTCTTCCTCCGGAAAAAACCCTTTCGGTATGACATTGACCAGCCAAAAAGTGGCCGCAAAAGTGCCAGCGGCCACTACCAGGATCGTTTTTCGGTGACCCAGTGCGAGGTCCAGCACCCGGCTATAGCCGGCCAAGGTGGCGTCAAAGCCGCGCTCAAAAAGGCGCACCAGCATGCCTGGCGCTTTTTTGTGCGCTTCATCGGTCAAAAAGCGCCCAGCCAGCATGGGTACCAGGGTCAAGGATACAAACGCTGACACCACAATCGCCAGGCTCACTACCACGGCAAATTCGTGGAATAAGAGGCCGATCACGCCTGGCATAAAAAAGATGGGGATGAAAACGGCAATCAGCGAGGTCGAGATCGACACAATGGTGAAACCCACCTCCCGCGCGCCCACCAGCGCCGCCTGAAACGGCTCTTCGCCGTTTTCCACGTGGCGGATGATGTTCTCCAGCACCACGATGGCGTCGTCCACCACCAGCCCAACGGCAAGCGTCAGGCCCAACAAGGAAATATTGTCCAGGCTGTAAGACAAGCTCCACAGCAGCGCCACAGCGCCCATCAACGAAATGGGTAGCGATAAGGTGGGAATGGCGGTGGCCACAAAGCGGCGAAGAAACAAAAAGATTACCAGCACCACCAGCACGATGGTGCCAGCGAGCGTGAGGGACACATCATGCAAGGCGTCACGCACCGAGACCGAGCGGTCGTTGATGGGTGTCATGCCAACCGACTGGGGCATTTGCGCCTGCATGGTCGGAATTGCAGCGCGCAAGGCGTCGACCACCCGCACGGTGTTGGCCCCGGGCTGGCGCAAGATGGCGATGGTGATCGAATTCTCACCATTGAACGTGGCCCAACTCTTCAAGGTCTCGACACTGTTCTCCACCTTGGCAATGTCCTTGAGGAGCACAGGCACGCCACCTTTGGCGCTGATGACGAGGTTACCGAAATCAGAGGCTGTTCGGAGCTGCTTATTGGCCTGCAACACCAGGGTTTGCTTGGGGCCGTCCAGCGTCCCCACCGGCGTGTTGACATTGGCCGCTCGCAAGGCCGCGCTCACCTCGTCGAGACTGATATTGGCTGCCACCATCGCGTTGGGCTTCACGCGCACCCGCACCGCATAGCGCTTGGCGCCGTAAATATTGACCTGCGCCACGCCGGCGATGGTCGAGAACGTGGGCGAAATCAGGTGCTCGGCATAGTCTTGCAAATCGGCTGGAGAGAGCGAGGGCGAGGTCAGCGCGATCAGCAGCACGGGTGCGTCGGCCGGGTTCACCTTGCGGTACGACGGCGGATTGGTCATGTCCTGCGGCAGCGACTTTTGCGCACGCAAGAGCGCCGCCTGTACATCAACGGCTGCGGCGTCTACATTGCGCCCCTCTTCGAACTCCAGTGTCAGCGAGGTGCTGCCTAAGGTGCTGCTCGAACTGATGGTCTTGAGGCCGGGAACCGTCTGGAACTGCTTCTCAAGTGGCAGCGCCACCGAGCTGGCCATGGTCTCCGGGTTGGCGCCGGGCAGTGAGGCCGAGACGTTGATGACGGGCGTGTCGTAACTTGGCAGCGCCGCAATCGGGATGTTGCGCAGACCCAAAATGCCTGCACCCACGATGGACAGGTTGAGCAGCACCGTCATCACCGGACGGCGGGTGAACAGTTCGGAGAAATTCATGGGGCGTTGCGCGACGACGTGCCCGCGGGGGAGGGTGCTTTAGTTGCGGCTGTCTCCGGTGCGGGCGTGCCGGTCTTGGCTTCTTTGGGCCGTTCCACCACCAGGGCGCCTGGGCGCAGGTTTTGTTTGCCGTCGACCACCACTGATTCACCCACATTCAGGCCGGTGACCGCTGCCTCGCCGTTTTGGCCAGCCACTTGTTTGACGGGGCGCTGCACCGCCTTACCGTCTTGCACCACATAGACCAGGGTGCCGCGCGCTGCCTGAATCAGGGCCGCCTGAGGTACGACGACCGCGTCTTTCAAGGTGTTGATGGTCTGCGATATCTCTACAAACGCGCCGGGCCACAAGCGAGCATCCTTGTTTGGAAACTCTGCGCGGGCTTTCACGGTTCCGGACGCTGGGTCTATGGCATTGTCGACAAAGTACAGCCGCCCCTGAAAGCTGCCACCGTTGTCCGCCAGGGTCGCCGTCACCTTGGCCCCACCGTCTTTGAGGGCCGCAATGGCATCTGCCAGGTTGCGTTGGGGCAGGTTGAAGTTCACCGCAATGGGCGCAATTTGGGTGATAGTCACAAAAGGCGTGGCGTTGGCTTGTATAGCCGTACCGATGGTGACATTGAGCGCCCCCGCGCGACCGTTTAAAGGGGAGATGACTTGGTGGTAGGAAAGTGCCACCTTTGCGGCATCAATGGCCGCCTGGTCACCCAGGATCGTGGCAGATGCCGTGTCTACTGCGGCTTGGGCAGTGTCGACAGCGCTTTTCGCGATAAAGTTTTGCGCCAGCAAATCCTGGGCACGTCGCAGTTGGCGCTGGGTGTCAGCGAGCGCGGCCTGGTCTTTGGCCAGTTGGGCACGGGCCTTAGCCAAATTGGCTTCGTCCGCGCGCGCGTCCAGGCTAAAAAGCAAGTCCCCGGCACGGACGAACTGTCCGCCTTGGATGTGGATCTTGGTTACCACCGAACTGGTTTGTGCTTTGATGTCGACGCTGGCCAGGGGAAAAACGCTGCCCATGGCTTTCAGGTTGAGCGCCATGTCCCGCGCGTCGGCGCTTACCGTGGTGACCGAGACCGGTGGCCCAGGTGGTGTGGTGCTGGACGCCGCAGCGGCAGGAGCGGAGGCCGCAGCTAATGCGCTAGCCACGCCGTTGTCCGCTGCTTTCTTATCGCTGCAGCCCAGTAGCGCACCCAATAGAGTGGCCCCACACAAGGCCGACAAAGTAAAAAAATGGTTCATAAATGCCTTGGGTTTCTCGGTAGGAAGTGCGCTCGGGGCGCAGGGTCCTTGCGGCGCTTCTCTCCCGTCGCTGGCCTGCGCCGGGCTCTTGATCTTAATGGTGGCGCATGAAGGCCCTGTTAAGCGCTGCCCCTGAGGCAGTTAGTCGACCCGTTTCACCAACCTCAGTGGTGCGTTATGGCCCCAGTGTCAGGGCTACACCGTATTCCAGCGCGGCGTCCATCAGTGCCTCCAACTGGCCGTGGGCGTAGGTGCTGAGAAGGTACAGGTCGAAAAGGTCTTCACCCAGGCGGTGCAGGCTGCATGGGACATGGTGGTGCCCGGTGAGCTGCAATGTGCCCAAGGGAAAGGCGTCATTGCGAAAATCCAGCGCAAACAGCTTACCCAAGCACTCCAACGCCTTCGGGCCCTGCATCTGCACACGGACGCGCGCATGGCTGAGGTCCAGCACGGAGCCGACGTCGCAAGCCACATGGCGGCGCATTGCGCTTGCCTGGTCTTTGGCGGCATCGCCAACCAGCATGAACTCGTGCGGCCCCGTGCGCAGCAGCAGCCCCATAGGGCAGGGCGCGGTCTGACCGGTGATGGGTGGCAGCGGAAACATGTCGGTGGTACCAAACGCTCGGCCCAGTGCGGCGCAAAGAGCAGCGGTGCCGCTGGGCCAGGTGCTGATCAGGGTGACGCTGGGCAGGGTGTGGGCGTGCAGGCGCACCTGAATTTGGCTGTCGCGACCGGGGCGCTCGCAGGCACTGTGCTGGGCAAAAGGGCTTTGGAATGCGGAATCAGCCACGGTAGCGAGCTCCTTGGGCGTCAATAAAGCAGGGGTCGACCACGCGCAGGCGGTATTGGCGCCCTTGGGTGGGGGAGGCCGCGACGATTTCTTTCCCAATATGGTCGGTTCCGCCTTGGAGCAGGCCCAAGCCAATGGCTTTACCCACGGTTTTACTGAATGTGGTGGACGTGATATGGCCCCTGCCATGGCCCTTAATGGCGTCGTCTGTAAAAAACAGAATGGAACCGTTGGCAGGCGGCTCGTTGGGGTCTACCGCCTCTAAACCCACCAGTGTGGGGCGGTCCGGGCGCGTCAGGTGGGGGCTGCGGCGCAGGGCGTCGCCCCAGAAGGCCTTGGTCTTGCTGGCCATCTTTCCCGCACCCAGGTCGTCCAGTGTGGTGCGCCCGTCCATCTCGGAACCGACTACATGGCCTTTTTCAATACGAAGCGAGCCCAATGCTTCCAGGCCGTAGGGCCGCAGTTGCCAGGGTTTGCCCGCCTCCAGCATGTGCTGCCAGACGGCCAACCCGTGGTGGGTGGGGGTAAAGATCTCGAAGGCCAGTTCGCCCGAGAAGGTCAGGCGCAGGATGCGCAGTGACACACCGGCCAATGCGCCTTCGCCCTGCGTGTCCAGCAAGCCCATAAAGGGCAGGGCATCGTTGTCCAGCGCCAGGTGGGGAAAAGCCGCTTGCAGCGTGTCGCGCGCGCGCGGTCCGGCCACGCTCATGGCCGCCCATTGGTCGGTGACCGAGGTGACTGTTACACGCAGCGTTGGCCACACCACCTGCAGCAAAAACTCCAGGTGGCTCATCACCTTGGCCGCCTGAGCGGTGGTGGTGGTCAGGAAAAACTGGGTTTCGCTGATGCGCGTGGTGGTGCCGTCATCCATCACGATGCCGTCTTCGCGCAGCATGAAACCGTAGCGCGCTTTGCCCACGGCCAGCTTGGAAAAACCGTTCACATATACGCGGTCCAAAAACTCCGCCGCGTCAGGCCCCTGCACATCAATTTTGCCCAGCGTTGATGTATCGGCCATGCCCACGCTCTCACGCACCAAGTCCATCTCAGCCTTGTAGGCCTTGCCCAGCGTGGCGCCATTGCTGCGGTACCAAAGCGGGCGCAGCCACAGACCAGCTTCCATCTTCACGCCCTCATGGGTTTCGTGCCAGGCGTGCATGGCGGTGCGCCGCTCAGGCTGGAAATGTGGCCCTACGTTGCGACCGGCCAGCGCACCTAGGCTGGCGGGTGTGTAGGGGGGGCGGAAGGTCGTGGTCCCAGCGGCGGCTACGTCAATGCCGCGCGCGGCGGCCATCAGGCCCAGGCCGTTGAGGTTGGAGGTTTTGCCCTGGTCAGTACCCATCCCGAGGGTGGTGTAGCGCTTGAGGTGCTCCACGGACTGGTAGCCCTCGCGGTGGGCGAGTTCCACGTCATCCACGGTGACGTCGTTTTGGAAGTCAATAAACGCCTTGCCGCTGGGCTTGGCGCTGAGCAGAGGACCAGCGGGTACAAAGGCGATTGATGTGTCGTCCTCCAGCGTGGGAGCGGAATCGTCGTAATGCTTGCCGGTTATGGCGGCTGCCTGGGCACCTGCTTGCCAGCCGGAATCAATCGTCTGGCCCCAGGTTTGGCAGCCGACCATGGCGCCCGCGCCAAACTGGGCGCGGTCAAAGCCGCCTGGCACAAAGCAGGAGATGTCGCTGCGGTAGACAGGTTTGACATTGCGATGCGAGCTCAGGTGCACCGTAGGCGTCCAGCCGCCTGACATGGCCACCAGGTCCACGTCCAGCTCCATCGGCCCACCCATCACGCGCCCGGTGCTGGCGTCGTAGCCAGCGATACGGCAGCGTTTTGCGTGCAAGTGGCCGTACACGTCGGTCACCGTGCTGCCACTGTGCACTGTGATGCCGGCACTGGTTGCCGACGCCAGCAATTCAGGGCGCACGGTGCCGCGCAAATCGACTACATTGACCTGCGACCCCGCATGGGCCAGCGCCATGGCGTCCGTGTAGGCGGCGTCGTTGTTGACACAAAACACAGCGCGCTTGCCTGGCGCTACGGCATAGCGGTTCACATACGCGCCGACAGCGCCCGAGAGCATGACGCCGGGTTTGTCATTGCCCGCAAACACCAGCGGGCGTTCGATCGCACCGCAGGCCATGACAATGGCTGCTGCCCGCACCGTGCGCATGCGCTGGCGTGGCACGCCGTGCACGGGGTCGGCCACACCAGGCGCTGAGCGCTCGATCACGCCCACGGTGTTGCCGTCGTACACCCCAAAGGCGGTCGATCGCGCCAGCATCCTTACCCGGCGGGTGCCTTGCAGCTCGGTCATCATCTTGGCAAGCCATTGGCCTTTGGCGCTGCCCACCGGGTGGTTCAGCAGCGCGCCGCCCAGTTCAAAGTCTTGCTCCACCAGCATCACGTCACAGCCGGCGCGCGCGGCGTGCAGGGCAGCACTCAGCCCGGCGGCACCCGAGCCGATGACCAGCACGTCGGTGTAGTCGTTGTGCCAGTCGTAGCGGTTCACATCGGCATCATTGACCGAGGCGCCCAGCCCAGCCGCTTTGCGGATGAAGTGCTCGTAGAGCATCCATGCGCTGCGCGTCGGGCCCATGAAGGTCTTGTAATAGAAACCAGCTACAAAAATGGGCGATAGCACCGAGGTGATCGCCATGGCGTCAAAGCCCACCGAAGGCCAGGCGTTTTGGGTTTGGGTGCGCAGACCGTTTTCGAGCTCCAGCACGGTGGCTGCGATATTGGGTTCACGCGTGCCACGGTCGCCCACGGTCAGCAGCGCATTGGCTTCTTCCACCCCGGCTGCCATGATGCCGCGCGGGCGGTGGTATTTGAAGGAACGCGCCACCAAATGCTCGCCGTGCGCCAGCAGGGTGGATGCGACCGTATCTCCCGCAAAGCCCTGAAAGGTCTTGCCGTCGAGCGTCAAGCGCAGGCTCTGGCTGCGGTCCACACGGCCGCCTTGCGCCAAGCGGTAGACGCCGCCGCTGGCAGGGGCGGAAGGTTTGGATTGCGTCATGGCAGTTCTCTCTCGGCGGCGATCACCACCGATTCAATGTCGTGCGTCACCGTGTGGCGCTTGATAACCAGCCAACGCCTGCAGCCCAGGGTGTGCTGCCAAAACTCGGTGTGGATGCCGCGCGGGTTTTTGCGCGTGTAGACGGTGTCTACCCAGGCGTCGTGGTTCTCGGCTTCAAGGCCAGGGTAGGCTTTGGTGGCGTCGCCAAAGTAGCTGAACTCTTCGTGGTCGCGCAGGCCGCAGTGGGGGCAGTTGATTCGGATCATGGCGGTACTGCTTTACTGCAAATGGTTATAGGGCCCAGCCCCAGACTCATCGATGTAGCGCCCCTGCGCAAACCGGTCCATCGTGAACCCCGCGCTGTGAGGATGCGCCGCATCATTCGCAATGGTGTGCG
>CANHZG010000051.1 GCA_947464995.1 Comamonadaceae bacterium | reverse complement strand
ATGAACCGCATCAGCCGCCAGCATTTGCAGGAGTTTGGCTTTGAGCCGGACGCCAGCGTGTTGGCCGAGCGCATGGAGATTGCCGAAGACAAAATTCGCAAGATCATGAAGATCGCCAAAGAACCGATTTCGATGGAAACCCCGATCGGTGACGACGACGACAGCCACTTGGGCGACTTCATCGAAGACGGCGCTAACACCGCGCCCATGGAAGCGGCGATGCAAGCCGGTTTGCGCGATGTGGTCAAAGACATTCTTGACAGCCTCACGCCGCGCGAAGCCAAGGTGCTGCGCATGCGCTTTGGTATCGAGATGGCAAGCGACCACACCTTAGAGGAAGTGGGCAAGCAATTTGACGTGACGCGTGAGCGTATTCGCCAGATTGAGGCCAAGGCGCTGCGCAAGCTCAAGCACCCCAGCCGCAGCGACAAACTGCGCAGCTTCACCGACACGTTGTAAAACCGTGGCTGAACCAGCCTGCGTGGGTGTGGCAAGCGCCGCGCCACCATCGCCTTCCACACCTTACGTCTTGGCCGGCGTGATGGGTTGGCCGGTTGCGCATTCGCGCTCGCCACTGATCCACAACCATTGGATTGCCCAGTACCGGCTGCGCGGCGCATATGTGCAACTACCAGTGCACCCCAAGGACCTGGAAGCGGCTCTGCGAGCCCTGCCTAAGCTCGGCTTTGCCGGCTGCAACCTGACCATCCCGCACAAAGTGGCGGCTATGGCGCTGGTCGACCGGGTGGAGCCGCTGGCGCAGCGCATAGGTGCCATCAACACCGTGGTGGTAGAAGCCGACGGCAGCCTCACCGGCAAAAACACCGACGCCTTTGGCTACCTCCACAGCCTGCAAGAGTCCAACCCCGGCTGGCGCGCCGATGCGGGCCCAGCTTTGGTGATTGGCGCTGGTGGTGCAGCCCGGGCCGTGGTGGCCGCCTTGCTGGACGCCGGGGCGCCGCAGGTGCGCCTGTGCAACCGCAGCATCGATAAAGCCCAAGCGATTGCCAACGACTTTGGAGCCCGAGTGGCCAGCGTCCCATGGAGTGAACGTACAAGCGCGCTGACCGGTGTGGCCTTGCTGGTCAACACCACCAACCAGGGCATGCATGGCCAGCCTGCGCTGGACTTGGCTTTGGACGACTTGCCAGCCAAAACCCTGGTATCAGACATTGTTTATGTGCCCCGACTTACACCCTTGCTGGCAGCCTCCTTGGCACGCGGTAACCCGGTAGCCTTTGGGATGGGCATGCTGATTCATCAGGCGCGCCCCGCATTTGAAGCATGGTTTGGCCTACTGCCAACAATGTCTGCGGCGCTGCTGCAAGAACTGCAAGCCACCGTGTGAGCCGCGCTTGCCCATACCCGCCATGCGCACTGTAAGCACCCATTCCACCCCGGTCGTCGGCCAGCTATTGGCATTGCTGGAGGCGCGTTACGCCATGCGGGTGCTGTGGGCTCTGCGCGACGGCCATCCCCAGACCTTTCGGCTGCTGCAAGACTCGGTCGGCGGTATCACACCCAATACGCTCAACACCCGCATCAAGGAACTGCGTGCCGCCGCTTTGCTGACCCACGTGGGAGAGGGCTACACACTGACCGCCCTGGGCCTGGATTTGATCAAACGCCTGGGCGACCTGCAAGGCTTTGCAACCAAATGGAGCCACAACCTTAGCGCCACCTCACCAACCGAATAAACCCCTTACCAACTTTCACAACCAGAGGATTACCCATGCAAACATCCAACTCCGGCCTGCAATACCTTGACACCACCCTGGGCGAAGGCGAACCGGCAGTCGTCGGCAAAAACGTCACCGTGCACTACACCGGCTGGCTGTTCAATGACGGCGAACAAGGCACCAAGTTCGACTCCAGCAAAGACCGCAACGCCCCATTTGTGTTTCGCTTAGGCGCTGGCCAGGTCATCCAGGGCTGGGACGAAGGCGTGGCCGGCATGAAGGTTGGCGGCTGCCGCACGCTGATCATTCCTGCATCGCTGGGCTACGGTGCCAGCGGCGCGGGTGGCGTGATTCCGCCCAACGCCACGCTGAAGTTCGACGTCGAACTGTTGGGCACCTGAAACCATGCGCCGCCGGTGGACGCGGGCCCTTGAAAAGGCGCGCGTGCACCCCAGCTATAAAGCAGCTGTTTTTCGGCTATTCGCCCAACCGTCCGCTTTCATCCGACATTTCATGACCGACCACGCATCCACCCCCACCCCCGACGATGTGCCCCAGGGCGCCGCGCCAGCGCCCCTGTCCGAGGCCGAGCAACTGGCGCAAGCCCAAACCGATCTGGCCCTGCTACAAGCCAAATCCGCCGATCTGGCGGACCAGTTTTTGCGCGCCAAGGCAGATGCTGAAAACGCCCGCCGCCGCGCTGAAGAGGAAGTCTCCAAAGCCCGCAAGTTTGCGCTGGAGAGCTTTGCCGATAGCCTGCTGCCGGTAGCCGACAGCCTAGAAGCCGGTTTGGCCATCAAAGACGCTACGGTGGAGCAAATCAACGAAGGCGCGCAAGCCACCCTGCGCCAATTGATTGCCGCCCTGGAGCGCAACAAAGTGATAGCCATCAACCCCGCTGCCGGCACCAAATTTGACCCGCACCACCACCAGGCCATCAGCGTGGTGCCCTCGGAGCACGAGGCCAACACCGTCGTCGCCGTGTTGCAAAAAGGCTATTTGATCGCCGAGCGCGTGCTGCGCCCAGCCTTGGTGACCGTCGCGGCACCCAAATAAGTTCCAGGCTGGCGGCCGCAGCACTTGAAAAATGTGCGGGTCGCCCCTACTTTCTTTTTATCCAAAGTTTTTTGAATCAGCAGGAGTTTCATCATGGGAAGAATCATCGGTATTGACCTGGGCACCACTAACAGCTGCGTTGCCATTATGGAAGGCAACACGCCAAAAGTGATCGAAAATGCCGAAGGTGCGCGCACCACGCCGTCCATCATTGCCTACCAAGAAGACGGCGAAGTCCTGGTCGGCGCATCGGCCAAACGCCAGTCGGTGACCAATCCCAAAAACACGCTGTACGCGGTCAAACGCCTGATTGGCCGCAAGTTCTCGGAAAAAGAAGTGCAAAAGGACATCGACCTGATGCCCTACAAGATCGCCGCTGCCGACAACGGCGACGCCTGGGTGGAAGTGCGCGGCAACCGCTTGGCGCCCCAGCAGGTCAGCGCCGACATTCTGCGCAAGATGAAGAAAACGGCCGAAGACTACCTCGGCGAAGAAGTGACCGAAGCAGTGATCACGGTGCCCGCTTACTTCAACGACGCGCAGCGCCAGGCCACCAAAGACGCCGGGCGCATTGCTGGATTGGACGTCAAACGCATCATCAACGAACCGACCGCTGCCGCCTTGGCTTTTGGCCTGGACAAAAACGAAAAAGGTGACCGCAAGATTGCGGTGTATGACCTCGGTGGCGGCACGTTTGACGTGTCCATCATCGAAATCGCCGACGTGGACGGCGAAAAGCAGTTTGAAGTGTTGTCCACCAACGGCGACACCTTTTTGGGTGGAGAAGACTTTGACCAGCGGATCATCGACTTCATCATCACCGAGTTCAAGAAGGAGTCCGGCGTCGACCTGGCCAAGGACGTACTGGCACTGCAGCGCCTGAAAGAAGCAGCCGAGAAAGCCAAGATCGAGCTCTCCAGCAGCGCGCAGACCGACATCAACCTGCCTTACGTGACGGCCGACGCCACCGGCCCGAAACACCTGAACATCAAACTCACCCGGGCCAAACTGGAAAGTCTGGTCGAGGAGCTGATCGAGCGCACCATCGCGCCTTGCCGCATGGCGATCAAGGACGCTGGCGTGAACGTGGCCGATATCCATGACGTGATCCTGGTCGGCGGCATGACCCGTATGCCCAAGGTGCAAGAGAAGGTCAAGGAACTGTTTGGCAAAGAGCCCCGCAAAGACGTCAACCCCGACGAAGCTGTTGCCGTGGGTGCCGCCATCCAGGGCCAGGTGCTCTCTGGCGACCGCAAGGATGTGCTTCTGCTTGACGTCACACCGCTGTCCTTGGGCATTGAAACCCTGGGCGGCGTGATGACCAAGATGATCACCAAGAACACGACCATCCCAACCAAGTTTGCCCAAACTTTCTCCACCGCCGACGACAACCAGCCGGCCGTGACCATCAAGGTCTACCAAGGCGAGCGTGAGATGGCCGTGGCCAACAAATCGCTGGGCGAGTTCAATCTGGAAGGTATTGCGCCGGCGGCGCGTGGGACGCCGCAAATTGAAGTGTCGTTTGACATTGACGCCAACGGCATCTTGCACGTAGGCGCCAAGGACAAAGGCACGGGCAAAGAAAACAAGATCACCATCAAGGCCAATTCCGGCCTGACAGAGGCTGAAATCCAGCAAATGGTTAAAGACGCCGAGCTCAATGCCGCCGACGACCGCAAAAAGCTCGAACTGATCCAGGCCAAAAACGAAGCCGATGCCAATGTCCACAGCGTGAAGAAGAGCCTGACCGAGTACGGCGACAAGCTTGACGCGGGCGAAAAGGAAAAGATCGAGGCTGCGATCAAGGATCTGGAAGCCGTCATCAAGAGTGAAGACAAAGACAGCATTTCGGCCAAGAGTGCAGCGCTCATGACCGCCAGCCAAAAGCTGGGCGAGAAAGTCTACGCCGACATGCAGGCCAAAGAAGCCGCACAGGGTGCGGCAACCGGTGGCGGAGCCGACGCGGCCAAGCCTGTGGACGACAACGTGGTCGATGCCGAAGTCAAGGAAGTTAAAAAGCCTTAAGTACCGGGCAGCACGGGCTGCTTGAAAACCTGCCGCGCTGAACGCCGTTTGGAGTTCAGCGCGGCATTTCTGTTGTTACGGAGCGCGCATTCACGATGGCTAAACGAGATTTTTACGAGATTCTGGGCGTCCCAAAAAACGCGTCGGACGAGGAAATTAAAAAGTCCTATCGCAAAATGGCGATGAAGTTTCACCCGGACCGCAACCAGGGCGAGGCGTCCAAGGAAGCCGAGGTCAAGTTCAAAGAAGCCAAAGAAGCATATGAGATGCTATCGGACCCGCAAAAGCGCGCGGCCTACGACCAGCACGGCCACGCCGGAGTGGACCCCAATATGCGCGGACCTGGCGGTGAGGGCTTTGGCGGTTTTGCTGAAGCCTTTGGCGACATTTTTGGTGACATGTTTGGCCAACAACGTGGACGCGCAGGCGGCGGGCGCCAGGTGTTTCGCGGCGGCGATCTGAGTTACGCGATGGAAATGACGCTGGAAGAAGCGGCCAATGGCAAGGACGCACAAATCCGCATCCCAAGCCATGAAACCTGCGAAGTGTGCGCTGGAGCCGGCGCCAAGCCGGGCAGCCAAATTAAGGGCTGCGGCACCTGCGGCGGCGCTGGTGTGGTTCAAATGCGCCAAGGGTTTTTCAGCGTGCAACAAACCTGCCCGACCTGCAAAGGCGTGGGCAAGGTGATCCCCGACCCCTGCACGGCCTGTTCGGGCCAGGGCAAGATCAAGCGCCAAAAGACGCTCGAAGTCAAAATTCCAGCCGGTATTGATGCGGGTATGCGTATCCGCAGCGCGGGCAACGGCGAACCCGGCACCAACGGAGGGCCGCCGGGAGACCTTTACATTGAAATTCGCCTGAAAAAGCACGACATCTTCGAGCGCGATGGAGACGATTTGCACTGCACCGTGCCCATCGGCATGGTTGCAGCCGCGCTGGGCGGGGAGATTGATGTCCCCACCTTGCAAGGCAAAGCTGCCATTGACCTGCCTGAAGGAACCCAAAGCGGCAAGCAGTTTCGCCTGCGCGGCAAGGGCATTAAGGGCGTGCGCGCAAGCTACCCCGGCGACTTGTACTGCCACATCACGGTGGAGACGCCAGTCAAACTGTCTGAACACCAGCGCAAGCTGCTGCGTGAGCTAGACGAGTCCTTTAAAAAGGGCGGTAGCAAGCACTCGCCTTCGGGTGATAGCTGGACCGACCGGCTTAAAGGGTTTTTCAGTTAACAGCAGCAGCGCAAAGCAACGGTCATCCGCAAGCCATATCGGTAGCCCCTAAACCAAGCGCAATCGGACCAATCCCACGACCGCCATGCGCTACCTGACTGTGGCTTTTTACCTGTTTGTTGACCTGCCCGACTACGCGCAGCGCCGCCCGGCCCTGCTGGACCTGTGTCTGGAGCGCCAGATCAAAGGCATCATCCTGTTGGCGCCTGAAGGAATCAACAGCACAGTAGCTGGTGCGCCAGACGATGTGCGGGCGGTGCTGGCCTATCTGCGCACCGACCCGGTTTTTGCCACGCTGGTGCACAAGGAGTCGTGGTCTCACACCGCGCCCTTTCATCGCATGAAGGTGCGGCTTAAAAAAGAAATCGTCACCATGGGCGTGCCGGGCATCAGACCCACCACGGGCGCGGGCACCTACGTCAAACCCGAGCACTGGAACGCCCTGATCAGCGACCCAGCGGTGGTGGTGGTGGACACGCGCAACGACTACGAGGTGGAGATCGGCACCTTTGTCGGGGCGCTAGACCCGCGCATCAAAACCTTCTCGCAGCTGCCCGACTGGGCGGCGCAAGCGCCGGCCTTGCAGGCCCACGCGGGCAAAAGACCGAAGGTCGCCATGTTTTGCACCGGTGGCATCCGGTGCGAAAAATCCACGGCCTTGCTGCGCGCCCAGGGCTTTGACGAGGTTTACCACCTGGAGGGTGGCATCCTGAAATACCTGGAAACCGTACCCGAAGCGCAAAGCCTGTGGCAAGGCGAATGCTTTGTGTTTGACGAGCGCGTCTCGGTCGGCCACGGGCTTCAGCCCGGCGCCCAGCAGCTGTGCCGCTGCTGCCGTCAGCCCTTACCAGAAGGCGCGCTGGATTCAGCCGAGTTTGAGCTAGGCGTGAGTTGCCCACGCTGCTTTGGCACTAGCACACAGCAGCAAAAAGATGGTGCGCGGGAGCGGCAGCGCCAGTGGCTGCTAGCCAAAAGCCGGGCGCAAACGCATATTGGGCGGGTGGCCGACGAGGGCATCGTGCAAGAACAATGACCACCGCGGTGGTTTAGATCGTCCAGAGTACTGGGTTTGAACTTCTTCAGCCTAAATATCCCAGCACGCCAGACCTGAGAAAATACAACCGTTCAAGACCGACTTTCGTGCCCACCATTCATGCGGTGTGCGCCCCTGACTGATAAAACCCCATGTCTCACCCCTTGCTGCCTCAGGACAATCACCGGCGCATCATCACGGCCGGCTTGATTGCCTTGGCCACTGCCATGGGTATCGGTCGTTTTGCGTTTACCCCGCTACTGCCTATGATGTTGCACGATCAGGTCATTTCCCTGAGCGACGCCAGTTGGTTAGCCAGTGCAAACTACATCGGTTACCTGGTGGGTGCCTTGTTTTGTACGTTCGTGCCGTTTTCTAAACCCACCGTGGTGATTCGCATTGGACTTGTCAGCACATTCTTGCTGACCTTTGGGATGGCAGCACCTTGGGATGCATGCTGGCCCTATTTGCGATTTTCGGCCGGGGTAGCCAGTGCCTTGGTTTTCGTTTACACATCTGGTTGGTGCCTGGCTCAGGTGGCATTGCGAGGCCACGCAAGTTTAGGTGCGTTGATTTACATGGGCCCCGGTGCTGGAATTGTGCTCACAGGAATGGCGGCAGGCGTCATGGTCGCCAACGATTGGCGATCTGCCAGCGGGTGGTTGACGTTCGGCATATTGGCATTGGGTTTGACTGTCTTGATCTGGCCGGTATTGAATGGACGCAACACAGTTTTGCCCGCAGTGATCACCCATTCAGCCCACACGGATGCGGCAAGCACGCACTCAACGGGTGAGGTGACCTTGTTGGCGTTTGCCTATGGTGTTGCCGGTTTTGGCTACATCATCACGGCGACCTTCTTGCCGGTTATTGCCCGACAAGTACTCGCCGGTTCGGTTTGGGTGGATCTTTTTTGGCCCATATTGGGCTGTGGCGTCGTCATCGGTGCATTGCTTGCGTCACGTATGAATAAAGTGCGCGATCTGCGCTGGATGTTAGTCGTGTGTTACCTGATACAGGCGGTAGGCGTTGCAATGAGCCAGATCCTGCCAAGCCTATTGGGCTTTGCACTGGGCAGCCTTCTGGTGGGCCTTCCCTTCACGGCAATTACCTACTTTGCAATGCAAGAGGCGCGCCGCATCCGACCCCAGCATGTCGCCTCCACCATAGGTTTGCTGACGGCACTGTACGGGCTTGGCCAGATCCTTGGCCCTCCACTGGCGGGCTACATGATTAGCCACGCTGCAACAGCATCGGCAGGGTTCGAAGTCGCCTTAGACATAGCGGCAGCTTCTCTTTTTCTGGGTACTGCGATTTTTTTCTTGCTCATACGGATCTATCCCGTTGATCACGAACTAGGTGAGCGCAAAGGTTAAAAATGTAACTCGAACACCTCGCGGCATGGCGCGGATAATGCCTCGAGCAACCATCCCTATCTAACGGTGGAAAGCAACTCCATGTACTTCAGCAATGCAGATGTTTGATTTGCCTCCCTCTCTGTCGCAAGACCCACGCCCCGATCACCATCGTTCGGTGTCCGATTTGGTGGCGATCATTTGCACCGTAGTGGTGTTCCTTGTAGTGTCTATGCAACTCGAGCTGGCCGAGCGCCTGAGCAATTGGACCCATAAACATGAACCCTGGCAACTGGACGAAATTCCCCTAACCTTGCTGGTCCTGTCCATAGCCTTGGTGTGGTTTGGATGGCGCCGCTGGCGTGAACTGAATCGGGATATGCAGATTCGCAGGCAGCTAGAGGCAAGAAATCTGGATGCGCTTGCACAAAATCGCAGGCTGGCGCAGGAGCTTATTCAGTTGCAAGAATCGGAGCGTCGCTTCATTGCACGCGAATTACATGATGAATTTGGTCAGTACTGCGTTGTCATCAAGGTCGACGCCGCTCTGGTTGCCCAGGAATCCCTGCATAAGGAGGCCATCATTCATGCAAGCGCGCAGCGTATCTCTGAGGCTGCGGACCACTTGCACCAAGTGCTGCGCAGCATGTTGAAACGCTTGCGCCCGACTGGATTGGATGATCTTGGCCTGATCATTAGCTTGCAACTACTGGTAGAAGGGTGGCAAGCGCAACACAGTATCGCTTGCACTTTCAAAAGCCATGGGACTTTTGACGCGCTGGACGAAGCCTGCACCATTACCCTCTATCGCAGCGTGCAGGAAGGTCTTACCAATATCGCCAAGCACGCGCAAGCCAGCTTAGCCGAGATCACCATTTCGCACGGGACACAAGATGCGAGAACTGGACAGATTGTGCTCACGGTCGTGGATAACGGAGTCGGTCTACAAAAAAATACAGGCCTCACGGGCCTGGGTGTTCTGGGCATGCGGGAACGCGTCAGCGCTTTGGGCGGCCAACTGAGCCTGGACTCCCCGGCTACTGGTGGCACACAGTTGAAAGTGGTTCTGCCCATGCCTGACACAGAGGCCTCAACATGATCCGCATCCTGCTGATTGACGACCATGCAGTGGTTCGCGCCGGCTACCGCCGTTTTCTGGAGCACGGTGAAGGTATGCAGGTGGTAGACGAAGCAGAGAATGCCGAACAAGGCTATGCGCTGTACCGGCAACACCAACCCGATGTCTGCGTGATTGATCTGTCCATGCCAGGCGTTGGTGGGCTTGAGTTGATACGTCGCATCAGCAGCCAAGCACCGAAAGCCAGTTTGCTCGCTTTCAGCATGCACGAGGAACCGGTGTTTGCGCAACGCGCCATACAGGCCGGCGCAAGGGGCTACGTCACCAAGCAAAGCGCGCCAGATATCCTGGTGCAGGCCGTGCGCGAATTGCATGCTGGACGCCGGTTTGTCAGCCAGGACATGGCTTACCAGTTGGCGCAAACCCAAGCGCAGATGCATCCGAGCAGTTTGCTTTCGCCCCGGGAGTTTGAGGTCTTTCGCCTGATCGCCCAAGGACAGTCGGTGCACGAGGTGGCCGAACGGCTCAATCTCAGCCAGAAAACAGTTGCCAACCACGTGACGCAGCTCAAAGACAAACTGAACGCCACCAATTCTGCGGCGTTGGTGCACTTGGCCCTGCGCCACAACGTAATTCCGGCTGCGTACTAGGGTTTTCCCCCGCTGAAGTCGAGAGTTTTTCCCTGTTCCTGCGCCCGCTTGTTTTCTAAGCTTGGCACATGACTCAACTCTCACCTGCTTTTCTCATGCGCAAGAATAACAATCCTAATCCGCTGGCAATCACCAAGTTCCCCAAAGTCGGTTGCGTTATCTTGTTGTCAGCTGCATTCAGTCACTGGACCAGCGCTCAGGACGCGCCCACCTTGCCTACAGTGGAAGTAGTTGGCAGCACGCCCTTGGGTGGCGTGGGTGTTCCCCTGTCCCAGTTTCCCGGCAATGCACAAACGCTGGGCAGCAAAGAAGCCAATGAGCAAGGGATGTCCAATCTAGCCGATGTACTGAACAACCAGATCGGTTCGATCAGCCTGAGCAACGGCACTGGAAACGGCTATCAGAATGATGTCAACTACCGTGGTTTCCAAGCTACTTCCCTGCTCGGTGCGCCGGTGGGCTTGTCGGTGTATGTCGATGGCATTCGCATGAACGAACCTTTTGGCTCTGTGGTGAATTGGGACTTGATCCCCATGAACGCCATGGCGCGCCTGAGTGTCTTGCCCGGATCTAACCCCCTGTTTGGCTTGAATACGCTGGGGGGCGCTTTGGTCATAGAGACCAAGAACGGCAGAGACAACGCAGGCACATCCGTTGGCCTTTTGGGCGGCTCGTTCAGTCGCCAGCGGTTCACCTTAGAGAGCGGCTGGGTAGATACGCAGAGCGACACAGACTACTTTGTAGCAACCAACCTGGATAAGCAGGATGGTTTTCGCGACCATTCCGGCTCCGATGTCAAACAGCTGTTTGGCAAAGCGCGCTGGCGTGGCGAAGGTGGCGATACCCGCCTGGAGATTTCCGGTCTGTTCGCCGAAACCTCATTGAACGGGACCCAATCTTTACCCTTGGACATGATGGGAGATACGCGATCGGCCTACACCTGGCCCGACAGCACATCCAACCACTTGACCCAAATTAACCTCAAGGGTACGCATGCGCTGGATGAAAACCAGGAGTTGGCAGGCAATGCATTTTTTCGCAAGGGCCGGTCACAAAACATCAACAGCAATGTGGGCTGGGATGACGGCTGCTACAGCGATGATGGCGCATTGGTGATGTCAGGTGCCACGGCCAAATGCGCCAACAAAGCACCCAATGGCACGGCCATCAACTCTGTAACCAACGCCAATGCACTGGCTTATGGTTATGGCCGTTGGACGAGCTCGCTCAACTCAAGCGTGGTGGATTCACTCACCCAACAAGAAACGATAGGCACCTCATTGCAATGGTCGAACTTTGCCAATGTGCTGGGCAAGAAAAACGCATTCACAATCGGTGGTTCTTATGATGTATCCACAATCAATTATGCGCAAAGTACCTCGTTGGCCAAATTGGTCGACTACAAAACCGTCGTCACATCGAATCTGAATTACGGCTTCACGGGCGACGGATTGGCGCCTTCTGCAAGCAACCCGGCCACATTCAGTGGCAGCAACCTATTGGGTGCAGTCAATCTGGATTCCACCACCACCAATTTGAGCGCTTACTTCACCGATACGATGGCCCTGAGTGACAGGCTCAGTGCAACCGCATTGGGCAGCTTTAACCGAACCACGATCGATCAGACGGGAGCTAACAAGCAATATTTGAATGATGACGGTGGATGGAACTGGACCGCTACCGACGGGACCGGCTATTACAACCCCACTTACCTGGGCTCATATAAATCAGCAAGCTCAACAGCGCTTACGGCTATCGAAGGAAGCGTGGCTGGCCCCCAAACCAGCAGCCTAAACGGCAATCACCAATACCAGCGCTTCAATCCGGCGCTGGGCTTCAACTACAACCTCGACAAAGACAACGGTCTCTTTGCGGGCTACAGCGAGTCCATGCGCGCACCAACTTCGATCGAGTTGTCATGCGCCGACCCGGACAGTCCTTGTGCATTGCCCACCGGCTTCAACGGGGACCCTGAGCTCAAAGCCGTGGTTGCCAAGACCTTTGAAGTGGGTGCCCGCGGCAAGGTAGGCCGCAACACCTCATGGAATGTTGCGGTGTTTGATTCGAGCCTAAGCGATGACATTCAGTTCATTGCATCTTCTGCCACGCTGGGCTATTTTGCAAACGTTGGCGACACCCAGCGCAGAGGATTTGAGTTCGGCATGCAATCCAAAATGGACAAGTGGTATTTCTCGGCTCAATACGGCTATGTGGAGGCCACCTACAAGTCAGAATTTCAGACTGCTGGTGGCGAAAACGTGGTCAGTGGAAACAAAATCCCCGGCATCCCCACGCACACCCTGAAGCTGAGAACCGCCTATGCTTTCGACGCCGACCTTCTATTAGGTGCTAATGTGATTGCCACTGGTAGCCAATGGGCTCATGGCAACGAAACCAATGCAGACTCTAGTGGGGAAGTGGCCGGTTACGCCTTAGTCAATCTGGACGCCCATTACAAATTCAACAAAGACACCCAACTATCGATCAATGTCAGCAACCTCTTCAACCAGCAGTACGCCACCTATGGTTTGGCGGGTATGACCAGCATCTACACTTTGACAACCCAACAATTCCTTACTCCGGCGCCGCCTCGCGCCATCTGGGTGGGGTTGACATATAGTTTTGGCGGTCAACACCGTAAATAGCCTATTCAGACAACTTTTTGATTCAAAAACAGCATACTTGACCCCATGCTGACACCTGAAGTCCCTACACCTTCTACCCTGCCCGTTTTGTACTCCTTTCGGCGCTGCCCCTACGCCATGCGGGCTCGGTTGGCATTGCAGGCGGCTAGCCAGGTGGTGGAGCACCGCGAGATTGTGCTCAAAAACAAGCCAGCCGACATGCTGCGCTCCTCGCCCAAAGGTACGGTTCCGGTGCTAGTGCTGGCCGACGGGAGGGTGCTAGACGAAAGCCTGGACATCATGCGCTGGGCCTTGGAAACCCATGACACCCACGCTTGGTTACCGGCTGATGAAGGAAGCCGCCAAAACGATTGGACTCTGATTGCACAAAACGACGGAGAGTTCAAATTCCACCTAGACCGCTACAAGTACCCGCACCGCTACGGGCTTGCCGACGGCCTGGCGCACAGGGAACTGGCGCGGGGATTCTTGGGCGGATTGCAAGATCGACTGACGCTGCAACGGTTCTTGGGAGGCGCGCGCTTCGGTCTTGCCGACGCCGCCATCGCACCGTTCGTGCGCCAGTTTGCGCACACCGACAAAGCGTGGTTTACGCATCAAGCCTGGAGCAATCTCGCACAATGGTTGCAAGACTTTGAAGCGTCTGCCGCTTTTACGCAGGTGATGGAAAAACACCCGGTGTGGTCGTGAACTGCGCACGCCAAGTAATTCAATCCCAAACCAAAATACGCCAATACCGTAAGGCATACACGGCAAAACCGGTGGACCACAGGATGGCGGACGCCAAAACTGCAACTCTGATCAGCGACGGGTCGAGCAAAGGAATACCGACACGCACCCACGCAGCCGCTGCCACCAGGGCGTAACACGTGATTTCTGCCTTTCCTGCAATCAGCTTGCTACCCGTGTGACCCAAAGCCGTGCGCGTCATCATTCCGATGACCATGCCACCAATGGCACCGGTGGTCAGCGCATGGTTGGCCACCGAAGGTGGAACCCAATCCATTGCCGCCATGGCACGCAAAGCCAAGTGCAGTGGAATCCAGGCATAGGCTGCATGAAGCACCCAAACCAAGGGGGTTTTGAATGTCTTCCATGGCTGCCACAAGAACAAGCGAATCAGATGGGCCAGCATGGTCAACAGGGCCAGCAGCGCTAACCCAACACCGGTCAACTGCAATGCGTCTGCGACCAAAAGTAACCAAACCAAACCCAAAGCAATTTTTTCGACCCCAGGGT
>CANHZG010000050.1 GCA_947464995.1 Comamonadaceae bacterium | reverse complement strand
GCCTTGCGCGAGAGCCACCAGCCCCAGGGCAGCAACACCAGACCCGCACCCCAGAGCCGGGCGAAGACGATGTCAAACGGCGTCAACACGCCGCCGCGCGCCGGGTCGGCAGTGGCGCGGGCAATGACGATAAAAGAAGTCCAGATCGCCACCGTTACCACCGCCGCCAGCAGACCCACGGCTTGGGGCGATAGGCGTGGCGATGGGGGGGAGGGTGGGGCGGGAAAAGACATCGGGGGATTATCGGCGCAGGCCCCAGAGCGCGCACCCATAATCCGCCTATGTACTGGCGCCGCCTGCTCTTGATCGCCTTGTGCTTCGCCTGCACCTGGGCGAGTGCGCAGATTCCCACAGCGGTCGAAACCGAACTGGCGCGCGCCAAAGTGCCGCAGGATGCCGTGGCCCTGCTGGTGCTGGACGCCCACAACGCCAGCGCCGCGCCACGCCTGAGCCACCGTGCAGGGGTACCCATGCAAGCCGCGTCGGTGATGAAGCTGGTGACCACCTACGCCGCACTCGACCTGCTGGGCCCGGCCTACACCTGGGCCACGCCGGTGTATGTGCAAGGCGCGGTGCGTGCCGGGGTGCTCATAGGCAATGTCTACATCCAGGGCCAGGGCGACCCCAAGCTGGTGCTCGAGCGCCTGTGGCTGCTGCTGCGCCGTGTGCAGGGCATTGGCATTGCGCGCATCCAGGGCGACATCGTGCTCGACAACCGTGCGTTTGAGGCGGTGGCCAGCGACCCCGGTGCCTTTGACGGCGAACCGCTGCGCCCCTACAACGCCAGCGCGGACGCGCTGCTGATCAACTACAAGTCGGTGCTGATGACCTTCACGCCAGATATTCCGCGCCACATTGCGCATGTTCAGTTTGAACCACCCTTGTGGGGCGTGAAAACCCAGGACACGGTGGCGCTGCAAACGGGCTCCTGCGGCGACTACCGGGCTGCGCTCAAGGCCGCACTGACAGACCCAGCGCGCATCCGTTTTACTGGCGCCTACCCCGCCGACTGCGGCGAAAAAGTCTGGCCCCTGGCCTATGTGGACCCTGCCAGCTACGCGCCGCGTGCGGTGCAAGGTCTTTGGCGCAGCATGGGCGGCAAGCTCAGCGGCACAGTGCGCTACGGCCAGGTGCCCGCCGCCTTGCTAGCCGCGCCCCCGGCGCTAGAAGTGCGCTCGGCGCCGCTGGCCGAGATCGTTCGCGACATCAACAAATACAGCAACAACGTGATGGCGCAGCAGGTGTTTTTGACGCTGGGACGTGACGAATCGGGCAGCGTAGGCAGCCTGGCAGCCTCGCGCGCCGTGCTGCAGCGCTGGTGGCAGGAGCGCATTGCGACCAATGAGCCTTTTACAGTGGACAACGGTTCGGGGCTGTCGCGTCAGGAGCGCATCAGCGCGCGCGCCCTGGGCCAGTTGCTGCAAAGCGCCTATCGCTCGCCACTCATGCCCGAGCTGATGGCCTCGCTGCCCATCAGCGGGGTGGACGGCACACTCAAGCGCACCAAATTTTCCAAGCCGGGCAGCGCACACCTGAAAACTGGCAGCCTGAATGAAGTTACCGCCATCGCCGGCTTTGTGCACGGCGCCAGTGGCAAACGCTATGTGTTGGTCGCCCTGGCCAACCACCCCAACGCCCACGCCGCCCGCGCCGCTTTTGACGCGCTGGTGAGCTGGACCACCCAAGACTCTGAGGACCATTAATGCCCCTAGCCGACTGGATAGGCGCCATTGCCGCCACCCTGACCACCGCGAGTTTTGTGCCTCAGATGCTGCAGACTTTTCGCAGCAAAGACGCCAGCGGCATCTCGCTCGGAATGTACAGCGCATTCACAGTAGGCGTCGCCCTGTGGCTGGTCTACGGCCTGCTACTGGGCGCCTGGCCCGTCGTGATCGCCAACGCGATCACGGGGTCGCTGGCGTTGTGTATTTTGGTGATGAAGCTGCGCTACCGCTGAACTTGCGTCGCCTCAGGCACCGCAGCACTTCTTGTACTTTTTACCGCTACCGCAGGGGCAACCATCGTTGCGCCCTGGGCTGACTTGCCTGCGTACAGTCTCCACCCGGGGGCCGATGTTGCGCCAGAGTTCAAAGAGGTCATAGACCGCCCACACGGCGTTGGCAAAGGTGTCCACGCGGGCCTGGCTCATGCTGGGTGGGGCATCGTCGCTAAAGGGGGAAACCTCCAGCGCACCGGTGTCGTCTTCGGTTAGCGCCACCATGGCTTGTAGCGCGGCGTCGAGCAGTTTGGCGGCGTCTTTGTCGCGCGGCGCCACCCATTCTTGCGGCCAGTTTTCCACCGCGAACATAAAGCCCAGCGCCCAAACCTGGCCAAAGGCCGGAATGGCGTCGTCGCCAATGTCGGCGCGCTCGGCCTCGGACAACTCAGCAATGGCACCGCGCACATCCATCACTTCGGGCTGGTAGGCGGACTCGTCATCGAGCGAGTTGATGTCAGCAGCCAGCGCGGTGGCGACTTCAGCCCAGCGCACGTTCCAAATTTCCATGAAGCGCGCGCGCTGCGCGGCATCAACAAACGCACCCTCATAGCGGTCAGCATCCTCCTCACCCTGCGGGGCCACACCTAGAAGCAGTTCCAGGTATTCATCGGGATCAATGGCACGTCGGCAGCACACCAGCGCGGCGAGCACACCCTCACAAAACTCCCACTGCGGCGTTTCGTCGTTGCGGGTGCGCAAGTCGTCCAGGATGGCGTCTATTTCATCGAACTGGTCTGGTGTGACCTGGGCTACTGCGGAGGGTGTCGTGTCTGGCATGGTTTGGAAGTGGCTTGTGTCGTGGCGCCCGCCCGCAGGGGCTAAACGGTTCTGTTGATATGCATCAAAGCACGCCCCCGTTGGCGGGCGCACCATGCTCTGGTGTCAGGAGGACCCATTATGCAAACGTTTGCATCACGCACCATGGGCACGGTGCACAAAGACCACCATTCACTGGCCGCCATGCTGGGCGCTTTGAAAATGGTGATTGCCCGCGGGCCCCAAGAGGGAACAGAGGAATTTTTCCGCATCCTGCGGGCCATGCTGTTTTATGTGCGGGAGTTTTCCGAGCAGGTGCACTACCCGAGAGAGTCAGACTTGTATTTCCCACTGGTTATGGAGGCGCTGCCTAACGCATCGGTGAGCGTGCAGCGCAATGAGCAGTCGCATGTCAACGCTGTGTACGAACTCGGCATGTTGCAGCGCCAACTTAGCGCCTGGCAGCAGTACGGCGCATCACAGCGCCAAGCCTTTGAAACCGCAGCTGTCGACCTGTGCGACCGCTACATGGCGCATATTGAGCTGGAGGAGGCTGATCTGGCTGCGCTCCTAACCGAACTGGTTGACGACGATGCCCAAGGACCTGAAAGAGACCCCTCACTTGTGCACGCAGGCCTACTGCCGACAGGCTCGCAGGCTGAGACCGCCGCCTCGTTCGCAATCGACCCCGAGCAGGAGTTTGACCGGCTCTATATTGACATCACGCACCGGCTAACCCGGTTTGTTACCCCACCAAGCGGCTCAAAGCCTTTGCCGCATCTGGGGGGCTGAGGGTGCGCTAACCCAGCTTGGCATGCTCCGCTTGCTGGTCGGCGTGGTAGCTCGACCGCACCATGGCTCCAACAGCAGCATGCTTGAAGCCCATCGCATAAGCCTCAGATTCAAACATTTTGAAGGTATCGGGGTGCACGTAGCGGCGAACAGGCAAGTGGCTGGTTGAGGGCGCCAGGTATTGGCCAATGGTCAGCATGTCGATGCCATGGGCGCGCATGTCCCGCATAACCGCCAAAATCTCTTCGTCCGTTTCGCCCAGTCCGACCATGAGGCCACTCTTGGTTGGAACGTCGGGAAAGAGCGCTTTAAACTTTTTCAACAAATTCAGACTGAAGTGGTAGTCGGAACCGGGCCGCGCTTCTTTGTAAAGACGGGGAATGGTTTCCAGGTTGTGGTTCATGACGTCTGGCGGAGCCGCCTTGAGAATCTCCAAAGCGCGGTCGTCGCGCCCCCGGAAATCGGGCACTAAAACCTCAATTTGCGTCTGCGGGGACAGCGCCCTTGTCTTGCGAATGCAGTCCACAAAATGGCTGGCGCCTCCGTCGCGCAGGTCGTCCCGGTCCACACTGGTAATGACGACGTATTTCAGGTGCAGTTGCGCAATCGTACGGGCCAAATTGTCGGGTTCGTTCAGGTCTAAGGGGTCGGGCCGTCCATGACCAACGTCGCAAAATGGGCAACGTCGCGTGCATTTGTCCCCCATGATCATGAAGGTCGCCGTTCCTTTGCCAAAACATTCGCCGATGTTGGGGCAACTGGCTTCCTCGCAAACGGTTACCAGCTTGTTGGCACGCAGCACGTCTTTAATTTCGTAGAAACGGGTGGAGGGGCTGCCCGCCTTCACCCGAATCCAATCGGGCTTTTTCAAAACCTCAGCCGCTTGGACCTTAATGGGGATACGAGACAGTTTGGCTGCCGCTTTTTGTTTAGACAAGGCGTTGTACTCGCCCGCAGCTTGAGGCTCGCGCACAGTGGGGTGGCTGGTTGCGTCGTTTGGCATTTGGGACATAAAGTACTCGGAAAAGTCTAAGGTGACGGGTGGCGAAACATGCGTCAGGCCAGCAAGTGCGCAACGAGTTTTTGCCCGAGGATAGCGGATACATCCTCCCAAGTGGCAGATACGCCGATTGTGGAGAGGTCTATCGTTTGCAACTGCGCATATCCACAAGGGTTTATGCCTGCAAAAGGCCCTAAATCCATTTTCACATTGAGCGCAACGCCATGGTAGGCGCAGTGACGTGAAACCTTGATGCCCAAGGCGGCGATCTTTCCAAGACCCGTGAAGTCTGGAATCAAATCGCCGTTGGCCGCGCGATTCGAATGCGATGTCGGGCGAGCGTGGCCTCGCGGGTCTAGCAGGCTCACATAAATGCCGGGCGCACCTGGCACGCGATGGCCGGTTACCCCAAAGTGCAATAGCGTTCGAATGAGCGCTTCTTCGATTCGGTAGACATATTCCTTGACGAAATATCCGGCGCGCCGCAAATCAAGCAAAGGATAGGCGACCACCTGCCCCGGTCCATGGAATGTCACCTGCCCGCCCCGATCGGTCTTCACCACGGGAATCCCACCAGGGTTGAACAAGTGCTCCTCCTTGCCAGCCAGGCCTTGGGTAAACACCTCAGGGTGCTCGCACAGCCATAAGACGTCAGCTACCTCCGCTGCGTTTGGCGCGTTTCTCAGGCGCGTGAACTCCTTCATTTCTTCCCAGGTCGCTTGGTAGTCAACCTGCCCTAATTGAACGATTCTCATGGGTCGCTCCTAGAGAACCACTTTAACCATCGGGTGGGTGCTCAGGGTGCGGTACAGCTCGTCGAGTTGCTCGCGGCTCGTGGCGGTCACTGTGATGGTGATGCCCAGGTACTTACCTCCTTTGCTAGGACGCAGTTCAACAGTGGATGCATCGAATACAGGGTCAAAAGCTCTCGCAATGCTAGTAACAGCATGCACTAGTCCGTCGGCCTGCAAACCCATCACTTTAATGGGAAATAGCGAGGGGTAAGTAATGAGCGAGGGCTCGGCCTCGTCAGTCGGACGAGCGTTCAGGGAAGTGGGGGGTTGTGCGCTCGCCATGGAAATTTCGGGATCAGAGTCTGCGTTCAGTCTAACGTTAGCTTGGCAAGCTCCGCCAGCGCCCAACCACCCACCATTCCAGCGTATAATCGAAAGCTGCACCGAAAATTTCTGTAAAGCCTTTGTAATCTTGGATGCCGAAAATGCACGTGCACGCTGATGATCAAGACCCGGACGAAGAAGCGTTCGTGGCGATGACAGCGGGCCAAGCGCAAAAATTTCGTCAAGAAAATCCGAGCCTTTCGCCTTGGAGTGTGGTTGTAGGGCAGTTTTTGGTGGGTGTGACAGCGGCGTGTTTGGCGTGGTTGCTTACACAGCAGCGCGAGATCGCGGTCTCAGTTGCCTGTGGAGCCTTGGCTGTAACGCTGCCTGCCGCTGTGTTTGCTAGAGGTTTGATGGGGCGGTTTGCGTCCCTTAGCATTGCAAATGCAGTGACCAGTTTCTTTTTGTGGGAATTGGTGAAAGTTGTGATGACGGTGACTATCATGTTGATGGCGCACCGTTGGGTGAGTGGCCTTAATTGGCCCGCCATGCTGGTGGGTCTGGTCTTAACGATGAAGGTGTATTGGTTCGCTTCACTCTTTAGAGGCAAGCGCAAACCGGTTGTAAGCAACTAATTTACCGTTTAACGGCAAAAGTAACTGACAAGATTAACAAATGGCTGCTGAAGAACACGCTGCGCAAGGGCTTACCGCCGGTGAATACATTGGTCACCACCTAACCCATTTGCAAAACAAGCACATGGTTGGAATTGTTGATTTTTCAGTCTTCAATTTGGACACAGTGTTTTGGGCTATTTCAGTGGGCGTAATTGGATGTTTGTTATTGTGGCTAGGCGCGCGCCGCGCAACATCGGGAGTGCCCGGGCGCTTGCAGGCCGCCGTTGAGTTGCTGATTGAGATGGTCGATGCACAAGCCAAGAGCATCGTGCACAACGCGCAAAGCCGTAAATTCGTTGCACCTCTGGCTTTGACGGTATTTGTCTGGATCTTCCTGATGAATGCGATGGACTTGCTACCCGTTGACTTGATCCCGCTGATTTGGGAAGTGTTGTTCACGGCCAACGGTGGTGACGCGCACCACGCGTACATGCGCGTCGTACCCACGGCGGATCTTTCCGCTGCGATGGGCCTATCGGTCAGCGTGCTGATTATCTCGCTGTACTACTGCATAAAAATCAAAGGCTTGGGAGGCTGGTTGCACGAATTGTTTACAGCGCCGTTTGGTAACCATTTTTTGCTTTACCCCTTTAATTTCGCTATGCAGATGATTGAATATGTCGCCAAGACGGTCTCGCATGGCATGCGATTGTTTGGCAATATGTATGCGGGCGAACTCATATTCTTGCTCATTGCTCTTATGGGTGGCGCGATATCACTGTCTTTTACTGGAATTGCCCTGTCTATCGGGCACGTCATTGCTGGCACCGTGTGGGCGATTTTTCACATTTTGATCATCACACTCCAAGCCTTTGTGTTCATGATGCTAACCCTCGTTTATGTGGGTCAAGCGCACGATCACCACTGATTTTTAACTCTCTCTTCCCCTATTTTTTTTAAGGAGCTACCATGGAAAGTCTTATCGGTTTTGTCGCGCTCGCCGCAGGTTTGATCATCGGTCTGGGCGCCGCCGGCGCGTGTATCGGCATTGGCATCATGGGCAGCAAGTACCTCGAGGCGGCCGCACGCCAACCCGAATTGATGGGCGAGTTGCAGACCAAAATGTTCTTGCTGGTGGGCCTGATTGACGCGGCCTTCATTATCGGAACTGGTGTGGCACTGTGGTTCACCACCGCCAACCCATTCCTGGGCCAACTGGCCAAGTAATCCATTTGTGCCGTGGACGTCAGTGACACGAGCCTAGCGCCGTGCGCAGTCCAGGCCCTGTGGGAAAGGATATGAAGTGAGCATTACCGGTACCTTAATTGTTCAGATGATTGTGTTCCTGATTTTGGTCGGGTTCACAATGAAATTCATCTGGCCGCCGCTGGTCAAGGCCCTGGATGAACGCGCGGGGAAAATTGCGCATGGCCTCTCAGCAGCTGAGCATGCCAAGCTTGAACTCGCCAACGTGCACCGTGAGGTTGAGACCCGCATGGCGGCAACGCGCTCAGAGTCGGCCGCGGTTTTGGCCGATGCCGAGCGGCGCGCGCAGCAGATCATTGACGAGGCTAAAGCGCGCGCCAGTGAAGAGGGCGCACGCATCGTGGTGAGCGCGCGCGATGAGGCCTTGCAAGAGGCCGTCAAAGTACGTGAGTCACTTCGCGCAGAAGTGGCTATGCTTGCAGTCAAGGGCGCTGAGCAAATCCTTCGCAAGGAAGTCAATGCCCAGGTTCACAGCGATTTGCTGACCCGCCTAAAAAGTGAACTGTAAAGGCGACCATGGCTGAACTCGCGACCATTGCCCGCCCTTACGCTGACGCGCTTTTCAAGGCCAGTGCCGACCACCTTGATCAAACAGCGCAGTGGCTCGACCGCTTGGCAGAAATTGTTATCGATCCCGACTTGATGCGCTTCGCGTCCCATCCAAAATCAACGCCTGAACAGGTGCTTGGTCTGATTCAGGGCGTGATGCCGCAGGCCTTGTCGGCCGTGGCGCAGCAGTTTTTACGCATGGTGCTTGAGAACGGACGCCTGAGCGCCATGCCAGAGATGGCGTTGCAATTCCGTGCCCAGGTCAATGATCGGGGCGGGGCTTCGGACGCAACGGTTTTTAGTCCGTTTCCAATGGATGGCGGCTTGCTCGCCGAAGTCGTGCAAGTCCTGGAAAAACGCTTTGATCGCAAGCTCCATGTCTCGGTGCAATTGCAACCTGAGCTCATTGGCGGAATCCGCGTCGTGGTGGGTGACGAGGTGCTTGACACCTCGGTCAAAGCCCGCCTCGAACAAATGAAAGTGGCGTTGGCTGCTTGATGCAGCCAACAACTGTGCTTTAGTTTTACCAAGAAAGAGGGAAAGAGTCATGCAACTCAATCCGGCAGAAATTTCCGAACTCATCAAACGCCGTATCGAGGGACTGTCCGACAGCGCCGATATCCGTAACCAGGGAACCGTTATCTCGGTGACCGATGGCATCGTGCGCGTACACGGGTTGTCCGATGTGATGCAGGGCGAGATGCTCGAGTTCCCCAACAATACTTTCGGATTGGCGCTCAATTTGGAGCGCGACTCGGTGGGCGCGGTGATTTTGGGCGACTATGAACATATCTCCGAAGGCGACACGGTCAAATGCACCGGGCGTATTTTGGAAGTGCCGGTGGGGCCCGAACTCATTGGCCGCGTGGTTAACGCATTGGGACAGCCCATTGACGGGAAGGGGCCTATCAATGCCAAGATGACCGACGTGATTGAGAAAGTCGCCCCCGGGGTTATTGCACGTGAGTCGGTCAGCCAGCCCATGCAAACCGGTTTGAAGTCGATTGACTCTATGGTGCCGGTGGGCCGGGGTCAGCGCGAGTTAATCATTGGCGACCGTCAGACTGGTAAAACGGCCGTCGCCATTGATGCCATCATCAACCAAAAGGGTCAGCACATGACCTGCGTTTATGTCGCCATCGGCCAAAAAGCCTCGTCGATTAAGAACGTGGTGCGCGCCTTGGAGCAAGCGGGCGCCATGCAGTACACCATTGTGGTGGCCGCCTCGGCATCCGAGTCCGCTGCCATGCAGTACGTATCTGCCTACTCGGGCTGTACCATGGGTGAATACTTTCGAGATCGTGGCGAAGACGCCTTGATCGTTTACGACGATCTCTCCAAGCAGGCCGTGGCCTACCGCCAGGTGTCTTTGCTGCTGCGTCGCCCGCCAGGACGCGAAGCCTACCCGGGCGACGTGTTCTATCTGCACAGCCGCTTGCTTGAGCGCGCCGCTCGCGTGAACGCCAAGTACGTGGAAGACTTCACCAAAGGCGCCGTAAAAGGCAAGACCGGTTCATTGACCGCGCTTCCTATCATCGAAACCCAAGCCGGTGACGTCTCAGCTTTCGTGCCCACCAATGTAATCTCCATCACCGACGGGCAGATCTTCTTAGAGACATCGTTATTTAATGCGGGTATTCGCCCCGCGATTAACGCTGGTATCTCGGTCTCCCGCGTGGGTGGTGCTGCACAGACCAAGCTGGTAAAGAACCTCTCTGGCGGTATCCGTACCGACTTAGCCCAGTACCGCGAATTGGCCGCTTTCGCGCAGTTTGCCTCTGACTTGGACGAGGCAACCCGCAAGCAACTCGACCGTGGCGCTCGAGTCACTGAGCTGCTTAAGCAGGCTCAGTACAGCCCCCAGCCCATCAGCTTAATGGGAGCGACCTTGTTCGCGGTCAACAAAGGCTTTCTTGATAGCATCGAAGTCAAACAGGTGTTGCACTTTGAGGCGGGCTTGCACGCCTACCTCAAAGACAAGCACGCGCCCTTGCTCCAAAAGCTCGAGGCTGACAAAGCCATGGACAAAGATGCCGAAGCCCAATTGAATGACGCAGTGGGCGCATTCAAGAAAACCTTCGCTTAATGCCCGCTGACCAACCAAGGAGCATTTGATGGCAGCAGGTAAGGAAATTCGCGGCAAGATCAAATCGGTTGAAAACACCAAGAAGATCACCAAAGCCATGGAAATGGTGGCCGCATCCAAAATGCGCAAGGCGCAGGAGCGCATGCGTGCTGCCCGCCCCTACGGTGAAAAGATTCGCCAAGTTGCAGGCAACCTGGGTAAAGCCAATCCAGAGTACGTTCATCCATTTATGGAAATCAACACGTCCAAGTCCGTTGGCTACATCGTGGTGACCACGGACAAAGGCTTGTGCGGCGGACTCAACACCAACGTGCTGCGAATGCTCACGCACAAGCTGCGTGAAGCGCAAGCCCTCGGAATGGGGGCGCAGGCTGTGGCCATTGGCAACAAAGGCCTCGGCTTTTTGAACCGCTCGGGCATCAAGGTGGTGTCGCAGGCGACACAACTGGGCGACACACCACATGTAGAGTCGCTTATCGGCCCAGTGAAAGTGCTGCTCGACGCCTACGTCAATGGAGAGATCAACTCGATTTTTCTGTGCTTCACCCGTTTCATCAACACCATGAAGCAAGAGCCCGTGGTTGAGCAGCTGCTGCCCTTGCGCGCTGAAGTACTGCAAGCCGAAGCGAAACACAGCAGTTGGGACTACATCTACGAGCCCGATGCAAACATCGTCATTGATGATTTGCTGCTGCGGTACGTCGAGGCCTTGGTCTACCAAGCTGTAGCTGAAAGCATGGCGTCCGAGCAGTCGGCACGAATGGTGGCAATGAAGTCTGCCACCGATAACGCCGGTGACGTTATCAACGAACTCAAACTGGTTTACAACAAGACGCGTCAAGCTGCGATCACAAAGGAATTGTCCGAGATCGTTGCGGGTGCGGCTGCTGTCTGATTTTTTATATTTGGAGCAAAGAGCATGGCTCATGAAAACACCCATTTGAACGCAGGCGTTCAGGGCAAAATCGTTCAGTGTATTGGTGCCGTGGTCGACGTGGAATTCCCCCGTGACCATATGCCCAAAGTGTATGACGCCCTCAAGCTCGAGGGCACGGCCCTGACGCTCGAAGTGCAGCAACAGCTCGGAGACGGTATCGTTCGCACCATTGCGCTGGGTACCTCGGACGGCCTGCGCAGAGGCTTGATGGTGACCAACACAGGCGCCGCGATCACGGTGCCCGTGGGCAAGGCCACTTTAGGGCGCATCATGGACGTGCTGGGTTCGCCCATCGATGAGCGCGGCCCGGTCGACCCTGCACAGACCGCAGCGATCCACCGCAAGGCCCCTGCCTATGACGAGCTGAGCCCATCCCAAGAACTGTTGGAGACCGGCATCAAGGTCATTGACTTGGTTTGTCCCTTTGCCAAGGGTGGCAAAGTGGGCTTGTTTGGCGGCGCTGGCGTGGGAAAGACCGTGAACATGATGGAGCTGATTAACAACATTGCCAAGGCGCACAGCGGCTTGTCCGTTTTTGCCGGTGTGGGCGAGCGAACCCGTGAAGGCAATGACTTCTACCACGAGATGGCCGATTCCGGCGTGGTGAATCTGGAAAACCTGGGTGAATCCAAAGTCGCGATGGTCTATGGGCAGATGAACGAGCCCCCAGGAAACCGCCTGCGCGTGGCACTGACCGGTTTGACGATTGCAGAGTCTTTCCGCGACGATGGCAAAGACGTTCTTTTCTTTGTGGACAACATCTATCGCTACACATTGGCCGGAACCGAAGTGTCTGCACTTCTCGGGCGCATGCCCTCTGCCGTGGGCTACCAGCCCACCTTGGCCGAGGAAATGGGCCGTTTGCAAGAGCGCATCACGTCTACCAAAGTGGGCTCGATTACGTCGATTCAGGCCGTGTACGTTCCTGCCGACGATTTGACTGACCCGTCGCCTGCGACCACGTTCGCCCACTTGGACTCGACCGTTGTGCTGTCTCGTGATATTGCATCGCTGGGTATTTACCCTGCAGTGGACCCGTTGGACTCCACGAGTCGCCAGCTCGACCCCTTGGTTGTGGGTGAAGAGCACTACGCTACGGCACGCGCCGTACAAGGCACTTTGCAGCGCTACAAAGAGTTGCGTGACATTATTGCGATTTTGGGCATGGACGAACTGGCGCCCGAAGACAAGCTCACCGTCGCTCGTGCACGCAAAATTCAGCGCTTCTTGTCCCAGCCGTTCCACGTGGCGGAAGTGTTTACCGGCTCCCCCGGCAAATACGTGTCACTGGCAGAGACCATCCGCGGGTTCAAGATGATTGTTGCCGGTGAATGCGACCACTTGCCAGAACAAGCTTTCTACATGGTTGGAACCATTGACGAAGCGTTCGAAAAAGCCAAGAAGGTCTAAACCATGAACACCATCCACGTTGATGTGGTCAGTGCGGAGGAGTCTATTTTCTCGGGAGAGGCGCGGTTTGTCGCGCTTCCCGGCGAGAGCGGCGAACTAGGGATCTACCCCCGGCACACGCCCCTTATTACTCTCGTAAAAGCAGGTTCGGTGCGCATTGAAATGGCCGACGGCAGCGAGGAGTTTGTGTTTGTTGCCGGTGGCATCATCGAGGTGCAGCCCGATCGCGTAACGGTTTTGTCAGACACGGCCATCCGTGGCAAGGACCTGGACGAAGAAAAGGCCAACGCAGCCAAGGCGCTCGCGCAAGAGGCACTCAAGAACGCCAAGAGTGACGTCGATCTTGCTATCGCGCAGTCGGAGCTCTCCACTCTGGTGGCACAAATCGCTGCACTTCGACGGTTCCAGCACAAGCGCTAACATGCGCGGGTGTTTGATCGAACAAACCGCCTACGGGCGGTTTTTGTTTTGGGTATATCCATGAACTACGCGGCGCCTTGGTGGCTACCGGGCGGTCACTTGCAGACCATCGTAGCAGCCAAAACGGGACGCCGGTACGCGCGTTATGCGCCGGTCTACGAGCGCGAGCGTTGGACTACCCCCGATAGCGACTTTGTCGATCTGGACTGGCAGCGCGCAAAGTTCGCCACCCGCCCCCCCCTACTGGTTCTATTTCACGGTCTTGAAGGCTCTTCGCGCAGCCATTATGCGGAGTCGTTCGCCGACTACGCAAACGGCCATGCGATGGACTTTGTTGTCGTCCATTTCAGAGGCTGCAGCGGCGAACTCAACCGCGCACCACGGGCCTACCACTCGGGCGACTATGAGGAAATTGCTTGGATACTCCAACGCCTTCGCAGCCAGCACATGGGGCCGATCCTGGCGGTGGGCATCTCACTGGGGGGAAACGCCTTATTGCGATGGGCCGAAGAAGCAGGCAGTTTGGCCAGCCAAACAGTCTCCGCTCTGGCCTCGGTCTGCGCCCCTATTGATCTGGCTGCCAGCGGTACGGCAATTGGCGCGGGCTTTAACCGCCAAGTCTATACACGCATGTTCTTGCACAGCATGAAGCCCAAGGCTATGCGCAAGTTGGCCCAGTTTCCCGGCTTATTTGATGGTCAAGCTGTGTGTGCCGCCCAAGACCTGTACGCCTTCGACAACGCATTTACGGCTCCGCTGCACGGTTTCGAGACCACCGATCGGTACTGGCGCGAGGCTTCAGCCCAACCACACTTGCACCGCATCCGCTTGCCCGCTTTGGTGCTCAATGCGAAAAATGACCCGTTTGTTCCAGCGCACTCGCTTCCTGCGGGGCCGATCAAAGGGGACTGGGTCACACTGTGGCAACCCAGTGAAGGTGGCCATGTCGGTTTCCCCACCGGTTTACCACCTGGCAATTTGTTCGCACTGCCTGAGGCGGTGGGTGGGTGGTTGCTGCAAAATCGCTAAAAGAACGCACAGCGCAGGACACATCCCAATGGACGACATCGTACGACAGGCCATGGCCAAGTGGCCCCATGTACCCGATTGCTATGGTTGGCTTGGACTAGACGCGCGCGGCAACTGGTATATGCGCGACGACCGTGCGCAGGCCTGCGGCGCGTTCGCCAGCGGCAAGCCCGGCTCCAAGGGTTCTTTGCTGCAACATGCCAAGTTGATTGAATTCATCGCTCGAAACTATGCTGAAGATGAGAGCGGTTCCTGGTATTTTCAGAACGGCCCCCAGCGCGTATTCGTGGAATTAGAAGCAACACCCCACGTTTGGCGCATTGATGCCAAAGGAGAGATAAGCTCCAACGCAGGCGTTAGGGCGTTCTATGTGCGCTGCCTGATGGACGAAAATGG
>CANHZG010000049.1 GCA_947464995.1 Comamonadaceae bacterium | reverse complement strand
CTACGCTTTTTAGCAAAAAGGCCCGAAGTTCATCGGCCACAGCATGCATATCGCCTCGGGACATACGCCGTAAATCCTGAGGCGAGTGAATTTGTGGCAGCAACGGTGCTTTGGTCGTGAATGAATTGGGCATGAGCGGAAAAACCTAGGTAGAAGCGCCGCACAGTAACGGCCCGAAAGTGCAAAGAACCTGCATTATCGTAAAAAGCTCAATGGCTTCGGTGAACCACCATGTCGGCCAGTGCGCCCAGCGGGCTCGTATCGGCCAGGCCGGCCAAGGCCAGTGCCGCATGGGCTTGGTCTAGCAACTCGGCGGCATAGGCTCGGCTGCGGGCCAGACCCATGAGGGAAACGTAAGTCGGCTTGGCATGGTCGGCGTCTTTGCCAGCGGTCTTGCCTAGCGTTGCGGAGTCTGCAGTGACGTCAAGCACGTCATCGACGACCTGAAATGCAAGCCCTATCGCGTTTGCGTATCGCTCCAAGGCGTCCATCACCAATGCGCTGGCGCCCGCGCAGGCAGTGCCCATCATGACGCTGCAGCGAAGCAAGGCGCCGGTTTTAAGCTGGTGCATATGGCGCAAGGCATCTTCGTTCAAGGCGCCACCCACGCTTGCGAGGTCAATGGCCTGGCCTCCGGCCATTCCGGTACTGCCCGCAGCGCGCGATAACAAAGCGCACAAGCGCGCTTGAACCTCGGGCGCCACACTGCCGTCCGACGGTGTGAGCAACTCAAACGCCATGGCTTGCAATGCGTCGCCCGCCAGCAAGGCGCTAGCTTGGCCAAATTGCACATGGACCGTGGGCTTTCCGCGGCGCAAGACGTCGTTGTCCATGCACGGCATGTCGTCGTGAACCAAAGAGTAGGCGTGAATCAATTCCACCGAACAGGCCGCGCGAAGGGCCGCCGTAGACGGTTGCCCGCTCTGCCCAGACACGGCTTCAAAAGCCGCCAATACGAGCAAGGGACGCAAGCGCTTTCCACCATCTAGCACGGCATAGCGCATGGCAGCCACCAAGTCTGCCGGTGCGCCGGGTGCTGCGCCCGTCTCTTGGTCCGAGCTAACCCAATCGGCTAAACAACGTTCTACCGTTTGCAAACGATGACGGCTCCATGCTTCCAATGCAAACGGCACGGTATGTGTCACACACTACTCCAAGGTTTGAGAACGCCTTTATCAAGCACCTTGATTTGCTCCTCAACCGCCTCTAGCTTGTTACGACATACAGCGAGCAGCTCAGCGCCCCTTTTATAGGCTGCGAGCAGGTGATCCAGCGGCATGTCGCCGGCCTCCATCTGTGAGACCAGGTGCTCAAGCTCGTGCATAGCCGCCTCGTAATTGGCAGGCAACTCGGAGGGTGCCTGTGCGGCGCTTGGGATGTTGGAACTTGCCTTTGGCATACGGGGCTCACTTGAAAGGGTGGGTGCAAAAGCAATTGACAGCATATGATTTTAAGGCAGCGCTGTTCCACCCTTGGTATGGTGTCCCTCAATCTGGCTTGCCAAAGGTACAATGACGCCCTTCGCGACCGTTTTCCTTCGGGGCTAGCGGTCTTTATTTTTCTCGCGTCGTGTGCGCAATCTCCCTGTGGGGAGTCTTTAGGTCAGGTCCACCATGTCTGATTTAAGTCTTCAGCTGCAGCAGGCCGTCAGCCAACTTCCCGTATCAAGCTACTTTGACCCCGCGCTCTATGCACGGGAGATGCAAAGCATCTTCAAATCGGGCCCGCGCTATGTGGGACACAGCCTGAGCGTGCCCGAAGTCGGCGACTTCTACACCCTGCCCCAGGAGAACGAAGGCCGTGTACTGGTTCGAAACTCCGGCGGCATTGAGTTGATCTCCAACGTGTGCCGCCATCGACAGGCGCTGATGCTCAAAGGCAAAGGCTCGCTCCTTCAAGGGCAAAACCAAACTGCGGGCAGCAATGGAAACATCGTCTGCCCCTTGCACCGCTGGACTTACAGCGGCTTACACAGCGGCGTGTCGGGCAACCAGGCCGGCACATTAATCGGCGCGCCCCACTTTGCCACCGACCCTTGCTTGAATCTCAACAACTACCCACTTCAAGAGTGGAACGGCTTATTGTTTGAATCGGGCGGGGTGAATGTGGCCGCCCAAATGGGCGATTTAGGACCCCGCAGCGACCTCGACTTTGATGGTTACGTGCTTGACCGTGTGGAAATGCACGAGTGCAACTACAACTGGAAAACCTTCATCGAGGTCTATTTGGAGGATTACCACGTGGGCCCGTTCCACCCTGGTTTGGGCAATTTTGTGACCTGCGAAGACCTGCGCTGGGAATTTAAAGCACATTACTCGGTACAAACCGTAGGCGCAGCCAACCGCTTGGGCAAAGCCGACGCTTGCGGTGGCTCTCCCGCATATGAACGCTGGCAGAGTGCATTACTCAAGTACCGTGACGGCGTGCCGCCAAAGTTCGGCGCCATTTGGCTGACCTATTACCCCCACACCATGGTCGAGTGGTACCCGCATGTGCTGACGGTGTCAACCCTGCATCCCATGGGGGTAGACAAAACCATGAATATGGTTGAGTTCTATTACCCCGAGGAAATTGTGGCGTTCGAGCGTGAGTTTGTCGAATCTCAGCAGGCTGCCTACATGGAAACCTGCGTTGAGGACGATGAAATCGCTGAGCGCATGGACGCCGGGCGCAAAGCCCTGTTGCAGCGTGGCGACAACGAAGTCGGCCCCTACCAAAGCCCCATGGAAGACGGAATGCAGCATTTTCACGAGTGGTATCGCACCCGCATGGCCAACGCCGAACTGCCCGAAACATGAGCCCGGTGGGCGGACCTGATAGCTCCAAACAGGCGCTCTGGATGGTGCTGGCGTCTTTCCTATTTGCCACCATGGCCGTAGGCGTTAAGGCGGCATCGAACAGCTTTGGCACCTTTGAGTTGATTTTTTACCGCGGTTTGGTCAGCGTCATCTTTATGGCAGCCATGGTGCGCGCACGCGGCGCGAGTTTGCGCACGCCGGTGCCCATGATGCATTTCACGCGCAGCGCCGTAGGCGTTATTTCTCTGGGTTCTTGGTTTTATGCCATCGCACACCTGCCACTTGCTACCGCGATGACGCTCAACTACATGAGCGGCGTCTGGGTTGCCGCTTTTATATTGGGTGGCTCCTTGTTCTACGGCCAAGGTCCGCGCCAAGGCATGTTGATGACAACCGTGCTACTGGGTTTTGCTGGGGTTGTGATGACACTGCGACCGACTATTGACCATGACCAGTTGTTCGCAGGAGTGATCGGGCTGCTATCGGGCATGGGCGCGGCTTTGGCATATATGCAAGTCACCGCTCTGGGCAAGGTCGGCGAGCCAGAAGAACGTACGGTTTTTTACTTCGCCGTCGGCACCGCCCTGATCGGTGGCGCCGGTGTCGCATTTTCTGAGCTAACCCCCTGGGAGCATGTGCGCTGGCAAGACGCAGCTTGGGTCGTGCCCATTGGCGTACTGGCGTCCCTAGGCCAGTGGTGCATGACGCGCGCCTATCGCAAAGGCGCCACGCTGGTGGTTGCCAGCATGCAGTACTCGGGCATCGTCTTTGCCTGCATCTACAGCGTGCTGCTATTTGGCGACACCATTGCGCCCATGGGTTGGGCCGGTATCGCCGTCATCGTGACCAGCGGGGTATTGGCCACCGTGCTGCGCGAGCGTGCGCTGCCTGATACGCCAGCAGAAGCGCATTAAGCCTGCGTTGCGACGCCACTCCACCATCAAACTTGCAAACAATCCGAAGGGACCTCGCATGTACACCGATCTGATATCTGCCACCCAACTCCATGAGTTGCTGTCTGGTGGCACACCATGCCGGGTTTTTGACTGCAGCTTCGACCTGGCACAAGCCGATGCGGGAGCAGACCTGTATGCACAGAGTCACATTCCCGGCGCGGTATACGCCCATCTGGATACGGCCTTGAGCTCCAAAGGCGAGCCCACGCTCACCGGGGCCGCCAGCGGCGGGCGCCACCCGCTGCCCGCGCGCGAGACGTTTGCGCGGTGGCTGGCGACGGCGGGGTTTCGCAATGGTATGCAAGCGGTGGTCTACGACCGCCAGGGAAACAACTTTTGTGGACGCCTGTGGTGGATGCTCAAGTGGCTTGGACACGCCCCCGTTGCGGTGTTAGACGGCGGCTTGCAGGCCTGGGTCGCGCACGGTGGCGGCACAGAAAGTGGGGCTGCACCGGGTTTTTCAATCGCTACACCCTCTGCGGCGGCCAGTTTCGCCATTGCACCACCCTTGCTGGATCTGGTGGACGTGGGGCAAGTGGAGCGCCGTTTGGGTAGCACGCAACAGATGCTGATCGATGCCCGTGCCCCGGCACGATTCAAAGGCGATGTGGAGCCACTGGACCCCGTGGCCGGGCATGTTCCGGGCGCTTTCAACCGTCCGTTTTCTCTGAACTTCAACGCCGATGGCACATTCAAACCCGCAGCCCAGTTGCGTGCAGAATTCGACGCATTGTTGGGCTCGCGCGCGGCCGGTGCGGTGGTACACCACTGCGGCAGCGGCGTTAGCGCCATTCCCAATATCCTGGCCATGCGAATCGCTGGCCTAGCCCCCGGCGCCTTGTTTGCCGGAAGCTGGAGCGAATGGTGCAGCGACCCCGAGCGACCGGTCGCGCGGGGTTAGGCGCTAGCCGACTAGAACGACAACACCACTGCGGTTGATAGCGTGGTTTTGTCTTTCTGGTAGGTCACGCCATCGGAGCCCAGAAAGTTGTAGCCTGTGGACTGGTCCAGCCGGTACTCGGTTTTCCACTGGGTGTTCGCGTTGACCTGGTAGTTGGTTCCCAATGAAAAACGATACAAACTGGCACCCTGCGTGGCTAAGCCAGTGGCTGTATCGTAAGCAAAATTTCCGGTTGCGTCCAAACCTTCTGGTCCCAAGCCATTGACGCCTGGACCGCCTACTGCCCCGCCATTGTCGTAATAGGTACCGCCCCCGTTGGCTCCGTTTTCGATGAAGTCGGCGCGGGCCAGCAGTTGCAGGCGTGGCACGATTTTGTAGGACATGAAGGCAGAGACTCCGGTCCACCGGGCTTCCCCGCCATTTGCCGCAGCGCGGTCCATTTGGCCTGCTGTGAGTTGACCGTTGAACTGCCAGTCCCCTCGGGTGTAGCCCCCGTCAAGCGCCATGATGTTGAAGCTGCGATTCACAGACCCATGCAAACCCGAGAGTCCGATGTAGGTCGTGTCATTGACCGTCCAGTCGGCGCGGTAGGCCAGCGCTACTGTTTTTGCTTTGGAAGTAGCGGCGGTCAGACTAGAGGCATCATTCATTAAGCCGGTGGCAATATCATAGGATTGTGCGGAAAACGTCGTGTCAGTACTGTCTGCCGACGTATCCACATTACCCACCATCCATTTCAATGCCACTGTCCCACCGCGCAGGCTATGGGACATTCCCAGCCCTGTGTAGGCTGTCGCACCAGCTAGGTCATACAGTGCGTTATGGGTGATGAACTGGTTTCCCAACCCGGCGGTCGCGTTGGGAAAAGCAAATTCATAACCTTGAAAATCGGGCATGAAGCCGCCGATCACCCGGTTCTCTTTATCCAAGGGAATAGACACAGAGGCCTCATGGACCATCGACGACGCGCCGGGCAACAGCCGCAGCGTCCAGTCAATGCCTTCACCGTCTTGCGACTCTTTGGTGATTTGCAGCATGCCGTACTCACTGGTGTTATAGCCAGCGCTGGCACTGAACTCATTGCTTTTGTCGATGCTGTTGTATTTGAGCGCGGTTTCAATGGTGCCATTGATCTTCATGCCCTTAAAGCCGGACTTTTCCGCTTCATCACCAGCAATATCGAATCGCTGCTCCAGGCGATTGACCTGTTGGGACAAGGGCGTAGTGTCCGCTTGGGCACTCACGGCCTCGACTTTCTGTTGCAGTACCTGCAACTGGGCTTTCAAGGCCTCAATTTCCTTTTTGAGGTCTGCCGTTGACTGGGCATGGGCGCTCACCAAGGGCATGGCACCTGACAATGCCAGTACCCATAAATTCTTTTGAAAGCTCATTTTTCACTCCTGTTGTAGATAAAACCGGTCAAACCCCTGCATCTATACCCGCCATTGCCCACCTCAGTCCACCTTGCGGTAAGCCGCCGCCATTTCTTGTGCGCGCTTCTTCTCAGCCCTGGACATCCAAACACTGGCAGCCAGAACCCCGATGCCGACCACGGCAACGGTCAGAGTCGCAACGGTATTGACACTGGGGCTCAAGCCCAGCCGGGCCCGGCTAAAAATAGTAATGGGCATGGTAGTAGATCCTGGCCCATTCAGAAAAGCCGAAATTACCACATCGTCCAAAGACAAGGTAAACGTCAACAACCAGGCCGATGCCAGCGCCTGCGATATCAGTGGAAGTGTGATCAGAAAGAACACCTGCAAGGGCAGTGCTCCTAAGTCTTGCGCCGCCTCTTCCAAAGAAGGGCTCATCTCCTGCAACCGGGACAACACAACCACCGTGGCATACGCCATACCCAACAGGGTGTGCCCGAGCCAAATCGTGGCAAAACCGCGTTCCGGAAAACCAAACAAACGCTGCACCGACACCAGCATCAACAACAAAGACAATCCAATAATCACCTCGGGCATCACCAGCGGTGAATTCACCATGCCCGCAAACAGGGTTCTACCGGTAAAGCGCTTGAAGCGGTGCAAGCTCAAAGCGGCCAAGGTTCCCAAGACCACAGACGAGCAACCAGTGGAAAAAGCAATTTCCAGCGACAGTTTGAAGCCATCAATAAGCTCGCGGTCATGCACTAAGGCCTCGTACCAACGCAAGGAAAAACCGCCCCAGTTCGTCACCATGGGGCTGGCGTTGAAGCTAAACAACATCAGCGTGAGGATGGGGAGGTACAAAAACACATAGACCGCGCCCATCCATGCGCCGGAAGTGAGTCGGCCAGCGGTGGGCGTCATGACTTTGCGGCGGATGTGCTTTCCGCTTGGTATTTGTTAAACAAGGCCAGCGGGATGATGATCAGGCCGACCATCACCACCGCCACGCTGGCAGCCATAGGCCAATCGTTGTTGCCAAAAAACTCATCCCACAGCACGTGGCCGATCATCAGGGTTTCGGGGCCGCCCAGCAGCTCCGGAATGACGAACTCGCCCACGCAGGGGATAAACACCAGCATGGAGCCCGCAATGATGCCGCTCTTGGACAAAGGCACCGTGATGCGCCAAAAAGCCTGCCACGGCGTCGCCCCCAGATCCAGCGCCGCCTCCAGCAAGCGCAAATCCATCTTTACCAGGTTGGCGTACAGCGGCAAGATCATGAAGGGCACATAGGTGTAGACCATGCCCACGACCAATGAGAACGGGGTGTTCATCATTTTGAGGGGTTCTGACGCAAGTCCCAGCGCGATGGCGACGTTGTTGAAAACCCCCGCATCGGCCAGCAGCATTTTCCAAGCGTACACGCGCAGCAGGAACGAGGTCCAAAACGGGAGCATGACCAGCATTAGCAAGGCAGGACGACGTTCAGCGGGGCTGCGCGCCAAAAAGTAGGCAAAGGGATAGGCTATGGCCAAACAAATCGCCGTGGTAACTGCAGCAATTTTGATGGAGCTGAGGTAGGCCTTGAAATACAAGGCGTCATGCGTCAGGCTGATGTAGTTGCCGTATTTGAACGCCAGAACGACCAAATCGTCTTTGACGCTGAGAAGGTCCTTGAAGTACACCGTCTCCATTTCGGAGACACTGATTTTAAAAACCACCAGGAAAGGCAGCAAAAACACCAGCAACAAAAACACCATTGGTACGCCAATGACCACGTAGCGGCCCCACGGCCCCATGAACCTGGCATAGATCGTGTTGTTGCTGCGGGCAAGGGCCGTCATTGCGGACCTAGCGGGTCAAAACCACCACGTCACTGCCGCACCACCAGACGTACACCCGATCGCCCCACGTCATGGCGGAGCTGCCGTGGCGCGCCGCATTGGTGTGGGTGACTTTGACCACCGACCCGCCATCGAGCCGGACGTGGTACGTCGTTAGGCTGCCCAGGTAGGCCAAGTCTTCAATCACGCCCTGGGCCTGGTTAAAGCCCACTTCGGCCGGGGACTCGCGATCGGCGTCCTGCACAGTTTCGGTTTGTATGGACATTTTTTCAGGCCGGACTGCCACATGAACGCCCATGCCCTGGGTCCCGGTGATGCCGTGACTGACGTAGTGTTTGCAGTCAGCAGACGCGATGACCACATGGTCCGGCTCGTCCACCTCCACCTGGCCCTTAAAAATATTGACAGTGCCAATGAAGTCCGCCACGAAGAGGCAATTGGGCGTTTCGTAAATTTCAGCCGGCTGGCCGATTTGCAAGATCTTGCCCTCGCTCATGACACCAATGCGGGTGGCCATGGTCATGGCCTCTTCTTGGTCGTGGGTCACCATGACACAGGTCACACCGACTTGTTCGATGATGTCCACCAGTTCCAACTGCGTGCGCTGGCGCAGCTTGGCGTCCAGCGCGCCCAAAGGCTCGTCAAGCAGAAGCAACTTGGGGCGTTTGGCCAGACTGCGCGCCAGTGCCACGCGCTGCTGCTGGCCCCCAGATAGCTGGTGGGGCTTGCGTTTGGAATACGGTTTGAGCTGCACCAGGTCCAGCATTTGCGTAACCCGCTCCTCGATCTGGTTTTTTGGCATGCCTTCACGATGCAGGCCAAAAGCGACGTTGTCCCACACCGTGAGGTGGGGAAACAATGCGTAGCTTTGGAACATCATGTTGATCGGCCGCTCATATGGGGCCAAGCCCACAATATCCTGGCCCGCCAACAAAATTTGGCCTGAGGTCGGCGCTTCGAAGCCAGCAAGCATGCGCAGCAAGGTGGACTTGCCGCAACCCGAGGAACCTAAAAGGGCAAAAATCTCACCCTGTGCGATGTCCAGGCTGACCTCATCGACCGCGAAGACATCGTCAAACTTCTTGACAATGCGCTTGATTTGCAAAAAGGGCGCGACATCGCCGCCACTACCTTTTGAATCCTTGTGTGCCACCGGACCTCCCTGGTCTGCGCCGTAGGGGCCTAAATGCCGGTCTTAAACGAGGTGTAAGCCCGCGTGGCAAGTCGGCGGATATCGTTGGTCAAGGCCTTAGGCGCCACCATGGTCTCCATTTCACTGGTGCTAGGGAAAACAGATGGGTTCTTGGCGACTTCGGGGTTGATGAACTTGCGTGATTCCTTGTTGGGGTTGGCGTATTTCACCTTGTTCGTCAGACCCGCATGTACTTCGGGGCGCATGATGTAGTTCATAAACGCCAGTGCATTTTTCGGATGCGCAGCGTCGGCAGGAATGGCCATCATGTCAAAGAACAAAACGGCACCCGTCTTGGGCACCATGGCAACCACGTCCTGGCCCGTTTTACCCTCTAGCGCGCGACTGCGCGCAATGTTGATATCTCCGTTCCATCCCAGCGCCATACAAATCGAACCGCTGGCCATGTCGTTGATGTAGCCCGATGAGCTAAACAAGGTGACGTAAGGGCGCACACTCTTGAGCAAAGCTAGGGCTTCTTGGTAATCGGCGGCGTTCTTGCTGAACGGGTCTTTGCCCAAATAGTGCAGCGCTGCGGGCAATACCTCGGTTGCACTGTCCAGGGTGCTTACGCCGCAGCTTTTGAGCTTGCTGATGTATTTGGGGTTGAAAAACAACTCCCAGACATTGGCGGGCATGGGTTCGCTGCCCAGCGCGGCCTTTACTTTGGCGGTATTGATGCCAATGGTGGTATAGCCCCAAAGCCAATTGACCAGATATTGGTTGCCCGGATCGATGTTTGCGATTTGCGACTGGATGTCGGGGTCCAGATTCTTCAAATTGGGCAACTGGGACTTGTCCAGCTTGGCCAGCAACCCGCCATCCATTTGCAGCCGGGCAAAAGTGGACGACGGAACCACAATGTCATAACCCGTTTTTCCAGCCACCAGTTTGGCATGCAGGATTTCATTGTTGTCATAGGTGTCGTAACGCACCTTAATACCCGTTTCCTTTTCAAAATTCGGGATCGTGTCTTCGGCCAAGTAATCCGACCAGTTATAGATATTGAGGATTTTTTCCTCTTGAGCCAGCGCCGATCCGGCACCAGCAACCATTCCCACGGCAACCGCCAGGCTGCCGAACAATTCCTGCCAGCGTTTGCAAAGTTGGTTTGTGGTCAATTTCATCTCCTGAATAAGTGATGCAGCCAAACAAGATAAATGGACAAAAACGGGCGTTTTCAGCCTGTAAGAACACTGTACCCGTTTTTTCACGGGGAAAGAACGCCGAGTGCAGCAATACCTGTGCCAAGCTTCCATCAACTAGGGCAACTTGGTCGCGGTACGGTCGATCTGGGTATCCCGCGCGCGCTTCCGCGCGTCTCGCGCGACCCACACACTGTAGGCCACAACACCCAGGCTCACGGCAGCAATGAGCAGGCTTGCAGCAGCATAGATGGTGGGGTTAATGCCTCGGCGCGCATAGCCAAAGATCACCTGCGGAAGGGTATTGACCCCGGGGCCAGACAAAAACTCCGAGATCACAACGTCGTCAAATGACAGGGTGAACGACAACAAAAATGCGGCCACGATGGCCTGTGCAATCTGGGGCAGGGTCACCAGAAAGAACACCTGCAACGGCCGCGCACCCAGGTCCATGGCAGCCTCTTCCAGTGCGCGGTCAAACTCCATCAAGCGGGACTGCACCACCACCATCGCATAGGCAAGCCCCAAAAGGGTGTGCCCCAAAATGATGGTTAGCAGCCCACGCTCTGGCCAACCCACCGCATTTTGAACGCCAACCATCAGGAGCAAGAGCGACAAGCCAATTACGACTTCTGGCATCACCAGGGGCGCGTTCACCATGCCAGAAAACACCGCACGCCCCCAGAAACGGTGGTAGCGCACCAACACGAAGGCAGCGAATGTCCCCAAAACGGCCGACAACACGCCCGTAACGCTGGCGATCTGCAAAGACAGCCAAAAGCCTTCTACGATCTTGGTATCACGTCCCAGCGCCTCGTACCAACGCCAGGAAAACCCGGTAAACACCGCATCCTGGCGCGTGCTGTTAAAGGAAAAAACCACCATAAACAGCAGCGGCAGGTACAAGAACAAAAAAATCGTGGTCAACCACACCGCGCCCAGCTTCTGCTGAAAAAAGCGCTGCATCACGTCACTCCCTTTGGACTTGGATCAAGATCGGCAGCGCGTCCGTCAGCGATCGGCTGGGCGGCGTTACCCAGATGGCGGTAGTACAGTGCCAGCGGAACGACGACCAGCGCAATCATGGACACTGCCAGTGCGCTGGCGCGCGGCCAGTTGTTGCTGGTGAACATCTCGTCCCACACCACGCGCCCGACCATTAGGTTTTCCGGTCCGCCCAGCAGCGATGGGATCACAAACTCGCCAACTGCCGGGATAAAAACCAACATAAATCCAGCAACAATCCCCGCCTTGGAAAGCGGAACGGTTACGAGCCAAAAAGCCTTCCAAGGCGAGGCCCCCAAATCTTTGGCGGCCTCCAACAAGCGCAAGTCGAGCTTGACCAAGGTGGCATACAAAGGAAGCACCATAAACGGGAGGTACACATAGGTCATGCCCACCAGCATGGACACGCTGGTGTAGAGCATCTGCACCGGCTCGGTCGTGATGTGACACCACATCAGCAACTGGTTGACGACCCCCTGGTCCGCCAAAATGCCCTTCCACGCGTAGACGCGCAGCAAAAACGAGGTCCAAAACGGCAACATCACCATCATCAAAAGAGCCGGCCGCACACCCGGTTGTGACCTGGCGATGAAATAGGCAAACGGGTAACCCAGCACAAGACACAAAAAAGCGGTTGCAAAAGCATAGCCAATTGAGCGCAGGTAGGCACTGACATACACCGTCTCAAACAGTGGCCCACCCGCCTCAGCGCGGAAGATAGACAGGTAATTTTCAACCTTGAGCCGCAGCACGCCAGCCTGGCTGTCCCACAAGGGCTTAAACGGATGGATATCACGGCCCATATCCACCAAACTGATGTACAGCAAGATGAAAAATGGGGCCAAGAAAAAGACGGTCAGCCAGGCAAACGGCAGCCCGATGACAAAGCGCCGCCCCAAAGTCAAACGCCTGACCCAGGGCATCCCATGCGCGTGCATCACCGTTTCAGCCGCTTACTTGCCCTTCTTAAACGCCGTATAGGCGTTGGCCATGGCTTCGCGGCCTTCGTTCGTGAACTTGCCCGGGGGGACCATGGTGGCCGCAACGGTGGAGTCGATAAAGATGGTTTTATTGCCTGCCACTTCCGGCTTGATGCGCTCCATAGCGGCCTTGTTGGCCGTGGGGTAGCTCAGCTCGTTGGATACGGACGCACCACTTTCTGCGCGCAGGTAAAAGTCAATGAAGGCGTGGGCGTTAGACGGGTGCTTGGCGTCTTTGGTAACGGCCATCGTGTCGAAGAAGATCATGCCGCCGGTGCTGGGCAACAGCGCCTCAATCACGTCTTTGCTGCCGTTTTCTTTGGCACGGCCTGCTGCAATGTTGATGTCGCCCGACCAACCAACCACCGCACAGGCTTTGCCACCGGCGATATCATCAATCATGGTGGAGCTGAAGATACGGATGTCCTTGCGCACCTTGCCCAGCATGTCGGCTGCTGCCTTGTGGTCTGCCGGGTCATTGGAATAGGCGTCCTTGCCAAGGTAATGCAGGGCTGGGGGCATGATTTCCGTAGGAGAGTCCAAGTAAGCAATGCCGCAGGATTTGAGCTTGGATGTGTATTCGGGCTTGAACACCAGGTCCCATGCGTTTTCCGGCATGGCCACCTTGCCCAAGGCTTTTTCCACCTTGGTACGGTTGATACCCACCGTGGTAAAGCCCCACGCCCAAGGCACGAGGTGCTTGTTCCCGGGGTCTGCCTTGGCCAAGCCCTGCATGATGGCCTCGTCCAGATTGCTGTAATTTTTCAACTTGGCGCGGTCCAGAGGCTGGAAGAAGCCGGCCTCCACTTGCGCAGGGCTGAAGGCGGTGCCTGGCACCACGATGTCATAGCCTGTGCTGCCAGCGACCAGTTTGGCGTTTAGCGCCTCGTTGGTCTCAAAGGTGTCGTAATTGACCTTGATGCCGGTCTCTTTTTCGAAGGAGGCAATCATGCCCTCGGGGATGTAGTCTGGCCAGTTATAGATATTGAGCACTTTTTCTTCGGCCGGGGCTGCCGCCACCGGTGTACTGGCAGCGGGCGCAGGTGCTTCTTCTTTTTTGCCGCAAGCGCCAAGTGCCAAAGCGGCGATCGCCACGGGCAAAAGGTATTTGTTCATCATGGAAATCTCCGAAAAAGGTAGGTAGGAAGTAGGTCCGCCGAAAATTATAAAAGTCAATGCCGCCAGCCTGCAGTCCGAGCCTCGGCAAGGGTCAAGTCCAAAACCAGGCGTATCAGTCCCATGAGTTCGTCTATCTGGGAGTGGGTAATGGTAAGCGGCGGCGCAATGATCATCCGATCCCCCACGGCACGCATGATCAGTCCGTTGGCAAAGCAATGCGCGCGGCAACGCATACCCACCTCCAGTTCGGCGGGAAACGGTGTCTTGGTTTCCTTGTCTTTCACCAACACCAGACCGGCCATCAGACCACAGGTTTCGGCCACGCCTACCAAGGGATGGGCACTGAGTTCGGCAAATTTTTGCGCCAGATAGGGGCCCACGTCACCATGCACCCGGCCCACCAGGTTTTCCTGCTCCATGATGTCCAAGTTGGCCAGTGCCACGGCACAGGCCACGGGGTGGCCGCTGTACGTGTAGCCGTGGTTGAACTCGCCACCCTGCTCGATCAGTACTTTGGCTACCCGGTTGCCCACCATCACGCCGCCCAACGGGATATAGCCGCTGGTAATCGCCTTGGCAAAGGTCACCAGGTCAGGCTTGTAGCCAAACTTTTCATAAGCAAACCAGTGGCCCAGGCGGCCAAAGGCGCAAATCACCTCGTCGCTGATCAGCAAGACGCCGTATTTGTCGACGATGCGCTGAATCTCGGGCCAGTAGGTGCTCGGGGGAATAATTACGCCGCCCGCGCCCTGCACCGGTTCGCCAATGAAGGCAGCCACCTTGTCAGCGCCGATTTCCAGGATTTTTTCTTCCAACCAGCCCGCAGCGCGAATACCAAAGGCGTCACTGCTCTCGCCGGGCAAACCTTTCTCAAAGAAATAAGGCTGCTCAATGTGGGTGATGTTGGGAATTGGCAAATCTCCCTGGGCGTGCATACCGCTCATGCCGCCCAGCGAGGCCCCGGCCATGGTGCTGCCGTGGTAGCCGTTTACGCGGCCGATGATGACCTTGCGCTCAGGTTGGCCCAGCAGGTCCCAGTAGCGACGCACCATGCGCACGTTCGAGTCATTGCTCTCGCTGCCGCTGGACGAATAGAACACATGCGCAAATCTGCGGTCGCCCGCCACCGGTGCAAGGCTTGCCAACCGGGTGGCCAGCGACACCGCTGGCACATTCGTGGTCTGGAAGAAGCTGTTGTAGAACGG
>CANHZG010000048.1 GCA_947464995.1 Comamonadaceae bacterium | reverse complement strand
TTATTTTTGTTCCTGGCGGGTTGATGCAGGGCCTGCAAAGCCTGCAACGGCGCCTCTTTCCCTCGCAGCCGACCCCCGCTGCGGATGCAGCCCGAGGAGCACACTGATGGCGGCACTAGAAGTCTCTGGTTTAAAGAAGAGTTTTGGCGGTTTGAAGGCCCTGAACGACGTGAATCTGTCGGTGCAGTTTGGCACCGTACACGCCATCATCGGTCCTAATGGCGCAGGCAAATCCACCTTGCTCAATGCCTTTGTGGGACGCTTGATTCCGGATTCAGGCAGCGTGGTCTTCGACGGCATTTCGCTGGTCGGATTGCAGCCACATGAAATCAACCAGGCCGGCGTGGTGCGCGTGTTCCAGACTCCTGAAATCTTCGGTGAACTCAGTCTTTTGGATAACGTATTGATTCCCGCTTTTTCACACCGCGATGGCGAATTCCAGCTCAACGGCTGGTCACGTGCGGCCGAGCAGGCCCAGGTGCATGAGGCTGCCAAGCATATGCTTGAAGACGTTGGTCTGTATGCCAAGCGCAATACGATCGCTAACAGCCTGTCGCGGGGCGACAAGCGGCGCCTAGAACTGGCCATGTGCCTGGCTCAGGAGCCCAAGCTGCTGCTGCTGGACGAACCCACCGCGGGTATGTCGCGCGCAGACACCAACAGCACCATCGACCTTCTGCAACGACTGGGCGACGGCAAAGTCACCAAAATCATCATCGAACACGATATGCACGTCGTTTTCTCGCTGGCCGAAAAAATCAGTGTCATGGCGCAGGGCGCCATCATTGCTGAAGGCGCTCCCGACGCCATCAAAACTGACCCCCGCGTACAGGAAGCCTATCTCGGAGGAGCGCATCTGTGACCCCACCCAACGCTTATTTCTCGTGCAGCAATATGCACTCCTACTATGGCGAAAGCTATATCGTGCAAGGCGTGGGTTTTCAAATCCAAAAGGGTGAAATCGTCGCCTTGCTCGGCCGAAATGGCGCCGGCAAGACGTCTACCTTGCGCTCTATTGCCCGATTAGACGCGCCCAAGCTGCAACAAGGCGAGATCTGGCTGGACGGCCAACCGCTGCACACCATGAGCGCGTACCAGGCGTCCCGCCTCGGAGTAGGCCTGGTGCCCGAAGACCGGCGCATCATCCCCAGCCTGACGGTGGAAGAAAACCTTCAACTGGCCCAGATTGAAAAACCCATTGGTTGGTCCATCGAGCGCATTTACGAGCACTTTCCCCGCCTGGCCGAGCGGCGTAAGCAAGAGGCTGTGACTATGTCGGGCGGCGAGCAGCAAATGCTGGCCGTTGCCCGTGCATTGGCCCGTGACGTCAAGTTATTGCTGCTCGACGAGCCCTATGAAGGCCTTGCGCCGGTTATCGTTCGCGAGATCGAAAAAATTCTGGAAGAAATTAAAACGCTGGGCTTTACCACCATCATCGTGGAACAAAACGCCATCGCAGCCTTGCATCTATCCGACCGCGCGCTGATTTTGGACATGGGCGAAGTGGTGTTTGACGGCACCGCCAAGGAAGTGATCGAAAACAGCGATTTGCGCCAGCAGTACTTGGCTATTTGAGTCTGGTACGCAACGCGCTGGCTGCGGGTAAGCCGCAGACACATTGGCATCTGCGGGATGAAGTCCATTCGCTTGATGATTCAAGCCGGCGCAGCGTGACAGTCCGCGTTAAATCGTATTTTTTCGCTTGGTTTCTATTTGAATGCGCAAGGCTGCCATCATCAGTTCGGCATTGGCTAAATAGGGGTTGACTTTACTGGCCTGCTCCATCAGCTCGAGCGCCCGCTCAGGCTGACTGCGCTCGGCTAGCATCTGCGCGTAGCCAACCAAAGCGCCGAAATGCTGAGGTAGCCTTTTTAGTACCTCTTGGCAATCATTCATAGACAATTCATATTCGCCTGACATGTAATAAACAGTGGCACGTTTATTCCAACCCTCGGCGAATTCGGGTCGCTTGGCAATAATGGTGCTAAACACTTGGATTGCCTTTGGTATGTCACCGTCCTGCATATGATCGAGGCCCTTCTGGTAGAGCTTGTCAATAGCTGCATTGCCCGATTTGCCCCATAGCTGCCAGACGGTCCCAAGCGCAACTTGACGGACCGAAGGTTCTGCATCGTCAAGCAAGGCATACACCAAGCTCGCATCCTTTGCGGTGCCAAGCTTGAGCAATTGGTTCATACCGTTGATTCGCTGTTGTGGTTCGGCATGGCTGAGCGCCTTACGCGCCTGCTGATGATTTAGTTTCCCCTCGCCTGCGGCGTAGCCAGGGTTTATGGCGCACAGCACCAAGAAAAGCGCTAAACGATAGATTAGAAGCGGTGTGCGGGACAAAAATCTTGGCACAGTGGGTCTCCAAAAAATGATCAACTAAGCTTAACCGAGGCCCGGTCAGCGCGGCAAGGAAATCTGTTTAATCGGTGTTTTGTAAAGCCCTCTGCGTTTTGGATCCAACACAAACCTCCACCAGGATTGGGGTTGAATTGCGCGACGACGGTTTCACCGCAGAAAGGCGCTCACCGCCGCGGTGAATTCCGCCTCGCATTCATGGTTCGAGATATGCGCGCAGGGTGAAAGCGCCAGATGCTGCGCCTTGATCGTCGCAGCCAGTTCGGCCATATGCGCCGCAGGTGCGCCCATATCGTGGCTGCCGCTGATCAGCAAACTTGGGCAGGTGATCGAGGGCAGCAGCGGCCGGAAATCAATATCGCGAACCATCGCTGCGGCAGCCGTGTAGCCTTGCCTGGACGTGCCGGCGATCATGCCGCGCAGCAAGGCTGCGGTCTCAGGATGGCTGGCAATGAAGGGCGCGGTCAGCCAGCGCGAGACGGTGGCGTCGGCGACCGACTCCGTGCCGTCAAGCGCCACCTTGGCGATGCGATCCATCCATTGCTGCCGGTCCGCTTCGGTTTGGAAGTATTTGGCGTTTGCGACCACCAACTTTTGCACCCGTCTTGGAGCGGTGGCGGCCAATTGCAGGCCTAGCATGCCGCCTAGCGATAGTCCAACGTAGCGAAAGCGGTCGACGCCCAGCGCGTCAAGACCGCCCAAAACCGATTCCGCCAGCTCTGCCACCGTGGTGCAGGCGCCGTCCATCGAGGCCTGTCCATGGCCCGCATAGTCAAAACAAAGCACCTGGTATTGCTGACGCCAGACGGCAATCTGCGCCGCCCACAGCGCCGTCGAACTGGCCAGCGAATTGCCCAGTACCAGCACCGGCAAACCCTGCGAGCCCTGGGTGTGAAATTTCATCGGAGTATTCATGGTTTGTTTCCTTCGAGGTAACCCAGTCGGGTCGATAACATCCGTGCAGTCCGGCCGAGCGCCTTGGCCAAGTTTGCGTCCAGACTCACATCCAGCTTGTCGGCAGAACCGATGATGGTCAAGGCCAACACCATCTGCCCGTCACGCGCAAACACGGGTGCGCTGATCGCATTGATTTCACCACCATACCATTCTGAAAAAGTGGCCGAACCATGCAGGCGCGAAAAGCCGGTATGGCGGATCTCGGCCATGTGGTGGTCGAGTTGATCGAGCGTCGCTTCGGCAGCGCTTTGCGGCAGTTGCTGGCTGGAAAATTCGTTTTCAAGCGCATCAATGACCAGACCATGTGGCAGGTGCGCAGCAAAGGCCAGCCCGGTCGATGATTTCAACACTGGCAGCACGAGACCGGTGCGCAGGTTCTCGCTCAAGGGCTGTCTGGATTCTTCCCAGCGCACAATGGTCGGGCCCTTGTTGCCCCAGACGCCCAGACCCACTGTTTCGTCAAGTTCGTCGGACAGGTCGACGATGGCCTGGGTCGCCATACGAACCGCCTGGAGCTCGGCGATGCTACGTGCCTGCGATAGCTTGAGGTCGAGATCATGCGGATGGGCAATCACATATTTCCCGCCGCTAAAGGCAAGCGGCCGGCGCTGGCTGCGATTGATGCGTTCGACACGGCCCAAAAAAACCACATGATCGCCACCGGGATAGCTGGTTACCTTGGTGCATTCAAGCGTTGCCGCACAGTCTTCGATCAGCGGAATGCCATTCAAGCCCGGGCGCGTGCGTACATCGGCGAACTTGTCCGGGCTGCCTTTGGCAAAGCCATTCGAGATCTCGACCTGGTCGTCGGCCAGGATCGATACGGCGAAATGTGCGGCATCGCGAAACACCGGGAAACTTGCTGCATTGAGCGACTGACTCCACAGGATCAAGGGTGGGTCGAGCGACACCGAACTGAAGGAATTGGCGGTCAGTCCGTAGGCCTTGCCGCTGGCATCGACCGTGGTGATCACGGTGACGCCCGTAACGAAGACACTCAGGACATTGCGCAGTTCGCGCGCATCAAAAGCTGGCTCGCTCATCTCACTGCCTTGGCGCGTCGGCGGGCTACAGGCTTGGCCATGTGGGCAGAGCGGGTCTGCAGACGCGCCTTGATGCCGCACAGGAAGCTGCTGACCAAAGCGATGATGGTGGCATTGACATCCTTGGGCATGGTGGTCGCGTAGACCCATTTGCGCATGCCGATGTAGAAAATGCTTGCATGCAGACCCCATACCATTTCAAGTTCGAGGTCGACGTTTTCATGTGCGATGAAGGCTTCCGGGTCGCTGCAATATTCAACGATGCATTCACGTACGACGGGCTCGAAGATCCGTTCTTTGAGCAGTTTGAACAATCGGTTGTTGATGCCTGACTTCTCAAAGCCGGCAAAGATCAGGATGCGCACCCATTCGTGGCGCAGCACCAGCTTGGCGTAGTCCAGGTAATACGCTTCGAGCCTGACCTCTAGCGCCTTGCTGCGGTCTTTGATGGTGTCTTCCCAAAATGGATTCCACCGCGACAGCGTCACCTCGTCGTAGGCGGCTTCGATCAAGGCCTGCTTGTTCGGGAAATAGCGGTACATCAGAGACTGCGTGACGCCCAGCGCGGTCGCGAGGTCCCGGGTACTGGCAGTAAAACCATGAGCGGCAAAGTAGTCGATCGCTTGGCGCAGGATCATCTCGCGCCGATCGCTCGAACGCAATTTCGGCGCGCGAACGCGTGCTGGCTTCTCGGTTGTCGTGACAGCGGACGAGCCCATCGCCTTACTCTTTGACCATCGCGAAGGCGTTCAACGTGTAGGCCACCAGGGTGTAATAGCCGATGATGCCGACGATTTCCACCATCGTTGTTTCGCCAAACAAGGTCTGACCGCGCAGGTACATCGCATCGTCAAGCCGGTGGGTGCGCAGCAGTTGCCCGCCGAGCTCCAGCAGCAAGCGCAAGCGCTCGCCTTCGAGTTGCGGCACCAGACGGGCCCGGATGGCTTCGACTGCGGCCAAATGCAAGCCTGAGGCCAGCGCGATGGGTTCGTGAATTTGTTGCTCGGCCAAGCAGTCGTAATGCGCCGCCACCAGCAGGATCAGCAGTTCGGACTCGACCGTATCGAGGCTGCTGCCAAAGCGGCAAAAGGCGCCAAGATTTTGTGCGGCATCGGCCAGCTTGGGGCTGTGCAACCAGGCCAGGAAAGGCCCGTCGATGCTGCCGCGCGTGCGGACGATGGCGTCGAAGATGCCGCGCTGCTCAGCGTTGAACGCTTCGATTGCAGGCAAGGGCAGGCGCGACTTCATAGTGCGCTCTCGGACAATTTAAGGTGGGACAACGACGACTCCTTGGGTTTGACGATGGCGCCTGTTTCGGCAGATTGCGCAATGGCTTCGAGCGCGGCGGTGGTATCGAGCATGTCCTGCAGCGCGATCGGATAGTCGGCCTGCTGTCCGGCCACCGCTGCGGCAAAGGCCTCGACATTGTCCAGCACGGGCGTGGCGACTGGATAGTCATGAACGACACTGCCATCGTTGGGGGCCGAGCGGGTCACGATCCAGCCGGAAGGATTCTCGACATGGGATTTGTCGCGCACCTCGATCCAGCCCTTGCTGCCGAAGATAGCAAAGCGGGCATAAAACGGCGTCGACAACATCGCATTGATGCTGGCCGAAACGCCGTTGGCGAATAGCAGTTGCGCTGAAACGCTGTCGCCTGACTCAAACCCGGTCGCCAGCTTGCTGTTGATCGCCATCACCTGGAGGGCTGGCCCGGCGACGCTCGTCGCCAGGTTGAGCAGGTGGATGCCGGTGGCAGTCATCGGGCCGCAGCCGGCCTGGGCACGTGACAAGCGCCAGTTGTCCGGTGCCAAGGCTAGGAACTTGTCTTGGCTGAAATTGCCCTCGATCTGCAGCAAACGGCCCAGCGCACCTTCAGCCAGCAGCCGCTTGATCAGCAGCATCGGCGGCTCAAAACGTCGCTCATGCCCGATCCCCAAGCGCACGCCATGGTTCAGGCAGGCCTGCACCGAGCGCTGCGCCGACGCGAGCGTCAATGCCAGCGGCTTTTCGCAGAACACATGCTTGCCCGCCTGGGCCGCCGCGATGATCTGCGCTTCGTGCAGGTTATTCGGTGTGGTGAGGATGACCGCATCGACATCGGTGGCCTCAATGCACTGGGCGTAGCTGGCCAGGTGCCGGATGCCATGTTCGGCGCAAAAGGACTGGCCCAGCGCCAGTTCGGGCTCGACCGCCGCCACGACGCGCACCCGGTTGCTCCCCGCCAGCGTCCTGACCATGATCTTGCCCCACCAACCCAGGCCCACCACGCAAACTCGCAACATCTGTGCTCCTTCAAACTGGGGTCGCACAAACGCGACCTGCTTGAAATTAATTATATAGATCGAATGATCACGAAATGGGGGGCTTGAATGGAATTTGCTAGGGGATTGCACTAGTCAAGTGAGTAAAAAAGGGCTTTGCACTGGCAGGCATGCGTCCTTTTTGCACGCTAAAGCGGTGGTGAAGTTGATCGGCTGACACAGGGACTGTCCGTGGCCGAGTGGGGATTCAGAGAAACATTTCGTGCGGCCCGTCGCAATCAAGCCTTCGTGGTGGGACCTCCACACATGCGGGTCAGCACGTCGAATACGGCAGCGGTGTCGTGTTCGGCGTGGCCGGCACTGACAGCGGCGTTATAGATTGGCTGGGTCGCGGCAAACAAGGGTGCTGCGGTGCCGGTTAGAGCCAGCGCGGCGTTGATCAACTGCATGTCTTTTTGCCAAACGCCGACCTTCATCGTCGCATTCCCCCAGCTGCGATCAGCCATCACCGGGCCGCGCACGTCGAGCATTCTTGAGCCTCCTGCTCCGTCCGACAAGACTCTGATCGCCAGTTCAGCCGAGATACCCATGCGTTCGCCAAACAGCAAGGCTTCGGCCGTAGAGACGTTGTGAATGGCGACCAGCAGGTTGGCCATGAGTTTCATCTTCATGCCATTGCCGAACTCGCCGAGGTAGTAATTCGCCTTGGCGAAGCCATCAAAGACCGGCGCAAGCCGTGCCACCGCCTCCGGCGGACCGCTCGAGTAAATCGACAGATCCTTCAAAACCGCCTGAGCGCCAGTGCCCGACAGCGGGCAGTCCAGCAAGACCACCCCGCTTGCGGCTAGCAGATCACGTGCGGCCATCTTGTCCTGGATGTCTAGCGTACTGGCCTCGACAACGACCAGCGACTTCGGCCCCGCAGCGGCGATGGCTGTGGCCGCAACCATCAGGGCTGCAGCGTTTGGCAATGAACAGATGATCACATCGGCCTGCGCTGCTACCGCAGCAGCAGTTGCCAACGGCCGTCCGCCCGCTTCGCCGAGTCGGAGCTGGCTGGCTTCGCTTGGATCGAAGCCCAGCACCTCGAACCCGGCCTTCACGAGATTGGCGGACATCGCCGACCCCATGATGCCCAGCCCTAGGAAACCAATGGTCTGCTTGTCTTTTACAGTCGATAGGGCGCTGTTTCCCGGGGAAGTGAATGGGCCGTGCTGGGTCATGGGATTTCCATGTTGGGTGTGAATTGGCGCAGTCTAGCCGAGCCAGCAGGCTATTCCCAGGCGACCGTTTGGCGCTGCCGGGCACCGCCCCGGTACAGGGGAAAGCCCTGATACAAGTATTTTGCAGATCGCATTACAGTGATTGATCGATCACTAAAATATCGAGCCGTTCCGATCGAACCCTTGGCGCGCAAGCCCGGGTTGGTCTGTTTTTTCACCGAGCGCCTTGCTCGCAACCCAAAATTCAGCGGTCAAGCGACATCGCAGTAGCCGTTGGTCGAGAGTATTGAATGAAATACAGCATGTTCATGATGCCGGTGCACCCACCCGGCCGCAACGTAACCGAAACCTTGCAGGAGGACCGTGAGGCGATCATTCTTGCCGATCGACTCGGGTACTCGGAGGCCTTCGTCGGCGAGCACGTCACCGACGCCGCCGAAAGCATCACCTCGTCGATGATTTTTTTGGCCAGCCTGATTTCGGAAACCCGCCATATTAAGCTTGGCACCGGCACTCTTAACCTGCCCAATTCGCACCCTGCGGCGATCGCCGGGCAGGTCGCGATGCTCGATCATCTTGCTAAGGGCCGCCTGATCATGGGCATCAGCCCCGGCGGATTGATGTCCGACGCCGAAATGTTCGGCGCCTTAGGCAAGGATCGCAATGCGATGTTCGTCGAGAGCATCAACATGATCCTGAAGATATGGGAATCCGAGCCGCCTTACAACATCAGCGGGCAGTTCTGGAACGTCTCGGTCGAGAAGACGATGATCCCCGAGATCGGCCAGGGTTTCATGATGAAGCCATTTCAGCAACCGCATCCGCAGATCGTGGGCACCGCAGTCGCACCTTTTTCGCAAGGCGTGGCCGAGATGGCGAAGCGGGGCTGGCAGCCGATTTCGGCCAACTTCCTGATGCCCGAATGGGTCAAAACCCATTGGCCGAAATATGTCGAAGGCCGGGAGGCGGTCGGGGCGATTGCTTCGCCTTCGGAATGGCGGGTGGCTAAGAGCATCTTCGTGGCCGATGATGCCGCCACTGCCCAGCGCTACGGACTAGAGGCCGGTGGCCCCTACAACTTCTATTTCAGCCAATTGATCCGGAAATTGGTTGGCGGCGGTGGCCGCAGCAACCTGTTCAAGACGGACCCGTTGATGCCCGACAGCGACCTCACGCCTGACTTTGTGACCAAGCGTCTGGTACTGGCCGGCACCGTCGACTCCGTCGTAGAGCAGATATTGGCATTGCGCCATCAGATCGGTGATTTCGGCCAGTTGGTCTACGCCTGCCACGACTGGATAGATCCGGCCTTGGGCAAGCGTTCGATGGAGCTCTTTGCCAATGAAGTGATGCCGCGCGTGAACGCAGCGCTTGGGCAATGACTGCGCCGATGGATCAAGCGGAAATGCGCGGCAATTGAGCCACCAAATCGACTGCTGCAGTTACCTCTCTAGCCTTGTGCAGATGGGTGCCGAAAGTCTTGGCGTCGTACCAAAAGTGCTTAGCTTCCCGCTTTGGCTTTTGCGCATTCTTGGACTATTCCTCCCCCTAGCCAAGGAAATATGGAATATGCGTTTTCCTTGGAATAGGCACTAATAATTTAAAGCAGATCAATTCAAAAAAAGATTTGCATTTGAGGCAGCCCCATTTAGTGAAAGTATTCCTGAAACCGCAAGCTCATTCAAAAAGTAGACGATTATGTGATTGGGATTTAATAATTCCCTCTCGACTTTCCTACCCGTTGAGCTAATCGAGCGGCAAAGAAAACCCAGCGAACAACTCGAATTATGAACAATTGTCCGGAGTTCATTTGGTGAATGTTCACGAAACTTTGGCAGTTTGAGATGAAGCATGCTCTACTCGTCAATACAAAGAACTTCCAAATACCCTTAATCTGCTCATCGCTTAGCTGTTACTTCAAGCCCCTTACCACTCGGGGCATTTTTCTAGGGAGCCCTGACCATAAACCCAGCGGCGCACCCAATCTGCTTCATTTTGTTACTAAGGGTATTCACGGAGAATTAAATTGTCTGCAACCCTACAATGATCTGGTGCACTATTTTTGTGCACGGTCCTTTATTTTTTAACTTACTTGAATGGAAGCAACCATGAATACATTTACTACAGACAGGATAGTTGGGTTATTGGCCGTGCTGATTGCCCTTTTATCGGGTATAGGAGTCACTATTCCGTTGGGTCCATTGTTGCTGCTTGTGGGTGGTTTGGTGTATGGTTACTACACGCCAACCGATCACCACTTGCGAGTCGTTGTCGCCGCTCTTGCGCTTGCAGCTTTTGCAAGCGGGTTACAAGCTGTCCCAGAGATAGGCGTCTACCTAGAGGCTATCGTTGGCAATATTGCAAAGGTGGCTCAAGGAGCTGCGCTTTTGATTATTTTGCGTAATCTCTATAAGCGCCTTATGCCAGCTAGTCACGTGGCGTGAAATATCTATGGAAACCAAGGATCAGTTGAATAATATTCTATCTAAAACTAGTTTTTAAATTGAATACCTTGCGTTTCTATAAAAATGGGAATAATGTCAATTTGTGAAATGACTCTATTTTGGAAAGATCGCGGGATGCTGATTGCATCTCGTGATTTTTTCTTCCCGGATTTTTCTGGCCCGTGCGGAATCTATCAGTGACTTTGAGACACCCGAAACGACTAACGGCGATTTGTGCGCTGGGTGGAAGTGCCATTTCATTCCGTTAGGCTGAGCCATTAAGGCCGCTGCAAGAATGAAGCTGAGCGCCGTTGTGTTCTGGCGGGTGCCGCTTTTGGTGTGCAAGGGGAGCATACAAGGGATCATGGTAGTTCGAGAACAAGACCGAAAACGCTCGAATCCGCCCACATTAAGAGCTTGCATGGCACCGCAACTCAAAACACCGCCGGTGCCTTTTCAAGCCTTTTGATCCTTTCCAGGCATACTCATCCAAGCGTCTTTCAAATAAGCCAACTTCCGATCCGTTTGCATACTCGAAAGAGCAATCGACGTGATGAGCTAGGCGACGTTTTAATCTAGTTCAAAACTGGCTATACTCGCGCCACAAATTTTCGTTAACTCCTCACTTTTAGTTTAAATCATGAATGAAGGCATGTTGGCTCAAGGCGAAAATCTCGTCCAATCACTCATCCAGCAAAGTGGAGTGCAAGTCAATGGTACAAGACCATTTGATATTCAAATTAATAACTCTATTTTTTATCGAAAGATTCTTAGCAAATGGTCTTTAGGACTAGGTGAATCCTATATGGATGGGGACTGGGATTGTGATCAACTTGATGAATGTACAACTCTGTTGCTACGAAAGGACTTAAACGAATCAGTCAAAGGCTTAGCGCGACTTCGGATGGTTGGTGAAGTTCTAAGGGCCAAACTGTTCAATCTTCAATCACAAGCAAGAGCATTCCAGGTTGGAGAGGTTCATTACGATGCCGGCAATGACCTGTTTGAGAGGATGCTTGATCCGCACATGATATATTCCTGTGCTTACTGGGAAAACGCCTCGGATTTAGATACTGCGCAAGAAAACAAATTAAAAATGATTTGTGAAAAATTGGAACTCAAGGCAGGAGAAAAGTTATTGGAGATAGGCTGCGGTTGGGGTGGATTGGCCGCATATGCTGCCAAGAACTATAGCGTAGAAGTATTGGGAATAACCATCTCCAAAGAGCAGCAAAAATTGGCTCAGATTCGTTGTAAAGGTTTGCCAGTTGAAATTCAACTGATTGACTACCGAGAATTGCAAGGAAGCTTTGACAAAATTGTTTCTGTCGGAATGTTCGAGCACGTGGGCGAAAAAAACTACCGTACTTACTTTGATAATGCTTATAGATTATTAAAAGATGATGGACTATTCTTGCTGCATACGATCGGCAGCGACACTACTATCAGTCGAACAGATCCGTGGATTGATCGATACATCTTCCCCAACGGGAAAATACCTTCACCGATAGAAATTTCTCAAAATATTGACCGCCTTTTCTTAATTGAAGATTGGCATAACTTTGGTCCGGATTACGATAGAACCTTAATGGCTTGGTTTGCTAATTTTGATGCGCACTGGCTAGAGATATCTAAAAACTACAATCAACGGTTCTACCGCATGTGGAAATACTATTTATTAAGCTGCGCTGGGTATTTTCGGTCAAAACAAGGCCAGCTATGGCAAATGGTTCTATCCAAAAGAACTAGAAATGGTACCTACCGAAGCAAAAGAATGTCGCCAATCCTGCTGAGCAGCTCATGAGGGATTGCTTAACAGGGGCTGAAATACCCTCTCCTGATGCCCGCACCCAAGCGCCCACGATTAGCGAGTACCTGGGGCATTTTCAAACGATGCACGGCAGCGCGGTGGCCTGGGGTGCTGATTTTTTCAGTGCCAACCGCTTAATTTGAAACTTTTGTGGCAAAGTCTTTTGTTAGTTTTCTGTAAATTAACCCCGTGGGGTAAAAACTTGCCCCACCTAAAGGAACCCATGCCCCAGCCAAGCTTGTCTGTGTTCAGCGGTTTTGTTGCGCGTGCCTGCCTGAGGCTGGCACTGGGGGGAATTACCGTTTTCATCGCATGTGGAGTCCAGGCCCAGGTGACCAAGAAGCCGGCAGCATCGGCGGCGCCCAATAATCCCTCCGTCAACACCTGTTCGATTGCCGAATTTCGGACACTCGCGCTTACTACCCACGGCCCGCAGGAGCGCGGCGAGTTGCTGACCCAATGGCTTAAAGTCAATTCTGGCACCTGCTCTCTGTCTCAAATTTTGCTGCTCAGCAGCAATCGTCCGCAGTGGATGGGCACGGCGGATAGCGCCAAGCTCGCAGGCTTGTTTGATCAGATTATTGAGAGCAAACTTAAACACGACCCACAAGCCCTGAGATACATGTACGGTTCGGAAGGCGCTGCGTCAGCGGGTGGCAACAAGAAGGGTGGAGACGAATCCAGTGGGGGCGCGGCCGCGACTGCAGCACCCATGGTCGCAGCGCCTGTTACGGCGTCCGCCCCGCCGGTCGCCGTTGCAGGCGCTGCCGCTGTCCCGGTTGTCAGCGCTACGACGCCAGCGGCTGCCGCTGCCAATATCAATATTTCTTTAGGCGCGGGCGCTGCGCAAGTCGAAGACCTGAGCCGCAAGCTGCCTTTGGACTCCGAGGCTAAACCTGCGTTTCCGGCTGAACGGGGCAAGCAGATGAAGAACTATTTCGGTAAGTTACGCGCCGAGATGATCCGCAACTACTTCATGGAAAACAGCTCGCCTGGCAATTGCCCGGAAGGCTTGAGTTTTAGCAAAACGGCTGGCTGCGAAAGCAAGGTTCCAGTGGCCTGGAAGTTCGGTGAAGCCCTGCCCGCCAATGCCAAAACGTTCCCTATACCCGAGCCGCTGCTAGCAAAACTGAGTTTTTACCCGGGTTACCAATTTGTGCGGGTGGGCACCGACATCCTTGCGTTGGAGAAAGATTCGGGCAAGGTCGCCGATGCGGTGCTTAACTTTGGAAAGTCCAGCTAAGGCACGGAGCGCAGCAAGAGCACAAGCAGCCAGACATCAAGCTCAATAGTCGGTCTTTCCTGTAATCGACGCACTTTGCTGAGCGAAATCAAGGTAATTCCAACCACAAGTGTCAACTTGTCTAGGCCAGCGCAGTAGAATTTGTGCAGCCGATCGGCCGTGGAAATTCGCCACCTTTTCAAAAATTAGCAAATTACTGGAGTTGACCAACATGAAATTGACTACCCTTGCCGTTGCAGTACTGACGCTGTCAAGCGGTTTTGCCATGGCCCAAAATGCCGTGGTGACCATCGCTCACGTAGGCCCCACCAGTGGCGCCATTGCCCATTTGGGCAAAGACAATGAAAACGGCGCCATCATGGCCGTAGAAGAGCTGAACGCCGCAGGCGTGACCATCGGTGGCAAAAAAGTCACCCTCAAGCTGATGACCGAGGATGACGGCGCTGATCCCAAGCAAGGTACTGCTGTGGCCCAAAAGCTTGCAGACGCGAAAGTGTCCGGCGTGATCGGTCACCTGAACTCAGGCACGTCGATTCCCGCATCCAAGATTTACAGCGATGCTGGTATTCCACAAATTTCGCCCTCGGCGACCAACCCCAAGTACACACGCCAAGGTTTCAAAACCACTTTCCGTGTGGTGGCTGATGACACGCAACTCGGTGGCACGCTGGGCAAGTATGCAGTGAACACGCTCAATGGCAAGGCTATTGCCGTGATTGATGACCGTACCGCTTACGGCCAAGGCGTGGCTGACGAATTTAGCAAAGCTGTGGTTGCCGCTGGAGGCACCGTGGTGGCCAAAGAGTTCACCACCGACAAAGCCACCGACTTCAACGCCATCCTGACTACCATCAAGGGCAAAAAGCCTGACGTCGTGTTCTTTGGCGGCATGGACGCTGTTGCAGGCCCCATGCTGCGCCAGATGAAATCTCTGGGCATCAACGCCAAGTTCATGGGCGGAGACGGCATCTGCTCCACCGAACTGGTCAAGCTTGCTGGCGACGCAGTGAGCGACAACCAAGTGTTCTGCGCTGAAGCAGGCGGTGTCGAAAAAGGCAGCAAATACGAAGCCGCCAAGCAAGACTTTGAAAACAAGTTCAAAGCCAAGTTCGGCACCCCCGTGCAAGTGTATGCACCTTACGTCTATGACAGCGTGAAGATCATGGTGGCTGCGATGGTGAAGGCCGGTTCGTCCGACCCCGCCAAGTACCTGCCCGCCCTGGCCGCTACCAAAGACTTCCAAGGCGTGACTGGTGCCATCTCCTTTGACGAAAAAGGCGACATCAAAGGCGGTGCTTTGACGCTGCAAACCATCAAGGGCGGCAAGCTAGAAGTGTTAGCTGTGATTCGTTAATCTGGCTTAAATCGCCGGATCTAAAGGCGCATGGGCGATCCATGCGCCTTTTTTT
>CANHZG010000047.1 GCA_947464995.1 Comamonadaceae bacterium | reverse complement strand
CTCCCCGAAGCTGTTTCGCAAAGCAGCGCGCAAACCATGCCCCCACTGCTGCCGGATACCGGGCGCCCGTACAACCCGGTCGTCACACTCAACGGCTGGACCCTGCCTTGGCGCATGCGCCAGGGCGTCAAGGAGTTCCATCTGGTGGCCGAACCGGTGGTGCGCGAAATGGCGCCGGGCTTTAAGGCCCACTTGTGGGGCTACAACGGCCAGTCGCCTGGCCCCACCATTGAGGTGGTAGAGGGCGACCGGGTGCGCATTTTTGTTACCAACCACCCCATTCACCTGCACGGGCACGAGTTCCAGGTGACCGGCACCGACGGCGGCGCCACGCCGCCTGGGGCGCGCTGGAGCGAAGTCACCACCGATGTGGCGGTGGGGCAGATGCGCCAGATCGAGTTCGTGGCCGACGAGCCGGGTGACTGGGCCTTGCATTGCCACAAGAGCCACCACACCATGAACGCCATGGGCCACAACGTGCCTACGCTGATCGGCGTGGACCACCGTGGTCTGGCCAAACAAATTAGCCAACTGATTCCAGACTACATGGTGATGGGTGAGCGCGGCATGGCCGACATGGGCGAGATGGAAATGCCTATTCCCGACAACACCGCGCCCATGATGACCGGCCAGGGCCCGTTTGGCGGGGTGGAGATGGGCGGCATGTTCAGCGTGCTCAAGGTGCGCAAGGACCAGCCCCATGTCAACTACCAAGACCCCGGCTGGTACCAGCACCCCCCGGGCAGCGTGGCCTATGAATGGACCGGCGCACTGGCCCCGGCAGCGCGCAGCCAATCTGCCGGCCCGGCGTCTATGCGAGCGAACAACATGCCCGCTGCTGACGTCGAAGTGCAGGTGCGCAAGCCCCGGTCCCACAAGTCCGGTAGCCATGGCGAGCATTGACTCTGTGCGGCGCATTCCGACGCACTCGAACCCATTTTTTACATCCATTACCCAAGGAAACTCCCATGAAACTTCGCAATACCCTGCTGGCCTGGGCCAGCGCCGCGCTGGCGGCAGCGACGCCAGCCTTCGCCGCTGGCGCAACTGACGGCCATCACCACGACCACGGCAACGCAACCATCGGCGAGGCGGAGGCCAGTCAGGTCTCGCGCACGGTAGAAGTCGAAATGCGCGACAGCATGCAGTTTGTCCCCTCCAAGTTGTCGGTCAAGCAGGGTGAAACCTTGCGAATCGTGGTCAAAAATACGGGCCAACTGACGCACGAAATCGTGCTGGGTGACGAAAAAGACCTCAAGGCCCACGCCAAACTGATGAAAAAGTTTCCAGAAATGGAGCACGCCGAGCCTAATATGCTCACACTGGCTGCGGGTAAGACCGGCGAGCTGGTATGGAAGTTCAGCCGCGCCGGGGTAGTGAACTTTGCTTGCTTGCAGCCCGGCCATTTTGAGGCCGGCATGAAGGGCCAGGTGCGCGTCGCCGCAATCAAGGCCCGTGCCAAAGACACCACGAAGGAGAACAGCCATGCACACTAAAACATTGACCCGGCGTCTGTGCTTGCAGCACGCTATAGCGTTGCCCCTTATCGCAGCTTTCCCGTTCGCCCAGGCTGCTCCAGCGAAACCGGAAGTGGAGGTTTGGAAAGACCCAAACTGCGGCTGCTGCGAAGGTTGGGTGTCGCACCTGCAAAAGTCCGGCTTTGCGGTGCGCGTGTTCAACGATGGCAACACGGCGGCGCGCAAGCGCTTGGGCATTCCCGACGTGCTGGGCTCGTGCCACACCGGCAGCGTGGGCGGCTACGCCTTAGAAGGCCATGTACCGGCCAAGGACGTGCAGCGCCTGCTGCGCGAAAAACCTAAGGCCATCGGCTTGGCGGTGCCAGGCATGCCGGTGGGCTCGCCCGGTATGGATGGTGCGATTTACGAAGGCCGTAAAGACGCGTTTGATGTCTTGCTGGTGCTGCCGGGCGGTGGCACACGCGTGTTTCAGAGTTATGCCAAAGGCGTGTCTGTATGACACCCACCAAAACCTTGCGTGCGCTGACGCTGGCCCTGTCCGGTGCCTGCCTGGCACTGGCCGTCTGGGCCCAGACTGCAGACATGAGCGAGGGCGAAATTCGCAAAGTCGACCAAGAGGGGGGGCAAGATCACATTAGCCCACGGCGAAATCAAAAGCCTGGACATGCCGCCCATGACCATGGTGTTCACCGTTAAAACCCCGGCCTTGTTTGGTGATCTGAAAAAGGGCGACAAAGTGCGCTTTGTCGTGGTGCGTGAAGACGGTAAATTTGTGCTGATGGAGATCGTGCCTGCTGCCGCGCGCTAGGTGCGGCGAAGCGCGGCTCAGACGCCTCAGGCCGCTGCATAGCGGTAAATTTGGTCGCCCTGCGGGGCGCGGATTTGGGCGTTGAAGGACACCACGATGCGGTCCTTGGTGCCCACATAAGGCAGCGCCTTGTGCGGCAAAAACGCCGGGAACAGCACCAAGTCGCCCTCGTGCGGCGTCACGTCGAGCGTGGCGTTTTGCATAAACGCGTTGCCCATGTCCATGTAGGCGCCGCCCAAAAGGGGGAACATCGGGCTGTAAAAGCGCGTGGCGCCGTTGAGCGCGCCCCACTGCGGCTCACGCTGGCGCTCTGCCACCGGGTCGATTTGCACGTAATACACGCCCGACCAAGAACAGTTGCCATGGGTGTGCACGTCGTGGAAGGCCGCACCGTTTTGAATCTGGAACCACAGGCCCACCAGTTCAAGCTGCAAACCGTGGCGCCCGCTGGGCCAGACCCCGGCGTTGGCCTGTTTAGCCGTGGCTTGCAGGGACTGGGCAATAAACTTCACCAGGGTATGGAACTCAGGCACGTCCACGCGCTGCAGCAAGTCGTCAGCGCTTGCGTAAAAGCTGCCGGCGCGCTCGGGGTGCTGGGCCACGTCGGTAGCGCGCATAACGTTGAAGATACGCGCCAGCACCTCGTTTACCGCAGCCGCGCCTTGCAGGCGATGCACCGCCATGGGCACTGGCCAGTGCGCACTGTTGGGGGCGATGTTGGCCGCGCTGAACACGCCCGTGGCGCTGCTGGTGGCGGGTGGCATGCTCATGCGCTGGCGCCCTGTTCGATGGGCAAGTCAAGCCGCCAGCCGGTGCGCTGGGCCAGCGCCTCCAGGTCGGCCAGGGTGTCGAGGTCGGTGACAAAGCGGGTGTTGGTACTGGCGTGCACATGCACCAGTTCGGGCTGGCGCTCCACCAGGTTACGGCAGGCCAGGTTGGTGTCGCTGGCCAAAATATCGGCCAATGCCACATCGTCCATCACGATGGGGTTGCCGCGCTGGCCGTCCACCACCGGCACTACCACGTGGCCGCTGGGGCGCTTCTTGAAGGCGGCAATCAGCTCGGTCAGGTCGGCGGCGCCCAAGAGCGGCTGGTCGGCCAGCACAACCAGCACAGCGTCAAAGTTGCCGCGCAAGGCCTGCAGGCCCACGCGCACCGAGCTTTGCTGGCCCAGCGCAAACTCGGCGTTGTGGGCCAAAGTGACGGGAAAGGACGATACGCTGGCTTCGACCGCATCGCGCGCGTAGCCGGTGACCACCACCACCTCGTCCACCCCGGCGCCGCTCAGTGCAATGAGCTGGCGGTTGATCAGCGGCACGCCTTGCAGGCGGATCAGCGACTTGGCCACGCCACCCATGCGACTGCCCGTGCCCGCAGCCAAGAGCACTGCGCCCACGCGCAGGCGGGCGTACAAACCGCCGCCTTGTTTGAGTAAGCATCCCATGGGAATAGTCCTGTAATTGGTTGAAAAAGAAAGGTTCAGGCGCTGCGCAGCACATCGGGCAGGCGCGCCAAGCTGGCCAAATTATGGGCCGGCAGAAAGCGGTTGACCTGCTTGGCCGCGCGCAGCATGGCCTCAGACTGCGGCACTTGCACCGTCGGGTGTAGCCAGCAGACCCGCGCGCCGCGCGCACGCACCTGGGCCAGCACCGCCTCCAGCGCGTCGGGCGGGTCGGTGTCGTAGCCGTCGCTGAACACCATAAACAGGTCGCCGCGCTGCAAGGACCGCCGGTCCAGGTGCAGACGCAGAGCCTCGTGCAAGCAACTGGCGATGCGGGTGCCACCACCAAAGCCGAAAGTAACGGCATTGACTTTTTCTTGCACCCGCGCGCTGCGCCGCTTCATCAGCGGCGTGACGTCGGCCACGCTGGTGTGAAACACCAGTGCGCGCGCGTCCATCACCTCGACAAAAGCGCGGCACAGACGCAGGTAAAACTGGGCGTGTACTTCCATAGAACGGCTCACGTCCACCAGCACCACCACCCGGGGTTGGCGGCGCTGGCGCTGCACGCGGGCGAGCTTGACCACCTCGCCCCCGCTGGCCAGCGCCCCGCGCAGCGAGCGGCGCAGGTGCACCGTGCCCCGGTCGCCGGTGGGCTGCAGGCGGCGCAGCAACTGGGCGCGCAGACGCTTTTTGAGGGCTTCGACCATCGGCTCAAAGCGGTCCATGTCGCCGGGCATCCAGTCGGCGAAGTCGCGCTGGTCCGGCGGTGCGGTGGTGCTGGCGCCGCCCTGGGCGCGCTGTGGGCCGCTGCTTTCTTCCAAGTCACCGGCGGCCGTATCGTCCGCCAGGCCCACGGTAGGTTGGGCTTGGCCCGGTGCGGTGTTGCCCGCTTGCTGGGCCATGTCCTGGTGCATTTGTTGCACCAGCTCGGGTAGGGTGCGTGCGCGCTGGGTCAGGCCCGAACTGCGGGTGCTGCCTTTGACCTTGTGCGGGAACCAGAAGGCCTGGTGCAGGTCCGGGTATTTGCGCCACTGCGTCTGGCTGCCGCTGGCAATGGCGCGCCATAGCGCCTGGGTGCGCGGCCACTGCGCCAAGGGCAGCGCGGCGGCGGCCTGAACCATGAGTTCGACCTCGGCGTAACCCAACGCAAAACCGTGCTGGCGCAGGTAGTGGGCAAATTCGCCGATTTGTTCGCGCGGATCGGTAGCAGCTGCTATTCGGACCGGCGGGTAGGGGTCGGCGCCCATTGCAGCGCCCATGGGGACGGCCATTTTGGCGGCCATGGCTCCTATTTCAGCGCGGCAGCTACGCCCGCGTCTTGGCCCATGCGCGGACCGTCGATTAGCTTGCCTACGCGTTCCGACGTAACTTGCCAGCGGTCATTGCGGGTTTTCAGCAAGGTCGCCAGTGATGGCATCAGCAGCTGCGGGTCGATGGGCAGCTCGCTGTGGCCGAGCTTGAACAGCACACGCACCCAGTCCAGCGTTTCGGCCACGCCAGGAGTTTTATCCAGGTCTTCCTTGCGCAGGCGCTGGACAAAGGCCACGCACTCTTCCACCAAGCGACTGGCCGCCTCGGGCACCAAGGTGCGCACGATTTGCGTCTCGCGCGCCAGGGTGGGAAAGTCCACAAAGTGGAACAGGCAACGCCGGCGCAGCGCGTCCGAGAGGTCACGCGTGCCGTTACTGGTCAAAACCACCAAGGGTTTGCTGACCGCGCGCAGGGTGCCGATCTCGGGCACGCTGATCTGGTACTCGGACAGCATCTCCAACAAAAAGGCCTCAAAAGCCTCGTCCGCACGGTCGATCTCATCGATCAGCAGCACGCAGGGCTCGGGGCAGCGGATGGCCTGCAAGAGCGGACGCTCCAGCAAAAAAGCTTCTGAGAACAGGTTATCGCGCAGTGCAGCGCGGTCGCCCTGGCCGGCCTCGGTCATTCGGATTTCGAGCAACTGGCGGCTGTAGTTCCACTCGTAGACCGCCTGGCTCAGGTCCAGACCTTCATAACATTGCAGGCGCAACAAGGGTCGGCCCAGCGCGCGGGCGCAGGCGCTGGCGATGGCGGGTTTGCCCACGCCGGCCTCGCCCTCTAATAGAAGTGGGCGCTCCAGCGACAAACCCATCCAGACCAGACTGGCGAGGTCTTCGTCGGCGATATATCCCGCCTGGAACAGGCGCTCGCGCAGGCCTTGGGGCGAAGCCAGATCGGTGGCGGTGCTCATGGCGGCCGTGCGAACCTTAGCGTTTGCCGCCAAACAGATTGGCAAAGAAATTTTTCACCAACGCCCAGACCAGACCCAGGGCGTTGAACTCTTGCGCGACCACCGGCGCTTGCGGCGCTGGCGCGGCCGCTGGTGCGGCGCTCTCGCCCGGGGCGGGGGCTGCAGGCGCCAGTGCCGCTTGCACCACGGCGGCTTTTTGCGAAAACACGACGGCAAACTGGGCCAGAATCATGTCGGACACCGAGCCCATCATGCGCCCGCCAAACTGGGCGAACTTGCCGTTGACGATGACTGCGGCGTGGCCCACCAGTGTGCAGCTGTTGGCGTCAATGGCCACCAGGTTGGCGGTAAGTTCCATGGACGCGGACGAGCCGCCCTTGTCCGCACCCTTGCCCAGCATCTTGAGCGTGTGGGTAGTGGGGTCAAGCGCCAAAATTTCAATCGTGCCGGCAAAGGCGGCCACGGCCGGGCCCACCTTGACGCGCACGCTGCCGGTGAAATGGGTGGCATCTATCTCGGAGGTGATTTGTGCGCCGGGCATGCAGGTGGCCAGTTCGTTCATATTGGCCAATACCGTCCAGGCGGCGTCTACCCCGGCGGACACCGGGTACTGCTTGTCTAAAACTACTTCCATGGCAACTCTCTAAAAAAACAGGGGCGGATGCAGCGTACCGCATCCGCCCTCTCAAGGACAAAAAAATCAGCTCGCGATGCCCGCAGCCTTGAGCTGCTGCCATACGCGATAGGCCGAGTGGGGCATGTTGAAGTGCGTAACGCCCAGATGGGCAAACGCGTCCACCATGGCGCTGGTGAAGGTGGGGATGCTGCCCACGTGCGGTGACTCGGCCACGCCCTTGGCACCGATGGGGTGGTGCGGCGACGGGGTCACCGTGTGGTCGGTCTCCCAGTGCGGCGTCTCCACGGCGGTGGGCAAGAAGTAGTCCATTAGCGTGTTGCCCTGGATATTGCCTTGCTTGTCAAACGACAGCAACTGGCCCATGGCCACGGCAAAGCCTTCGGTCAATCCGCCATGGATTTGCCCTTCGATGATCATCGGGTTGATGCGGGTGCCGCAGTCGTCGAGCGCATAGAAGCGGCGGATTTTGGTCTCGCCCGTGCCCTTGTCGATGTCCACCACGCAGAGATAAATACCAAAGGGGAAGGTGAAGTTCGGTGGGTCGTAGTAATGCACGGCCTCCAAGCCAGGCTCGAGGCCGGGGGGTGGGCTGTTGTAGGCTGCCCAAGCGATTTGCGCCATAGTTTTGAACTTGGCGTCGTCACCGCGCATTTTGAAGCGGTCGATTTCCCATTCCAGATCGGCTTCGCTCACCTCCATCAGGTGGGCGGCGATCTTCTTGGCCTTGGCGTGGATTTTGCGCGAGGCCATGGCAATAGCCGCACCCGCCACCGGGGTGGAACGTGAGCCATAGGTGCCCAAGCCGTAAGGCGCGGTGCTGGTGTCACCCTCTTCCACCTGGATCACCTCGGACGGAATACCCAGTTCGGTGGCGATGATTTGCGCGTAGGTGGTCTGGTGACCCTGACCTTGCGAGATAGTGCCCATGCGTGCAATGGCGCTACCCGTAGGGTGTACGCGGATTTCGCAGGAGTCGAACATGCCAACGCCCAAAATATCGCAGATCTTGCTCGGGCCAGCACCTACCACTTCGGTGAAGGTGACCAGGCCAATGCCCATTAAGGTCGGGCAATTCGGATCAGCTCGCTTGGCCGCTTGTTCGGCGCGCAGACCTTTGTAGTCGACCGCGTCGAGCACTTTGTCCAGCGCGGTCTGGTAATCGCCCGAGTCGTAGTCAAAGCCGAGCGCGGAGTGGTAGGGGAACTGTTCGCGCTTGATGAAGTTTTTGGCGCGGATCTCGGCCTTGTCCATGCCCAGCTTTTGAGCCAGCACGTCCACCATGCGCTCCACCAGGTACACCGCCTCGGTCACGCGGAAGGAACACCGATACGCCACGCCACCGGGCGCCTTGTTGGTGTACACCCCGTCGACCTTGCAATACGCGTTGGCGATGTCGTAGCTGCCGGTGCAGATGTGGAACATGCCAGCGGGGAATTTGGTCGGATCGGCACAGGCGTCAAACGCGCCGTGGTCGGCAATCACATTGGTGCGCAGCGCCAGGATTTTGCCGTCAGCGGTGGCGGCCAGCTCGCCGGTCATGTGGTAGTCGCGGGCAAAGCCGGTGGACGACAAATTCTCGATCCGGTCTTCCACCCATTTGACCGGGCGGCCCAGTACGATGGAGGCCACGATGGCGCAGACATAGCCGGGATAAATCGGCACTTTGTTGCCAAAGCCGCCGCCGATGTCAGGCGAGACAATGCGCACCTTGGACTCGGGAATGCCCGAGAGCATGGATACCACGGTGCGCACAATGTGCGGCGCCTGGCTGGTGAGGTAGGTGGTGAGTTCGCCACGGATCGGGTCGAACGAGGCCACCGCGCCGCAGGTCTCCAGTGGGCAGGGGTGCACGCGCGGGTAGTGCATGTCTTGCGATACCGTTACAGCTGCACCGGCAAACACCGCGTCGGTGGCGGCTTTGTCGCCGGCTTCCCAGGTGAAGATGTGGTTGTGGTGGTAGCGCTTGCCGTGTGCACCTTCGGTTTTGCCTGCCAGATCTTCACGCAGCACCGGCGCGCCGGGCTTGAGGGCTTCAAACGGGTCGACTACGGCTTCGAGTTCTTCGTACTCGACTTCGACTGCTTCGACGCCATCAGCGGCGCTGTAGCGGTCTTCGGCGATCACCACGGCCACTTCCTGCATTTGGAAGTGAACTTTTTCGTCGGCCAGCACGGCCTGCACATCACCGGCCAGCGTGGGCATCCAGTGCAGTTTGAGCGGCTTGAGGTCATCAGCGGTCAAGACGGCGATGACACCTGGGATCTTGAGCGCGGCTTCTTTGTTGATGCGCTTGATGCGCGCATGTGCCACTGAGGCACGCACGATGTCCATGTGCACCATGCCAGGCAGTTTGATGTCGTCAACGTAATTGCCCTTGCCTTGGATAAAGCGGGCGTCTTCCTTGCGCAGGCGGGACTCGCCCATGCCCATCAGGGCTTTTTCGCGGTCACTCAGTGGTGCGTTCATAAGGTTCTCCTGTGGGTTGCGCGCTTAGGCGGCAACTGCTTGTTGTTGGAGCGTGGCGGCCGCGTGCAACACGGCTTTGACGATGTTTTGGTAACCGGTGCAGCGGCACAGATTGCCGGACATGCCGACCCGCACTTCCGCTTCGGTCGGGTTGGGGTTGTCTTGCAAGAGGCGGTAGGCGCGCATGAGCATGCCGGGGGTGCAAAAGCCGCATTGCAGGCCGTGCTCTTTGTAAAAACCATCTTGCAGCGCGTGCAACACGCCGCCGCTGGCCAGGCCTTCGACGGTTTTTACTTCGCTGCCATCGCACTGCACGGTGAGGTGGGTGCAGGATTTCACCGACTGGCCGTCAATGTCCACGGTGCAGGCGCCGCAGTGGCTGGTCTCGCAGCCGATGTGGGCGCCGGTAAGGTTCATTTTTTCCCGCAGGAAGTGAATCAACAAGGTGCGCGGCTCGACGGCTTCTTCAACGGCCTTGCCGTTGAGGTGCATGGAAACGATTTTTTTGCTCATGGGGGGTCTCCTTTTAGGGGCTTTAAGCGCAGCGGGCGGCAGCGGCGCGGATGGCGCGGCGGGTCATCTCACCAGCCATGGCGGTTTTGTATTCGACGTCGCCACGCAGGTCTTCTGCGGGGTCGCAAATGGCGCGTACCGCGTGCACGGCGGCGTCGATGCTGGCGTCGGTCAGTGCTTTGCCGATCAGGGCCGCCTCGGCGGCGCTGGCGCGCAGCGCGGTGGGCGCCACGTTGGTCAAGCCGATGCTCGCGTGGCTGACCACGCCGCCAGCCATGCGCAACACCACAGCGGCGCCCGCTGTGGCCCAGTCACCGGTTTTGCGCTTGAGTTTTTGGTAGGCGTAGCCCGTGCCACCGGCGAAAGGTGCGACCAGGATGGCGGTCAGGATTTCGTCTTCGGCCAGCGCCGTCATATAGGTGCCGTGGAAAAAGTCTGTCGCCTTGACCTGGCGCTCGCCCTGGGGGCCTTGCAGCACGAAGGTCGCGTCCAGCGCCATGGCAATCGCCGGGTGGTCGTTGCCCGGGTCGCCGTGGGCGATGTCGCCGCCTATGGTGCCGCGGTTGCGTACCTGGGGGTCCGCGATCAACAGCGCGGCTTCGACCAGCAAGGGCAGCTTGGCTTGCAGCAGGGGAGACGCAATGAGCTCGTTTTCCGAGGTCATCGCGCCGATGCGGATCACGCCGCCTTGTTCGCTAATGCCGCGCAGCTCGGGAATGCGGTTGATGTCAATCAGCGTGCCGGGTTGGGCAAAACGCAGTTTCATCATGGGCAGCAGGCTGTGGCCGCCTGCGAGCAGCTTGGCGTCGTCGCCCAGCGAGGACAGCAGGGCGATAGCTTCGGCCACGGTGTGCGGTGCGTGGTAATCAAATGCCGGTGGGATCACGGTATCTCCTTTTTATTCCTGAACAAAACTTGAGCGATAGCACTCTATCCAGCAGGCCTTTGATTTGGTAAGCAAAACAATCAACCGGTAAAAAGGCCGCACGAATGGCGCCGCCGTTGCACGAAAAAAGAAACTGTTTCAGTTTTTGAGGTTGACCGTGTCACCCAGGCCCAGTTGCTCCATCAACTTCGCCATGCTGGCGCGCGACACGGGTATTTCCACTGGCGTTGAGCCCATCATGCGCAGCGACATGCGGCCGTCGTCGCGCACGATCTCATCGACCTGCGCCAGGTTGACGATGTAGCTGCGGTGCACGCGCAAAAAAAGATGGGGGTCGAGCCGGCTTTCCAGATCGCCAATGGTGATGTTGCAAAATTGCCCGCCTTGCGCCGTGTGGACCCAGGTGTAATGGCCTTCCGAGCGGATAAATGAGACGCTGGGCACGTCTACCAGCATGACGCGGTTTTGCTTGATGGTGGGGATTTTGCGTAGCTGGCGCTTTTCGCCAGCGTCAAGACTCTTGCGCTTGGATTCAGCGCTGCCTTCTTTGCTCACGACTTCCGTGATGTCGTAAAACACCAGCGTGTAGCCGGTGGTGGCACCCTGCATATCGCCGATTTTGGACACCTTAATTAGCAGCACCCGCTCGGGAATGTTGATCATCATGGCCATGGGGGGTGCGTTATTCACCGGGCAATCGGCTTGGCCCAGCAGAAACTTCACCTTGGCCTTGGCCGCTTCGGGGTGAAAGTCGGTGACGATCTTGCCAAAGGGCAGCTTGTCGCCCACCGGCAGGCTGCGTCGGGCGTAGTCGTTCATTCCCACCACGTGCAGCGCTTGGTCCAGGTGCACCACGCCGACGTCAAAACGCTCTAATAGGTACAGCCACGAGTTAGGCCCGGTGGCGTTGGAAGTGTCAATCGACGAGGGGTAGGGGCAGGCTTTGGTCATGGGCTGGTGTCGCAAGGGCTAAGGATCGGTATGGCACGGTAAGCCTCATGCCGGTATACGGAGATTCGTGCAAACTTTGCGCGATTCATTCACCAGTGTGCACCGTAAAAAGCCAGCTGGTTACAGTCCGAAAGATGAAATATTTGGTGACATGGGGCAAAAAAACTGGTGCATTTGGCAGAAACGAGCCTCTACTTTTACAGACCCACAGCGAGTCAGCCATGGGGTTTACCCGATGACCCCGGCTTCTGCAGCCCCCCACTGGCTGGTCCGCAGCATCGGTTCTGCTGCGCTGACGCCGTCCTTGCTGTTGGCGGTGGTAGGTACTACCTTGCTAGCTTTAGGCGTGCGCGGCAGTGCAGCAGCCAGCTCTTACGGGTCGGTGATCGCTGTGTCGCTTGCGCTGGTGGCGCTGGGCTGCGCGGCCTTGACTTGGGTGCGACCCCAGCGCGCGGGGCTTTCGCCACCCTACATCATGCTGTCCTTGGGTTTTGGCGGCATGTTGCTGGGTCTAGGGGTGGATTTGCTGTTAGGCGGCCCGGCGCGCCTGGAGAGCCTGTGCACACAGTCGGCGTCACTTTCGTTCATAGAGAGCCTGGAGCTGCATATGGCCTTTTTGCCGGCCATGCATGCGGGCATGCTGACAGGGGGCCTTCTGGCTATTCCGAGTTTGCGACTCTTGCGCCAGCATTGCGGGCGTTATCTGTGCTCGGTGCTGACCCAAAACCTCTTGTGCTCAGCTTGGATGCTTTTGGGGATGACGGCTGGTGCCTTGTGGCTGGTGCGCTGGCAGGTAGCTAGCGGGACGTCGAGCTTGCCGGGTATGCTGGGGGGTATGTTCGTGGGAATGATCTGGGGCATGGTCGCCAGCGTCGCCCTGTACCGAGCATTTTTTGCACTACGCAATCGCAACCCTGAGCAGGAGTAGCCATGGACAGTTTGGATATCCGGGTGTTGTCAGACGCCCAGGCTTGGCGCCGCGCCGGCCATGCCGTCACTCTGGTCACCGTGGTGCAAACCTGGGGCAGCGCGCCCCGCCCCCCCGGCGCCTTGCTGGCGGTGCGCGACGATGGCCTGGTGAGCGGCTCGGTGTCGGGCGGTTGTGTGGAAGACGACCTGATCGCCCGCACCAAAGCAGCGTTTACCAACCTGGTGGCGCGTTCGGCCACAGCGGCGACGCCGGTCGCACCGGCAAACCTGCCCAGCGAAATCGTCTACGGCGTGAGCAAGGAAGAAGCAGCCCGCTTTGGCCTGCCCTGCGGCGGCACCCTGCGCCTGGTACACGAACCCCTGGTTGACGCAAGCTGGATTGCTGAACTGCTGCAGCGCACCACCGCCCACCAACTGGTGGCGCGCACCCTGGTCATGGCGACCGGCGCCGTCACTCTGAACACCGCCCAGCGCGGCCAAGACATCGCCTTTGATGGACAGACCCTTACCACCGTGTTTGGCCCCAAATGGCGCTTGCTGCTCATTGGCGCGGGCCAGCTGTCGCAAGTGGTGGCGCAGATGGCCGGTCTGCTGGACTTTGAAGTGCTGGTCTGCGACCCGCGCGAAGACTACGCCGCCACCCTAGACCTGAGCGTGGTGCAGCGCCTAGAAGGCATGCCCGACGACGTGGTGCGCGAGATACTGCCCGACCCCCACACCGCCATCGTGGCCCTGACCCACGACCCCAAGCTCGATGACATGGCGCTCTTGGAGGCGCTCAAATCGGACGCCTTTTATGTCGGCGCCTTGGGTTCTGGGCGCACCCAGGCGGCGCGCAAAGAGCGCCTGAAAGAGCACTTTGATATGACGGACGCTGAGCTTTCCCGCCTGTGCGGCCCGGTGGGATTGCGTCTGGGCGCTAAAACCCCAGCAGAAATTGCCGTGTCCATCTTGGCTGAAATCGTGCAAATAAAAAACGCGGGCTTAGTGCTGGCCCACGCCGATTCGTCTTGCGCCGTGCCCGGCGCGCCAGCGGCCTAGAAGCCTAAGCGGCTGCGCGCTGCGCCATGGCCTCGCCCAGCCGCACGGGCGCACCGGGCTGCCAGGTCGGGTTCCAGTCCAGCATGGCGCGGGGCCACAGCAGTACCACGGTCGAGCCCAGCAAAAAGCGGCCCATTTCTTCGCCCCGGATCAAGTTCACCGCGCCATCGTCGTAATGCCACTCGGTGATTTGCGGCAGGCGCGGCGGGTTGACCACACCGTGCCACACCGTGGCCATGCTGCCCACGATGGTGGCGCCCACCAGGGTCAGCGCCAGTGGCCCGTGGTCGGTGTCAAACACGCAAACCACCCGCTCGTTGCGCGCAAACAGGCCCGGTACGCCGCGCGCTGTGGTCGGGTTCACTGAGAAGAGATCACCCGGGACATAAACCATGCGCCGCAGACGCCCGTCGCAGGGCATGTGGATGCGGTGGTAGTCGCGCGGGCTGAGGTAAATCGTGGCAAAGCTGCCGTCTTGGAACTGCGCGGCCAGCGCCGCATCGCCGCCCACCAATGCCGTGGTGCTGTAGGTGTGGCCCTTGGCCTGGAAGATTTGCTCCTGCGCAATGGCGCCAAACTGGCTAATGGCGCCGTCCACCGGACACACCCATGTGCTGCTTGCCAGCGGCCGGGCGCCAGGCGCCAGGGCGCGGGTAAAAAAGTCGTTAAAGCAGGCGTAGCTGGTTAGATCGGCGTTGGCGGCCTCGGCCATATTGACCTGGTAGCGCCGCACAAACCAGGCAATCAAGCGCGTGGTGAGGACGCCCCAGCGGCGACTGGCTACCCAGCCACCAAACACCGTCAGCGCCTTTTTGGGTAGCAGGTACTGCGGCAGTACCGAGAAACGATCAGACAAGGCGGCTCCAAGTGGGCATATCAGGACCCGCACCTCCTGCGTTTGGGAGGCTTGGAGACAAGCAAAAATTATAGTCAGTGGCCTATAGTCACCCCCCATGAGCACCGCCCGCATTCCCCCCATTCAGTGTTTGTTGACCTTTGAGGCGCTCGCACGCCTGCGAAGCGTGACCCAAGCGTCCGAAGAGCTGTGCGTGACCCCCAGCGCGGTCAGCCACCGGGTGCGCCAGTTGGAGCAAATCATCGGTACCAAGTTGTTCGGTAGGGCCGACTTTTCGCTCACCACCGAAGGCAGCGAATACCTGGCCCATGTGCGCGAAGGCTTGGCCATTTTGCAAAAGTTCCCCAGCTCCAGCGCCGCACCGGGCAAGCGCAAGCTGCGCCTGGCCGTGACGCCCACCTTTGCCCGATCCATCGTCATTCCCCGTTTGCGTGAATTTACCGAGGCCTATCCGGAAATTGACGTAACCATGCAGGTTTCCATTCCGCTGCTCGATGTGGTGGCCGAAGACGCCGACCTGACGGTGCGCTTTGGCGCGGGCCGCTACGCCGATCTGGAGTACGTCTGCCTGACCAAGGATGTGGTCACCCCGTTGGCGTCGCCCGCGTTTGTGCGTGAGCATGGCCCTTTTGTGGAACCGCAGGACCTGCACAACATGCCTTTGCTGCGCAGCCCGCTGGAGCCCTGGCGCACCTGGTTTGCTGCACACCATCTGGATTGGCCTGAACCGGTAGACGGCTCACAGTTCAACGACATCGGCCTCATGTGCGACGGCGCTGCCGCTGGCATGGGCATTGCGCTGGTGCGGCTGAAGCTGGGCGCGCCTTGGCTGGAAAACGGCTCCTTGGTGCGCCTGGGCAGCAGCGAGGCGTTTGTAGAGAACGTGCCGAGTCCGCACGCCCATTACCTGTGCTGGCGCACCGGCATGATGGACCGCTGGGAATGCGCCGCTTTTGCCGAGTGGCTGAAGAAGGTACTGGCTTAGCCCACTCTCTCCCCCAACCCCTCTCTCGCCCAGCGGGCGAGAGAGGGGGGCCTAAGT
>CANHZG010000046.1 GCA_947464995.1 Comamonadaceae bacterium | reverse complement strand
GCCTGACCGAAATCGCCCAGTCGGCTGAGCGCTGGTACACCACCAACCTGACTTACGCAACCTTTGCACTGAACGCCGCCTGCACAAACGATTTGACGAACTTTTTTACATTCACGACGCCGGTGCTAAACGCCACCACGTTCACCGCCATGGCGGCTCCCAGCGCAGGCCAAGCAGCTGCTGACGCCGCGTGCGCCGATGATCTGACGCTCAACCAGCTTGGCGCCAAAACACCGGCTGCATGCTGGTAACCGACCCTTGGCGCGGCACCCTAGCCCGCAGCGGCTGCGTGCCCGCTAGTCAAACAACTGTGCGAACTGCTGCGCAGGGTAGCTGCGACCGGCCGTGTAGCGCACCCAGTTGCGGGTGTCGGCGCTGGGTTCGGTAGCCGACACGACCACGTCACTTGCAGTGGGTGTGCCCACATCGGTTGCGCTGACCAGCCGGGGGTATTGCACCCAGCGCTGGTTTTCGCCACGTTGTGCGCTGCTGCCCAGCACGCGCTGCACTGCCGCGCCGAGGTAATGCACCCAGGTCTTGCGGTAGTCGGCGCTGCCGTCGAAGTTGAGCGCGGCGGTGATGGATGTGCCGGCATAACGCACCCAGTTTTCTCGTTTTTCCGCAGCGCGGGGGGCTGCAGCCAGGGAAGCCTTAGACACCCCAGTGGGCGCTGGGGCCAAGGTCACGGCTGCGGGCCGGTCGGAATCATGTTGGGCCAGCACCAGTTGCAGCAACTGGTTGTGGTTAGGCACTTTGAGCGTCCCCGTGCCCAGCGTGCGTTGGCTTGCACCGGTGCTAAAGGCTTGGGGGTTGAGGCGAACAAAGGCCTGGCCCAGCAGTTCAGCGCTCAAGGGGCTGGTCGGCAACGTTTTGGCAACAATGCGGCCCAGATCCTCACCCAAGCTGGGCGTGTAGCTGTGGCTTGAGGTAAGGGTCGATAGGTTCACGGTGGCCGCCTGGGCCGCCTGTGTTGGCAAACAAGTCGCGCCTAGCAAGGCGCACAGCGCCAGCAGGCGACGAACCGCACCCGCCCATGGTGCAGCCAATGGACGGTACAGACGCACAGGGGCAAAAGCAGGGACGGTAAAAGGGGGGTACAGAGCGGTCATAGGGATTCTCCGGGCAAGGTGGGTTCCAGAACATCCCTGTGTCTGTCGAAAACTTGACGACAGAGCCCTCGGGGCTGTTTGTGTTCCTTCGCAGCAATTGCCATGCCATGAGGAAAGCCAGTCGTTTGGTGTGTACCGGTGGCCTAAAACCCGTTGCCAGCGGGTTTACCCGCACGTGCATACGCCAGCAGACCGGCATAATTATTCCAATAGACAAACATTGGTTCTAAATAATAGAAATTATTGTGGATAGCACATTGGCAAAAGGCTTAGGCGTATTGGATTGGCTGGCACGCCAGGGCGCCGGCGCACGCCTGGGCGAAGTAGCGCAGGCCTTGGGCCTGGGCCGCAGCAACGCACACCGCACCTTGCAAACCTTGGTGCTGTGCGGCTGGGCGCGGCAAAGCCAGGGTGACAGCCGCTACTTCGCCAGCTTGAAGCTGTTTGAATTGGGTGGCTTGGTGGACGGGGCGGTGGATCTCAAAGACCGCTTGCACCCCTGCCTAGCCGATCTGGCCCAAGCCACGGGCGAAACGATCCACCTGGCGGTGCTACAGGGCGCCGACGTTGTCTACCTGGACAAATTTGACAGCCCGCTACCGGTGGCCGCGTATTCGCGCATCGGTGGGCGTGCCAGCGCGCACTGCGTGGCCTCTGGCAAAGCGCTGCTAGCCGCGCTGGCGCTGGATGACGCGGCCTTGCGTGCCCAGCTGGGCTTGGACGGTGACGCTTTGCCCGCCCACACCCCCCATACCCTGCCCACGGTGCAAACACTTCAAACCGACTTGGCCGCAGCGCGCGTGCGCGGCTGGGCCGGCAACGCCGAAGAATGGCGTTTGGGCGTTTGCGGCTTGGGCGCGGCCGTGTTCAATGCACGCGGCCAGCCCGTAGCGGCCGTGGGCATGAGCGTGCCCGCCATGCGTTGCAGTGCGGCGCAAGCCAGCGCCCTGGCCGTGGCGCTGCTCCAATGCGCCGCCCAAGCCAGCAACCTCCTGGGCTGGCCTGGCGATACTTTCACCGACCGACCCGCCGCCACATCTGGCACCACACGAAAGAGGAGACCCGTATGAACCCCCATTTCAACCGTCGCACCGCCTTACACGCCGCAGCCGTAGGCGCAGCAGCCCTTGGCGCCGCGCTGCTGCTTCCACTGGCCGCGCAAGCCCAGGCCAACTACCCCGACAAGCCAATCAAATTTGTCGTGCCCTACCCGCCGGGTGGCGGCACCGACGTGGTGGCGCGCATTGTGCAAATGCGCTTGCAGGCCGCGCTGGGCCAGAACGTGCTAATCGACAACAAAGGCGGTGCCGGTGGCTCCTTGGGCACCGACGTGGTGGCCAAGTCTGCGCCCGACGGCTACACCGTGCTGTTCACCCTGAGCTCGCACACCATCAACCCAGCCATCTTCCCTAAGCTGCCCTACGACACGCTCAAAGACTTCGAACCCGTGGGCCTGGTGGCCTCCTTGCCGCAAATCTTGGTAGCCAACACCGCCGTTCCGGTTCGCACCGTGGCTGATGTGGTGGCTCAGGCCAAGGCGGCACCCGACAAGTCTTCGTTTGCTTCGGTGGGCAATGGCTCGCCCGGCCATTTGGCGGGTGAGTTGATGGTGATACGCACCGGCGCGCCCATGCTGCACATTCCCTATCGGGGCGGCGGCCCGGCCATTACCGATGTGATGGGCGGCCAGGTGCCCTACCTTTGGGTGTCCATTCCCGCCGCTGCGCAGCATGTGAAGGCGGGAAAACTCAAGGCGCTGGCGGTGTCCACCGTCAAGCGCAGTGCCGCTTTCCCTGACGTGCCCACCATGCAAGAAGCAGGCGTGGCGGACTTCGAGGTGGACTCCTGGTATGCCATGCTGGTACCGGCCAAAACACCCAAGGCCATCATCGACAAGCTCAATAAGGCGCTCAACACCGTATTAGCCGAACCCGCCATCCGAGCGCAACTGCTGGAGCAAGGCGCCGAAGCCGTGGGCGGCACACCTGAGGCGCTGGGCAAGGTGATCGCCGCCGAGTTGCCCAAGTGGGCCAAACTGGCCAAAGACGCCAATATCAAGGCCGATTGAGATGCACGCAATTCCTATCGCAAGCAGCAAGCCCGCCGACTTGGAGGCCCAAGCCATGGTGCAAGCGCTGCTGGCGCGCGCCCGCGCTGCCCAGCGCATCGCCAACGGCTATGACCAGGCGCGGGTAGATGAACTGGTGGCCGCTGCGGGCTGGGCCATCATCGAGCCCGCACGCAACCAGGCGCTGGCCGAGCTGGCCGTAGCTGACACCGGCATTGGCAACGTGGCCGACAAGGTGCGCAAAAACTACCGCAAAACCTTTGGCCTGCTGCGCGACCTGCAGGGCGCCAAGTCGGTGGGCGTGATCCATGAGGACGCCGCCACCGGCATTACCGAAATCGCCCGCCCGGTGGGTGTGGTCTGCGCCATCACGCCGTCCACCAACCCGGCGGCCACCCCGGCCAACAAAATCATCAACGCGCTCAAGGGCCGCAACGCGGTGATCGTGGCGCCCTCACCCAAGGGCTGGGCCACCAGCGCGCGCCTGTTGGAATACATCCACGCAGAGTTTGACCGCATCGGTGCGCCGCGCGACCTGGTGCAACTGCTGCCTTCGCCCATCAGCAAGGCGGCTACCTATGCGCTGATGGCCGCCTGCGATTTGGTGGTGGCCACCGGCTCGCAGGCCAATGTGCGCGCGGCGTACGCCAGCGGCACCCCGGCCTTTGGCGTGGGCGCGGGCAATGTGGCGGGCATCGTGGACGAGACCGCCGACCTGGCGCTGGCGGCCGAGCGCATCTTGCGTTCCAAAACCTTTGACAACGCCACCAGCTGCTCGTCCGAGAACAGCCTGGTGTTGCTGGACGCGGTGCGCACAAGCGCCATTGCCGCCCTGCAAGCCCAGGGCGCGGTGCTGCTCAGCACCGCGCAAAAGAAGGCTTTGCAGGCCGTGATGTGGCCCGACGGCAAGCTCTCGCCCGCCGTCATCGGCCAAAGTGCCACGGTGGTGGCGCAGCGCGCCGGGCTGATGGACGTGGCGGCGCTCAGCCCGCGCATCTTGCTGGTGGAAGAAGACGGCGTGGGCGAAGACCACCCTTTCTCGGGCGAAAAGCTTTGCCCCGTACTCACGCTGTATGGCGCGGCAGACTTTGACGCCGCTGTTGCGCTGGTCGAGCGCATTTACACCTTTCAGGGCGCAGGCCATTCGGTTGGTTTGCACAGCGCCTTGCCCGCGCGCGCGCTGCGCCTGGGGCAAGAGCTGCCGGTCAGCCGCGTGATCGTGGACCAGGCGCATTGCATTGCCACGGGCGGCAGCTTTGACAACGGACTGCCGTTTTCGCTCTCCATGGGCTGCGGCACCTGGGGCAAAAACAATTTCTCAGACAACATGAATTACCGCCACTACCTCAACATCACCCGCATTTCGCGCCCTATTCCTGAGCGCATGCCTTCTGAGGAGGCGATTTTTGGCGCCTACTTTGCCAAGTTTGGCCGCGCATGAGTTCGTCTGACGCCCCGTGCACCGTGCGCGCCATGCTGGACGCCCAGGCGGCGCTGCGGCCTAGGGCGGTCTATGCGCTGGCCGTGCCATCTGACGCCGCCGAGGGCGCACATGCCCAGCTCAGCTTTGGTGACCTGGCGCGCAGCTGCCACCAGGTGGCCGCGTTTTTGTTCGGCCAGGGTTTGCAGCTGGGCGACACGGTGTCGCTGGTCATGCCCAATGGCCTGAACACCTTGCGCTTGCTGCTGGGCGCCTTGCACGGCGGCTGGTGCGTCAACCCGGTCAACCTGCTCAGCAGCGCCACGCAAATGGCCTATGTGCTGGAACACAGCGACTGCAAACTGGTGATCGCCAGCCCGGACTGGGCCGAGCGCGTACGCGCCGTACTGGCCACACTGCAGCGCCCGATTGCACTCTTGGTGTGCAGCCAGGACTATGACCCGGCCCAAGACATATTGCCCAGCGCAGGAACAGACACCCTCGCACCCAGCCCTGACGCGCTCGCGCTGCTGATGTACACCTCGGGCACCACCGGCGTGCCCAAGGGCGTGATGCTGACGCAGGCCAACCTGGCCGCCAATGCGCGCGCTATCAGCGCCGAGCATGCGCTCACTCCCCAAGACCGGGTGCTGGCTGTGCTGCCGCTGTACCACATCAACGCCTTTGCCGTGACCATGCTTGCGCCCCTGGCGCATGGCGGCAGTCTGGCCATGCCGCCCAAGTTTTCGGCAGGTGCGTTTTGGCAGCAGGCCAACGTCAGCGGCTGCACCTGGATCAACGTGGTGCCGACCATGATTTCGTATTTGCTCGAGGGCGCCGCGCCGCAGGCCAGCGTGGCGGGCATCCGCTTTTGCCGCAGCGCATCGGCCGCACTGCCGCCGGCGCATTTGCGTGCCTTTGAGTCCAAATTTGGCATCGGCATCATCGAGACCATGGGTCTGACCGAAACCGTGGCACCGGCGTTCTCAAACCCGCTGGAGCCGGGCTTGCGCAAGTTGGGCGCTGTGGGCCGCGCCTCGGGCTGCGAGGCCTGTGTAATCGACAGCCAGTTGCAGTGCGTGCCGGACGGCACCACGGGCGAGATCGCCATCCGGGGCCCGCAGGTGATGCGCGGCTATTACAAAAACGAAGAGGCGACCCGCGCCAGCTTCACGCCCGACGGCTGGCTGCGCACCGGCGACCTGGGCCACCGCGATGCCGACGGCTTTTTCTTTGTCACCGGACGCATCAAAGAGCTCATCATCAAAGGCGGCGAAAACATCGCTCCGCGCGAGATTGACGAGGCGCTCCTTCGCCACCCCGCCGTGTTGGACGCCGCCGCCGTGGGCATTGCGGATGCGCACTACGGCCAGGACATCATGGTCTGCGTGGTGCTGCGCGAGGGCCAGGTGGCGGATGAACCCGCTTTGCGAGAGTTTTGCACCACCCACTTGGGGCGCTACAAGACGCCCAAGGTGTTTCACTTCGTGCACGATTTGCCGCGCGGCCCCTCGGGCAAAGTGCAGCGCCTTAAATTGGTGGACTGGGTGACCCTGCAAGCGGCCTAGCCTGAGACGGCTGCGAATAAACTGCGCAGCCCGCTCAAACCATTCAAACGCTAATCGCCGTGAAACTCCGTCAATACCTGCAATACCTGCCCCTGCCCACCGTTTGCGTCGCCGCCCTGTGGCTGGCCCTGTTGCCCTGCGCGGTGCTGGCTAGTGCGCAACTGCAATGCACCTTTGAGGTCAATTCCGAAATCCACCACACCGTGCACGGCGTAGCCACTGACCCGTACACCGTGGCATCGGTGCCGATTGGCAACCGCTTTCGCTTCAAGGCCGTCGTGCTTGGCGCAGCGCAAGATAAAGACTCAGGTGCGGCCCCCCCCATGTCCGCCAGCGCCGTAGAAATCGTGAATATCTACGTCTACTACAACACCCGACGCCAACCCATGGTCATGCAACACCTCCAATATCTGCGGCCCGTGGCGCTGCGCGACCCCGCGCCCGACGCGCTGACCGGGCGCGTGGCCTTGTATTCGCCCCTTTTGGGCAAAGAGCTGCAATACCAGTGCGCGCTGGCCGAGGTGGCGCCATGAGCGCCGCGCAAGGTTTTATGAGGGCCGCCATTGGCATGTGGCTCCTGAGCGCATGCATGGCAATCCATGCCGCAGCACCCAAGGCCGAGACCGTCTCGCTGGTAGTGGTGGGCGACATCATGCTGGAGGACGGCCCCGGCCGCGCCATGCGCCGGGGGCAAGACCCGTTTGCTGGTTTCGCCACGCTTTTCAAAGAGGCCGACATCCGCATCGGCAACCTGGAATGCGTGGTGGCCACCATCGGCAGCCCGGAAGACGACAAGCCCAATGTGTTTCGCGTGCCGCCCAGCACGCTGAAATACGTCAAACGCCACTTTGATGCCGTGGGCCTGGCCAACAACCATTCGGGCGACTACGGCCCGCAGGCCTTTGCGCAGATGCTGGGTTTTCTGAAAAAAGAAGGCTTGGGCGTTTACGGCGGTGGCCTGAACCTGACCGAGGCGCACACCCCGTGGATTGTTGAGCGCAAGGGCTTTCGCATAGCCATCCTGGGCTACGACGAGTTTCAGCCGCGCAGCTTCGAGGCCGACACCGACCGACCCGGCGTGGCCTGGAGCGAAGACGCGCAAGTGGTGCGCGACATCAAGGCCGCGCGCAGCCGCTGGAAGGCCGACGTGGTGATCCCCATCATGCACTGGGGCTGGGAAGACCCGGTGTCCAACGCCCGCCAGCGCCAGCTCGCCCGCACCATGATTGATGCCGGCGCTGACGCGGTGATCGGCGGCCACCCGCACCAAGTGCAAGACGCCGAGCGCTACCAGGGCAAGCCGATTTTTTACAGCCTGGGTAACTTTGTTTTTGACGGCTTTTCGGACCCGGTAAACAAGCGCGGCTGGGTGCTGCGTCTGGAACTGGACAAGACCGGCGTGCGCCAGGTCGAGGTGCACGTGGCGCAAATTGGCGCCGGGGGTCTGCCCAAGCCTGGTGGGACGGTGGCAGGACCCTGAAGGCAACTTCGTTGCCGGAAGTTCAGAACTGCTCCACGTTGAAACCGGATGCGCGAAGGCAGAAGGCCGGGTGATCTGAACGGAAGCAGGTGCAAGCCAGGCCTGCGCCTCAGCCTAGAAACCGCCGCTCGACATGTGCCGACATGCCCTTGGCCAGCTCCTCTTCGCCAAAGAACACAGTGCCAATGCCTTCCTTGGTCAGCAGCACGGTGTCGTCTTCGCTATGCGAACGCAGCAGGATTTCAATGTCGGGGTTGAGCGTGCGCGCAGTGTCAGCCATGGACCGAAAGTGCAGGCTGCTGGGCGTTGCCACCACCAGCATGGCGGCCTGGGCAATGTGCGCCTGGATCAGCACCTCGGGCTCGGACGCGGTACCGGATACTGCCGCGCGCCCCGCCCTGCGCAGGTCCTCCACGACCTCGCGGTTTTGCTCCACCACCACATAGGGAATGTTGCGCGCGTCCATGGCCTGGGCGATGCGTCGGCCCACCCGGCCGTAGCCCACCAGCACCACCTGCCCTTCCAAAAACTTGCGGTCGGTAGACATGGGCAGCTCGGCAAACGGGTCCTGGCGCATTTCCAAGCGGCGTGCCACGGCCGATTTGTCCAGCACCCAGCGGCGCAGCGGCTCAATGGCGGCAAACAAAAATGAATTGAGCGAGATGGAAATCAGCACCGCCGCCAAAATCAAACTCACACCGTCGCTTTGCAACAAACCCAGCGCCAGGCCCAGGCCGGCCAGGATGATGGAAAACTCGCCAATTTGTCCTAGGCTCACCGCAATCGAAAGCGCCGTACTCAGGGGGTACTTCAGCACCAGCACGACGACCAGGGCGGCCACCAGATTGCCAATGATGGCGATCAAAACCACTAGCATCACCTGGAAGGGATGATCGATCAGGATGTGCGGATTCACCACCATGCCGATGGACACAAAAAACAGCACCGAGAACGCGTCGCGCAGCGGCAAGGTTTCTTCGGCGGCTCGGTGGCTGTATTCGGACTCGCGCATCACCACCCCGGCGACAAAAGCGCCCAGCGCAAACGACACGCCAAAGAACTCGGACGCGCCAAATGCAATGCCAATGGCCGTGGCGATCACCGCCAAGGTAAACAGCTCACGCGAGCCGGTCTTGGCCACCTGCCACAAAAACCAGGGCAAGACGCGCTTGCCCACAACGAACATCAAGACGATGAAGGCGCCCACTTCCAGCAGGGTTTTGCCTACCGTTATCCAAAGCGGCTTGTCCGTCAAGGGCCCATGTGCATCGCCCAGCACACCTGCAAGCGGTGGCAGCAACACCAGGGCCAGCACCGCCACCAGGTCTTGGACTACCAGCCAACCCACGGCGATGCGGCCATTCATGGTGTTCAGTTGGCCGCGCGTTTCCAGCGCCTTGAGCAGCACCACCGTGCTGGCGCAGGCCAAGGACAGGCCCAGAATCAAGGCGCCACCCAGAGACCAGTTCCACAACCAGCCCACCCAAAGCCCGGCGGCGGTGGTTGCACCCATTTGAATCAGTGCACCCGGAATAGCGATCTTTTTGACCGACCACAGGTCTTGCGGCGAAAAGTGCAGGCCCACGCCAAACATCAGCAGCATGATGCCGATCTCGGACAACTGCGAGGCAATGTGCGCATCGGCCACAAAGCCCGGCGTGGCCGGGCCAATCAAAATACCGGCTAGCAAATAGCCTACCAAAGACGGAATCTTGACGCGTTCGGCCAAAAAGCCCAGTACCAAGGCCACGCCAAAGGCGGCGGCCACGGTCGAGATGAGGGAGACGTTGGGTTCCAGAGGTCGGGTCTCGCGTGTCAGTTTTGCTGGGTCTTTGAAGGCAGGCGAAGGGCGCCCAGTGTTATCCCAACTCCAGTGGCATCTGGCCGGGGGCGATGCGTTAGCTCATAGGTGTGAACATACCCGATTTTCAGCGTTAGCATCAGGCCAAACCCAAGTCACCCCATCCCTGCCAATCTCTTCGAGCGTACGCTCCAGCTGACGCAATACACAATCACGGATATGCATTCCCAGACAACTTCTGCGCACAGGCCCGTTCTGACGGGTATCTCATCTATGGCCACGCGCCAGTTGTTGAACGAGTTACTGGCCCTGTATGCAGCCCAGGGCGGCGATGATCTGAAGCTAGAGTCGGTGGGCGGTGTCGATGCGGCAAAACGGGTCCAGGCCGGTGAGGTCTTTGACATTGTGTTTCTGGCCAGTGACGCCATCGACCAACTGGTGGGCTCTGGCCACCTTGATGGCGAGAGCAAAGTACACCTAGCCCACAGCGGCGTCGCCGTCGCAGTGCGCGCTGGCGCCACCAAACCAGACATATCTCGCACCGAGGCCGTGCGTGCCACGGTGCTTGCAGCCAAGAACCTTAGCTACTCCACCGGCCCGAGCGGCGTGGCGCTGGCCAAGCTGTTTGAAAGCTGGGGAATTGCTGAGGAGATCCAGCCGCGCATCGTGCAGGCGCCCCCCGGCGTGCCGGTGGGCCGTCTGGTGGCCCGAGGTGAAGTGGAACTGGGCTTTCAGCAACTCAGCGAATTGATTCACCTCGAAGGCATCACGCTACTGGGCCCCCTGCCCGCCGAGATTCAGATCACCACCACGTTTTCGGCAGCCATCAGCCTTGCATCCGCGCACCGGGCCTATGCCAGCGCCCTGCTGGCCTTCCTGACATCTGAGCAGGCAGTTGCCGCCATCCGCCGCCAAGGGATGGAACCTGCGACGCACTAAGCCAGCACACACCACGACGCAGATACAAAGGAGTTACATGAAAAAACCATTAATCATTGACTGCCACGGCCACTACACCACCGCGCCCAAAGCGCTGGAAAACTGGCGCAATGCGCAGATCGCCGGCATCAAAGATCCGGCTTCCATGCCAAAAGTATCCGAGCTGAAAATAAGCGACGACGAACTGCGTGAATCCATCGAGAGCAACCAGCTGCGCCTGATGACGGAGCGAGGCAGTGACATCACCCTGTTCTCGCCACGCGCCAGCTTCATGGCCCACCACATCGGAGACTTCAATGTGTCGAGCACCTGGGCGGCCATTTGCAACGAACTCTGCTTGCGCGTGAGCCGCCTGTTCCCGGACCACTTTGTGCCGGTGGCCATGCTGCCGCAAAGCCCGGGCGTAGACCCCGCCACCTGCATTCCCGAACTGGAAAAATGCGTCAAGGAATACGGCAATGTCGGCATCAATCTAAACCCCGACCCCAGCGGCGGCCACTGGACGTCGCCGCCTTTGAGCGACAAGCACTGGTACCCCATCTACGAGAAGATGGTGGAGTACGACATTCCCGCCATGATCCACGTGAGCACCAGCTGCAATGCCTGCTTTCACACCACCGGCGCACACTACCTCAATGCGGACACCACCGCGTTCATGCAGTGCCTGACCAGCGACCTGTTCAAAGAATTTCCCACCCTGCGTTTTTTGATTCCGCATGGGGGAGGCGCAGTCCCCTACCACTGGGGCCGCTTCCGGGGTCTGGCGCAGGAGCTCAAAAAACCGTTGCTAGAAGAGCATCTGCTCAACAACATCTTCTTTGATACCTGTGTCTACCACCAACCTGGCATCGACCTGCTCAACACGGTCATCCCCGTGAAGAACGCGCTGTTCGCATCCGAGATGATTGGCGCGGTGCGCGGCATCGATCCGCAGACCGGCAACTACTATGACGACACCAAGCGCTACATCGAATCATCGAAAATTCTGAGCGCCGATGACCGGTTCCAGATTTATGAAGGCAATGTGCGCCGCGTGTTCCCGCGTCTTGATGCGCAACTCACTGTCAAGGGAAAATGAATATGTACGAACTCGGAATCGTTAAACGCCATATCACCCGCGCTGACAAGGCTGCCGTCGAAAAACTGGGCCGCTTCGGCGTCGCCACCATCCACGAGGCTATGGGGCGCGTCGGCCTGATGAAGACCTATATGCGCCCCGTCTACAAGGGCGCACGCCTATGCGGCACCGCAGTCACCGTGCTCCTGCAGCCGGGCGACAACTGGATGATGCACGTGGCCGCAGAGCAAATACAAGCCGGGGACGTCGTTGTGGCCGCCTGCACCACCGACAACTTTGACGGCTTCTTTGGTGACCTGCTGGCCACCAGCTTCCAGGCGCGTGGCGCCCTGGGCCTGGTCATTGATGGCGGTGTGCGCGATGTGGATGAACTAGAGAAGATGGGCTTCCCCGTTTTCAGCCGCGCTATCAACGCCAAAGGCACGATCAAGGCGACTCTGGGCTCCGTCAACATCGACGTGATCTGCGCCGGCGCGCGGGTTTTGCCCGGTGACGTCGTGATTGCAGACGTGGATGGCGTGGTCGTCGTCCCTGCCGCCCGCGCGCAGGCGGTGGCCGATGCCGCCGAAAAGCGCGAAAGCTTTGAGGGCGAAAAGCGCGAGAAGTTTGCCGCTGGCGTGCTCGGCCTGGACATGTACAAAATGCGCGAGCCGCTGGAAAAAGCCGGTCTGCGCTATATCGACTAAGCAGCACCATGCGCAAGCCCGCAGAAATGGCCACCACAGGCGACTTCACAAAAACCGCCGGCTGGAGGGACTGGTACACCGGCCCCTCTAGGCCCCGCTTTCAGGTGCCCGCTGGCGCGGTCGACGCACACTGCCATGTGTTCGGCCCCGGTGCAGAATTCCCCTTCGCCCCCGAGCGCAAGTACACGCCTTGCGACGCATCTAAGGCGGCGCTCTACGAACTGCGCAACCATCTTGGTTTTGCCCGTAACGTGGTAGTGCAAGCCACCTGCCACGGCGCTGACAACCGCGCCATGGTCGACGCGCTGGTGCACGCCAACGGCAAGGCGCGTGGCGTAGCCACCGTCAAGCGCAGCGTGACGGACCAGCAAATCCAGGCCATGCACGATGCCGGCGTGCGTGGTGTGCGTTTTAACTTCGTCAAGCGCTTGGTGGACTTCACGCCTAAAGACGAGCTGCTGGAAATAGCTGGCCGCATCACCAAGTGGGGGTGGCATGTGGTGATCTACTTTGAGGCGGTGGACTTGCCCGAACTGTGGGACTTTTTCACCGCCCTGCCCACCACCGTGGTGGTGGACCACATGGGCCGACCCGATGTGAGCAAGCCGGTGGACGGCCCTGAGTTCGAGCTGTTTGTGAAGTTCATGCGCGAGCACAACAATGTGTGGAGCAAGGTGTCGTGTCCCGAGCGTCTGAGCGTCACCGGCCCCAAGGCCTTGCATGGCGAGAAGAATTTGGAACAAGGCGCCTACACCGACGTCATCCCCTTTGCCAAGCGCATCATCGATGAATTTCCCGACCGTGTGCTCTGGGGAACCGACTGGCCGCACCCCAACCTGAAGGACCACATGCCCGACGATGGCCTGTTGGTAGATTTCATACCGTACATTGCCACCACCGCCGAGCTTCAACAGAAACTATTGGTGACAAATCCTATGCGCCTGTACTGGCCGGAAGAGGCCTAAACGTGTCACTCGAAAAACCGTATTTGGACGTCCCTGGAACCATCATTTTTGATGCCGATCAGTCCCGCAAGGGCTATCACCTGAACCAGTTTTGCATGTCCTTGATGAAGGCCGAGAACCGCACCCGCTTCAAGGCCAACGAGCGCACCTACCTGGACGAGTGGCCCATGACCGAAGAGCAAAAGCAGGGCGTGCTCACGCGCGACCTGAACCGCTGCATGGCCGCTGGCGGCAATATCTACTTCTTAGCCAAAATTGGCGCCACCGATGGCCTGTCCTTCCAGCAAATGGCCGGCAGTATGACGGGCATGACCGAAGAGGAATACCGCGCCATGATGATTGCCGGGGGGCGCAGTGTCGAAGGCAACCGCTATGTCGGCGAAGACGGCGATGCGCAGGCCAAGAACCAGCCGCAGGGCTCAGCCCATAAAAGAGACAAGACTTGACCATGGCACGCATCAGCGCCTCCGTTTACACCTCACACGTCCCCGCCATCGGCGCTGCACTCGACGCTGGCAAGGACAAGGAGCCCTACTGGCAGCCGGTTTTTGCCGGCTACGAGTATTCCAAGCAGTGGATGAAAGACAACCGGCCGGACGTCGTCTTTCTGGTCTACAACGACCACGCCACCGCGTTCAGCCTGGACATGATTCCTACCTTTGCCATCGGCACAGCTGCACAATACCAGCCGGCCGACGAAGGCTACGGCGCGCGCCCTGTGCCCACGGTCAAGGGCCATCCGGAGTTAGCCTCGCACATTGCACATTCGGTGATTCAACAGGATTTTGACCTGACCATCGTCAACAAAATGGACGTGGACCACGGCCTGACCGTACCGCTGTCGCTGATGTGCGGCAACCCGCCCCGGCATGATTTCAAATGGCCCTGCCCGGTGATTCCGTTTGCCGTCAACGTGGTGCAGTACCCGGTGCCCAGCGGTCAGCGCTGCTACAAGCTCGGTCAGGCCATCCGCAAGGCGATTGAAAGTTACGACGAAGACCTGAACGTGCACATCTGGGGGACCGGCGGCATGAGCCACCAGTTGCAAGGCCCGCGCGCCGGACTCATCAACAAGGAATTTGACAACGCCTTTCTGGACAAACTGATTCACGACCCGGCCGCTGCCGCCGCCATCCCTCATATCGACTATGTGCGCGAAGCAGGCAGCGAAGGTATCGAGTTGGTGATGTGGCTGATCGCCCGGGGTGCCATGAACGACGTGGCCTTGCGCAGCGATGGCGTCAACCTCAAACATCGATTCTTCCACGTGCCGGCCTCAAACACCGCCGTGGGGCATCTGATCCTGGAGAACAAGTAAATGAGCAAAACCATCAAAGTGGCACTCGCGGGCGCGGGCGCCTTTGGCATCAAGCACCTCGACGGCATCAAGAACATCAACGGCGTGGAAGTGGTCTCGCTGATCAGCCGCGACCTGGAGAAGACGCGCTTGGTGGCCGACAAGTACGGCATTGCGCATGTGACCACCGATTTGGCAGACAGCCTGGCGCTGCCCCAGCTCGACGCGGTGATTCTGTGCACCCCCACGCAAATGCACGCCGCTCAGACCATGGCTTGTCTGCGCGCGGGCAAGCATGTGCAAGTTGAAATACCCCTGGCCGACAGCCTGAAGGACGCGCAGGACGTGGCGGCGCTGGCCAAGCAGACCGGACTGGTAGCGATGTGCGGCCATACCCGGCGCTTTAACCCAAGCCACCAGTACGTGCACCAAGAGGTTGCGCAAGGCCGGTTCAACATCCAGCAAATGGACGTGCAAACCTACTTTTTCCGCCGCACCAACACCAACGCCCTGGGCCAGGCGCGCAGTTGGACGGACCACCTCTTGTGGCACCACGCAGCCCACACCGTAGACTTGTTTGCCTACCAGTGTGGCAGCCCCATCGTGGCCGCCAACGCCATGCAAGGCCCTATCCACCCGGTGCTGGGCATCGCCATGGACATGAGCATCCAACTCAAGGCCGCCAATGGTGCGATCTGCACACTGTCCTTAAGCTTTAACAACGACGGCCCGCTAGGCACTTACTTTCGCTATATCGGCGACACCGCGACTTACCTGGCACGTTACGACGACCTGTTTACCGGCAAAGAAGAGAAAATCGACGTCAGCCAGGTCGACGTGTCCATGAACGGCATCGAACTCCAAGACCGGGAATTCTTCGCCGCCATTCACGAAGGCCGCGCACCCAACAGCAGCGTGGCAGACGTACTGGCCTGCTACGAAGTGCTGCACAAGCTCGAACAGCAACAAGCAAGTTGAGGACCGTGCTAACAGGTGCGGTGCGCCTAACACCGCCCGTGGGCAGCAGGACGAAGCCGAGCGCATCCGCGACAATCGCTGCATGCCCCACATTGAGCCTTCCCCCACCCCGCTATTCCAAGCCCAGCACCTGACCAAACGCTAT
>CANHZG010000045.1 GCA_947464995.1 Comamonadaceae bacterium | reverse complement strand
CAACCCGTCGAGCATCTTGTCCTGTCTGGGCGCAGCGCGCGAAAACGCCCGCGCGGTGCGCGGTACGCTGACCACCGAGGTTTGGGAGACGCAAAACCAGACCTGGCTGGAGGTCAAACGCATGGCCTCGGGGGACCGCTTTATGCGCGACCCGGCTCAGTTTTTTGAATGGGTGAAATTTCGTTCGCACCTCTCGCGCGGCGTGACCGTGGGCACCATGCTGATGGATGAGTCGCTGCACTTCATGCGCCTGGGTACTTTTTTGGAGCGGGCCGACAACACAGCGCGCCTGGTGGACGTCAAGTTTCACGGCGGTGCCACCGACTTCATGGACACCAGCGGCGGCACCGAACACGAGGGGGATTTTTACCACTGGAGCGCCATTTTGCGCAGCGTCTCGGCCTTCGAGGTCTACCGCAAGGTTTACCGCGACGTAATTCGCCCCGAGCGCGTGGCCGAGCTGCTGATTCTTAAGGCTGACATGCCGCGCTCGTTGCACGCTTCGTTGGTGGAGGTCTTAAACAACCTGGAGCGCGTGACCAGCGACCCGCAGAGTGAAACCCTGCGCCGTGCGGGCAAGCTGCGTGCTCAGTTGCAGTACGGCCGAATAGACGAGATTTTGGCCACGGGTTTGCACGCCTTTTTGACGCAGTTTTTGGACCGCGTGAACGACCTGGGCGTGCACGTGAGCCGAGAGTTTTTGGTGCCGGTGACCTGAGTTGGGGTACCCGCTAGGGTTTGGTCTGCGCTTGGCGAGCGACGCTTTCGCGCTGCCATTGGGCTTGAACGGCCTGCCCCAACTCAATCACCGACATAGCGTAAAAGCTGCTCCAGTTGTAGCGTGTCACGGTGTAGAAGTTGTCGGTACCTGCAACATACTGGGTGGCTGCGCTGCCATTGGGCAACTCGATCAAAGCCAGCAAGCCGGGATGGTGTGTGCCAGTCGCTTCCACGGTCACGCCTCTTTCCAGCATGGCTGATGGGCTCATGCTGGGGACAATGTCGTTTTGCAGCAGCGCTGGCAAGTCCAGCTTATCTGGGTCCAGTTGCACCGCATAGTGCGTGGACATGCCAGGCTTCCAGTGGAACGCGGCCAGGTAGTTCGCCACCGATCCAATCGCGTCAGCCCGGCTGCCAAACAGGTCGATGCGACCGTCGCCGTCAAAGTCCACCGCGTACTGGCGCCAGCTCGACGGCATGAACTGCGCCATGCCCAGCGCCCCGGCGTAACTTCCACGCACCGTCAAGGGGTCCAGGTTTTGGGCCTTGCACAGGCGCAAAAATTCCTCCAGTTCCTGCAAAAAATAGGCGGTGCGCTGGGCCGACTTCGGGTGTGCGGCGGGAAAGTCAAAGGCCAACGTGCTCAGCGCGTCAATGGTGCGGTAGCCGCCCATGTGCTTGCCGTAAATCGTTTCCACCCCCAGGATGCCGACGATGGTGCCGGCGGACACGCCGGTTTCGCGTTCTGCTCGTGCCAGTGTGTCGGCGTTGCGCTGCCAAAACCGCACGCCCGCCTGGATGCGCGTGGGCTCTACCACCCGGCTGCGGTACAGGCCATAGTCTTTGGCGGCGGTCGATGCGCCCGGCGTTACCGCCTCTATAACGTTGGTAATCCGGTGTGCCTTGCCTATGGTTTTGCGAACCCAAGACGGGCTGGCTTGCAGCCGCTGCGCCATCTCGGTGGCGGCTTGCATTGCTGTTGGGTTGTCACGGTAGAGCGGTTCGGACCGCAGCTTGTTGGCGCGGCTCGGAGCGCTGGCTTTTTGGGGTTTGTTGCGTACTTTGGCGGCTTGGCGTGGTGATCCTGATGCGTGGTGCGCCTGGCGCGACGCAAGGGATGCATCGGGCGCCGCAGCGCAAAGCGCCACGCGCGGCGTGAGTAGGGCGGCGACCAGGCACATCAATGCCAAACCCATGCGCGCCAAGCCACGAGGCAGCCCCCGGCCGTAGAGGCTGTCTTGGGGGGCGTGGTAAGCTGATTGGCAGTAAGACATGGACGGTGGTATTGCTTAGCGATTGATCGCGGACCATACCCGAAAACCCACACCCATACTGCCGCTGTGCAAGCGAATTTCTATGCATAAAACCGGATTTTTCACCCACCCCAGCTGCCGCCAGCACGACATGGGCGATGGCCATCCCGAATGCCCACAGCGTCTGGACGCCATCAGCGACCGGCTGCTGGTCACCGGCGTGCTTGATGCGCTCGAGCAGTGCTGCGCGCCGCCGGCTCCGTTGGCCGATTTGGAACTCGCCCACGAGCGCATGCACATCGCCGCATTGCGCGGCCTGACCGAAAGCCTGCGCGAGGAGATTGCTGCTGGTGGCCCTGCGCATGCACAGATTGACCCGGACACCAGTATCAATACCCACACCTGGGACGCGGCGCTGTGTTCGGCCGGTGCGGCGCTCGCTGCGACCGACGCGGTGATTGCCGGAGAGTTGGAAAACGCTTTTTGTGCAGTGCGTCCACCAGGCCACCACGCCTGCCGCGACAAGGCCATGGGATTTTGCTTTTTCAACAATGTCGCCATCGCTGCCCGCTACGCGCTGGAGCGCCATGGTTTGGAGCGGGTGGCCATCATTGATTTCGATGTCCACCACGGCAACGGAACCGAAGACATTGTCTCGGGTGATGCGCGCATTTTGATGCTCAGTTTTTTCCAAAAAGGCCTGTACCCCTTTAGCGGCGACAGGTCCACGGCTAGTAATTTGGTCAACGTGCCTTTGCCAGCCTATTCCAAGGGGGATGCGGTGCGTGAGTTGGTGCAAACTTTTTGGATACCGCGCCTGCACACTTTTGCGCCACAAATGGTATTTATAAGCGCCGGTTTTGACGCGCACCGGGAAGACGATTTGGGCCAAATGGGCTTGGTAGAGAGTGACTACGCCTGGATGACACACCAAATCAAGACGGTGGCGCAGCAGCACGCACAGGGCCGCATCGTGTCCTGCCTAGAAGGCGGCTACCACCTCGACGCCTTGGCGCGCAGCGTCGAGGCCCATGTGCGGGTGCTGGCCAATGTCTGACACCACTAGCCTGCTTTCAAGGCTCCTCACAGCATGAGCACCCCCGTGCCCATGGACGACTTGGAGGGCTGGTTGGGCGCCTTCACGCAGCCCACGGTTTTGGTGGAGTTGCTCACGCTGGCGCTGTGCGTAGCCTTGGCGTGGGGTCTGGTACGCATGTTGCGCCAGGCGTTTGGGCGCGATGAACGCTCCATCTGGTTTGGGCGCAAGGACATGGACGGCGTGCTGTTCCCCTTAGCCCTGTTGTGCCTGGGCTTTGCGGCGCGCACCGTCTTGAGTTACTCCATGAACGTTGCCGTTTTCAAGGTGGCGGTGCCGGTTTTGGTGGCGTTGGTGGCCATTCGCACCGGTGTCAAGGTCTTGCAGGTGGCTTTTTCTCAGGCGCGCTGGGTTCGCGCATTGGAGCAAACGATTTCCTGGCTGGCGTGGTTGGCCATGGTTTTGTGGGTCAGCGGCTTGCTGCCAGTCATTCTTAATGAGCTCGACCAAATCGGCTGGAAGGTGGGCAGCTCCCATTTGACAGCGCGCAATATTCTCGAAGGTCTGGTGACCGCTGGCGTGGCGCTGATATTGATGTTGTGGGTGTCTGCCGCCATCGAAGCGCGCCTGTTGCGCACCGCCACGGGGGCGGAGTTGTCGGTGCGCAAGGCCATTAGCAACGCCATCCGCGTGTTGTTGTTGTTTTTGGGTTTGGTGTTTGCGCTGTCTGCGGTGGGGATTGACCTGACGGCGTTGTCGGTCCTGGGTGGCGCTTTGGGCGTAGGCATCGGCTTTGGCATGCAAAAACTGGCGGCTAACTACGTCAGCGGCTTTGTGATCTTGGCTGAGCGCAGCCTGCGCATTGGCGATCACGTGCGGGTGGAGGATTTTGAAGGCACCATCACCGAAATCAATGCCCGTTACACCGTGGTGCGCGCCGCCACTGGGCGGGAATCCATTGTTCCCAACGAAATACTAATCAGCAACCGGGTGGAAAACCTTTCCTTGGCTGACCCCGTGGTGGCACAAAGCACCAAAGTCGTGGTGGCGATTGCTAACGATCCACTGGCGGTCATGGACCTGCTCCAACAAGCCGCAGCGTCCCAGGCTCGGGTGCTGGCCCAACCTGCGCCCAGCGCCCAGTTGTCCCAACTCGCGGCTGATGGGTTGGAGTTCACGCTGGTGTACTGGATCAATGACCTGCAAAACGGACAGGGCAACCTGCGCTCGGACGTCAATCTGGCCGTTTTGCAAACGCTCAGGGCGCACGGCATCGAGATCGCTAGCGCGCCACGGGGTGCGGCGGTGGTGTCTACGCCCAGCGCGCCCTTGCAGCTTTAATCCAATAAAACCGACGCGCCTAGACACGTAGCCGCACCGAGGCTGCCCACAGCATGGATTCAACAGTACACTGGTGTATTGTAAGAAACTTCTACCAGCCTTTCCTGCGCCTCAAACCCTCTCATGGACCCCATCTGGATCAAACGTTACCCGCCTGGCGTGCCTGCGCAGATTGATACCCTGGGTCTGGGGACGGTTGCGGATTTTTTGGACGATGCAGTCAACCTGTTCGCCGATCGAGTCGCCTTTGTCAGCGGTTCTACCGGCGTACAGATCAGCTACACCCAACTCGATCAACTGTCGCGCCGGGTGGCTGGGTATTTCCAATCGGTGCTCAAACTGCCGCTGGGAACACGCGTCGCGCTGATGATGCCCAACATCTTGCAATACCCGGTTTGCTTGTTTGGCTTGTTACGCGCGGGCTATGTGGTGGTCAACATCAACCCGCAGTACACACCACGCGAACTGGAGCACCAGCTCAAAGACTCGGGTGCGCTGGCCATGGTGATAGTCGATGTGTTTGCCCACACGCTGAGCCAAGTGATTGCGAAAACCCAGGTCCAGCACGTGGTGTGCACTGGTCTGGCCGACATGATGCCTGCGCTGACCCGCGCAGTGGCCCAATTTGTGATTCACCGGGTCAAGAAGCTGGTGCCGGCCTACGACTTACCGCGCAGCATCGGCTTTCGTGCGATGCTGAAAATGGGTGCGCGCGCCGGGTTTAAGGCGGTCCGACAAGATGCCGATGAACTGGCCTTTTTGCAATACACCGGCGGCACCACCGGCGTGTCCAAAGGTGCCATGCTGACGCACCGAAACGTCTTGGCTAACGTCAAACAGGTGCAGGTCTGGAGCGAGCCGTTTATCAATCGCGAGCAAGAGCTCATCAGCATCACCGCCATTCCGCTTTACCACATCTTCGCCCTGGGCTCGTGCCTAAGCTTTGTCGGCTTTGGCGGCACCAACGTGCTGGTGGCGGACCCGCGTGACATTCCCGCTTTTGTCAAGGTGCTGGCCAAGTACCGATTTGTGTCGTTGCCAGCGGTCAACACCTTGTTTAACAGCTTGCTCAATGAACCTGCATTTGCCAAAGTTGACTTCAGCGCCTTGCGCCTGGCCGTAGGCGGTGGCGCAGCGGTGCAGCGCGCCGTGGCCCAGCGCTGGCAAGAGCTAACCAAAATCCCGTTGATTGAAGGCTACGGCCTGACCGAATGCTCGCCCACGGTCACGGTCAACCCCTTTGACCTCACGCAGTACAGCGGTAGCATCGGGTTGCCGCTACCCTCCACCGAGGTGTCGATTCGCGATACGGACGGGCGCGAACTGCCCATCGGGCAGGCTGGCGAGCTGTGCGTGCGCGGGCCGCAGGTGATGCGTGGCTATTGGCAGCGCCCTGGCGAGACCGCCGCAGTGATGACGGCCGATGGCTTTTTGCGCACCGGCGACGTAGCGGCGATGGACGAACAAGGCTTTTTGAAAATCGTCGACCGGCTCAAGGACATGATTTTGGTGTCGGGTTTTAATGTGTATCCCAACGAAATTGAAGACGTGGTGATGTCGCACCCTGGCGTGCTGGAGGTGGCCGCTGTAGGCCAACTCAGCGAGACCACGGGGGAGGCGGTCAAATTGTTTGTGGTCAAGCGTTCCCCAGCGTTGACTGAACACATGCTAGTCAACCATTGCCGCGAAAGCCTGACCGCTTACAAGGTGCCAAGGCAGATTGAGTTTTTGAACGAATTGCCCAAGAGTAATGTGGGCAAGATTTTGCGGCGCGAACTGCGCGACCGTGCTTAACTGAAAGGGAGTTGCGATGACGGATTTGGTCGTACGAAAACTGTTGGTGGACTTGAACACCCCATTTGCTGCGCGTTGGAACGGGGGCGATGCGTTTCGCTCGGCCTTTTTCAGCGCTTTGTCCATGAGCTTTCCGGTTGGCGAGCAGTTTTTCATAGATTCGGTGCGTGCCGGCCTAAAGACCTTGCCCGAAGAAAAGCGAACCCATTTTGCGGCAGAAGTGCAGGGCTTTGTGGGCCAAGAGGCCACGCACCGCCGTGTGCACGCCTTGTTTAACGGGCATCTGGAGCGCATGGGTTTTGCCAACACCATTGAGAAGCGGTCCGCGACCCGTATCAAGAAGCAGGCCGGTATGGACCCGCGCATCCACGTGGCCGCTACCGCCGCCACCGAGCACTTCACGGCGCTGTTTGCCGACTGGATGTTGCGTCACCCGGAGGCACTAGAAGGTGCCGAAGAGCGCCTGCAAACGATGTGGCTGTGGCACAGTGCCGAAGAGTCGGAACACCGTAGCACCGCGTTTGACATCTACCAGGCCATGGGTGGTTCTCATGCCTGGCGATTGCGGGTGTTTCGCTTTGTCAGCGTGATATTCCTGACAGACGTGCTGCGCCAAACGGTGCGCAACCTCTGGCACGACGGCGCTTTGTTCCGCCCCAGCACGTGGCGCAGTGCCGCCAAATTGTTGATGTCCAAAGACGGAATTCTTCGGGGCAACGTAGCGATGTGGCGAGATTACCTGCGCGAAGACTTCCACCCCGAACAACACGATGCCAGCCGCTCCCAAGCTTGGCTGCGCGACAACACCCGGCATTTTGTGCCCGTGGGCAGCCCGGCAATAGTCTGACTGGGGCATGGTGATGAACGACCACACCGTTATCGTGTTAGCTGCTCTGGCGTTGTTTGCCCTGTTCGTTTGGTGGTACGGCGGCGCGGGCAAGCCTATGGACGCCGCCGAACAAGCCCAACTGATGCAGGCCCTGGGCCAAAGGCTAAAGGGCACGCAGGGCGAGTCGCTATTGAACGAGGCACGCGAGTTGCTCGCCAGCGAGGACGGTAAAGAATTTGTCATGCACAACTGCGTGCGCTACCGCGCTAAGGCCTTGTACCCGCCGGGTTCACCCTACGGCGACGACCCGCGCGAGGCGGACAAGCGCTACGGCCGGGCCATCATCCCGCACTTGCTGCGGCGCGCATGTTTACCGGTATTCATTGCCAAACGCAGCGGACGTTTTATTGATTGCGAGGGCGTTCCAGACTGGCATTACGTGGCGATGGTGCGCTACCGCAGTCGACGCGATTTTTTCCATTTTGCGTTGGCCATTGGCCATGAGGGGATTGATGTGCACAAATGGGCAGCGATCGACAAGACCGTGGTTTTTCCAGTCAAACCCTTGGTCAGCCTGGTTGCGGTGCGCTTCGCCGTGGCTGCGCTTCTAGCGGCGCTGACTGCCGCGTTGCTGGTTTGGACCTGAGATGACGCAGCTGCCACTGGCGTTCAAGGGCGCTCCCGGTTCGCCTTACACACGCAAGATGCTGGCGCTCATGCGTTACCGACACATTCCCTACCGCTACATGGTGGGCGATGCAGCAGACAAGGCCGGTATGCCCAAGCCGGCGGTTGAACTGCTGCCGACCTTTTATTTCCCCGACGGGTCTGGTGCGCTGGTGGCTGTGACCGATTCCACGCCCATTCTTCGCCGCCTGGAGCAGGAAGTTGCCGGACGCAGTGCGCTGCCGCCGGATCCTGTTCTGGCCTTTGTCGACGCCTTGCTGGAGGATTTTGCCGACGAGTGGATCACCAAGGCGATGTTCCATTACCGCTGGCATTTTGCGCCCGGTATCGACAAGGCTGGCGGCGTTTTGCCGGTTCACTTCTTGGGCGTGAACGCGGGCGAATCCACGCTCAAGGCGGCCAAGGTCCATTTCTCAAAGCGCCAGGTGGGTCGCCTGCCCGTGGTGGGCTCCAACCCCGCCACCGCTGAACTGATTGAGGCGGCTTATTTGCGTTTGTTGGATTTGCTGGATGCTCACTTGCGCGAGCAGCCGTTTTTGATGGGCCAACGCCCCGGCGCCAGTGACTTTGCGCTGTACGGGCAGCTGTCGCAGTTGGCGCACTTCGACCCGACGTCCATGGAGTTGACCTTGCAGCGCTCGCCCCGTGTATTCGCGTGGGTGGATTTGGTGGAAGACCTCTCAGGGCTCGAGCCGCGCGACAACGACTGGGCATGTGCCGACCCGATGGCACCGACATTGTTGGCCCTGCTGCAAGAATTGTCACAAGCCTATGTGCCGGTGATGCTGGCTAACGCCCGTGCCCATGCAGCAGGCGACAAAGAGCTCAGCGCCGATCTCCCTGCGGGGCGGTGGCAGCAAGCGGTAGTGCCTTACCAAACCAAATGCCTGCGTTGGTTGCGTGCACAGTACGCGGCGCTTGGCGTATCGGACCAAAGGCGGGCTGCGGCTTTGCTGCAAGCGGCGGAGATTGTCGACTTGGTTGACGCTGCCTTGTAGCGGTTTGCAGTACCAACGTCATTCAGTCCCCTTTACGTTATGAAAAGAAGCCAAAAACTGGGCTTGCTAGTGCTTGGGCTGATCGGCCTTGGGGCACTGGCTTACGCCAACCGCATTTATGCGCTGCAGTACTCCTTGGGCTGGTACACCGACATTCGCCATCCACGCTACGGCTACCGCGAAACGCCGTGGGCGCAGGGCTCCAATTCAGCAGCTATGCCGCTGACGCAGCGCCCGCCCGATAGCATCGTGATTTTGGCCGATGACCTGGGCATTAATGACGTGTCCACGCCCGGTGACTTGGCCCTCCACGCGAACATGCCGCCGTCGCGCGATACATCTTTCATAAAAATCGCGGTCAATATTGACAAGACACTGAACCAAGCGGACGCGCGTTAGCCTTGCGTTGCCGTCTGCCACAGCTCCCACCTGCCGCATGAATAAGCCATTTTTTGCCACCAAAACCCGCCGCTTCGTGGCCCTAGCTGCCTTGCTGGTTGCGGCCGTGGGTGCTTGGCTTTTGTGGTCGGCCCAGCGCAGCGAACAACACCAGCGCCGCGAGGCTCTTGTCTGCGCCTTGCCTGCGCAGCCTGCTGGCGCAAAGCACTCCGGCATGGTTTGGGTGCCCGGTGGCATTTTGGCCCTGGGCGACACGGTCTACCCGGAGGAAGCACCCATACGGCAGATTGCCGTCGATGGCTTTTGGCTGGACCGTACCGAGGTCACCAACGACGAATTTGCCGCTTTCGTAAAGGCCACGGCTTACACCACCGTGGCAGAGCGCCCGGTGGATGCCAAAGCCCACCCCGATTTGCCCGCCGATATGCTCCTGCCCGGTGCGGTGGTGTTCATCAGCCCGACCAGTGTCTCGGGCCAAGGCAGCCCAACAAAGTGGTGGCGCTACGTACCGGGTGCGGATTGGCGACACCCCGGCGGGCCAGCGACTTCGATCGAGGGCAGAGGTGCTTTTGCGGTGGTCAATGTCACCATCGAAGACGCACAGGCCTACGCCCGCTGGAAGGGCGCCATTCTGCCTTCGGAGGCGCAGTGGGAATGGGCGGCGCGCAGCGCCACGAACCAGGCGCTGCCCGAGCACGAACAACCAGCGCAGGCAAATACCTGGCAAGGCTTGTTTCCGGTGGCCAATTCAGCGGACGACGGCTTTGTCGGGCTGGCGCCGGTGGGCTGCTTTGCGCCTAATGCCTTGGGCCTGTTTGACATGATTGGAAACGCCTGGGAACTCACCCGTGACGCCTACACCCCTAGCCACGCGGTACTGGTCAGCCAAAACGTGGAAGAGCCTGCACCGGCTAGTGCGCGGCCGTCGGCCAGTGGGGACCCTGCGCAGCATGTAATCAAGGGTGGATCGTTTTTGTGTGCGCCTAACTACTGCATGCGCTACCGTGCGGGCGCACGCCAAGGGCAGGAAGACGACTTGCCGGTCAGCCATGTTGGCTTTCGCACGCTGCGGCTGGCGCCCGCGCCTTAAAGACCAGGCCAGAGCACGCTACTTGGCCTGCTGCTTGACCAAAAATCGGCTAATAATGTCTTGCAGGTATTGCTTGGTGGGGTGCGCGGCCTGCGCGCGGCTCAGGGCTTGGAAGCTGCCCACAATGGCCAGGTAAAACAGCGCCGCCAGGTCGGTGGCGGTTTTGGTGTCCGGTGTAATGCGGGCAAATTTCCCGGCAAACAGCGCCATGCGCGCCTGGTCCACCTCCAACAACATCGTGGCCACGGCCGCGTCGCGCTGCCCCAGGGCGCGCAGGGCCAGCTCGAAACGCATATTGCCAAGGTCCGCGCCACCGTGGGCCAATGCGGCGTCGAGTAATATTTCCAGGTCTTGCACCGGGTCGGCGCTGGCGGGTTGCTGCAGGCGCAGGTTGCCGGCCAGCTCGGAGCAGCGCCAGCGTTCCAGCAGCGCGACCATCAGGTCAGCATGGTCTTTGAAATGCCAGTAGAAGCTGCCGCGCGTCACGCCCAAGGTATCCGCCAACACGAGTACCCGTACGCCGTCAAAGCCGTGCTCCACGGCGGCGTCAAAAGCCGCGTCCAGCCAATCCTCGCGTTTCAGGCGCGCGGCGGCGCTACGAGCGGCTTGCGGTTCATTTGTTGTGTTGGGAGCCATTAGGGTGGTTTTTATTCGGGTTTCCAAGGGAACCATTGTCACCCAGCGGATAGTCGGGTTAGTCGATGTTCGGTTGGCGTGCTACATTGAAAAAGTACAGCAGTGTATGGTGTTCTGCGAAACGGCATTCTTGTGTCGAAAACTTGAGGGGGGGCTGGGGATGAATAAAAGGACAAAGGCTTTGGTGTCTGCTAGCGCACTGCTTGTGGGCTTGGGCTTGGGCAGTTGGACCCTTGCGGCAAGCCCGGTGGTGGCAGCCGCGCCCCAGCGCCCCAACATTGTGGTGTTGGTGGCCGACGACTGGGGCTTTACCGACCTGGGCGCCTTTGGCGGCGAAATCGATACCCCCCATCTGGATGCGCTGGCCAGGCGCGGCATGCGGTTCTCTAACTTTCATGTGGCCGCCTCGTGCTCGCCCACACGCTCCATGCTGCTCACGGGCGTGGACAACCACCGCAATGGCGTGGGAAATCTGCGCGAGGCCATGCCCGGCGAACACGTGGGCAAACCGGGCTACCAAGGCTCTTTGGCACCCAATGTGGTGACTGTGGCGTCCCGTTTGCAGGACAGCGGCTACCGCACCTACATTGCGGGCAAATGGAACGTGGGCTCCGAACCCTACAACTTGCCCAACCGGCGCGGTTTTGACAAGTCCATCGTGCAGGGCGACACCGGATCGGACAACTGGGAGCCTTCCAAGCAATACCTGCCACATGTGCCGAAGGTGTATTGGTTTGAAGACGGAAAAACGGCCACCATGCCCGCTGAGTACTATTCTTCGGAGTATTTCGTGGACCGCACCATCGGCTATATCGACGCCGACACCCGCACGCAGCAGCCGTTTTTTGCGTACGTGGGCTTTCAGGCCAACCATGTGCCGGTGCAGGCGCCCAAGGCCTATGTGGACAAATACAAAGGGCGGTACCGCGAGGGCTGGACCGCTTTGCGCCAGCAGCGTCTGGCGCGGGCCATTGCCCTGGGTATCGTGCCCAAGGGCACCACCATGACCACCATGTCTACGACCGAAGACTGGAACGCACTGCCAGAGAAAGACCGTCTGCACATGGAGCGCCAGATGGAGGTCTACGCCGCCATGGCCTCAGCAATGGATCACCACGTGGGGCGGTTGGTGGACCACCTCAAACAAACGGGTCAGTACGACAACACGGTGTTTGTCTTCCTGTCAGACAACGGGCCCGAGGGATCGGACTACCACGAGGCCCAACCCTGGCTGTGGTTTCACTACAAGCAAGATACCGAAACCCTGGGTGCCAAGGGCACTTACGGTATTCCTGGCCCCGGCTGGGCCAGCGCCTCGGCTTCGCCCCTGTACACCTATAAATTTTGGTCGGGCGAGGGTGGTATCCGCAGCCCCATGCTTATTGCCGGTCCCGCTGTACGCCAGGGCAACCTGGTGCAAAGTGCCCTGACCCATGTGACCGACATCGCGCCCACGCTGTTAGAGCTGGCGCACATCGAGGCGCCGGGCGCCAGTTACAAGGGTGCGGTGGTGGAGCCGCTGGTCGGCCACAGCCTGCTGGGATTGCTGCAGGGCAGCATTGGCGCGGTGCGCGGGCCCGACCAGCCGCTGGGCTATGAACTATCAGGCAACGCGGCCCTGTTCAAGGGTAGCCTGAAGCTGGTGCGCAACATGCCGCCCTTGGGCGATGGCCTGTGGCATTTGTACGATCTGGCCACCGACCCCGGCGAAACCCAGGACCTGAGTGCCAAGCTGCCGCACGAGTTTGCCGCGATGCAGGTGGACTACGCTCACTACGAAAAAACCAACCAAGTGCTGCCCATGCCCGATGGCTACACGCCGCAAAAGCAGGTGTTCATCAATGCCATTTGGCGCTACTGGGTGCCGGTGTACGGCCAGCAAGCCGCAGCGGTGCTGATTGGTTTGCTGGCGCTGCTGGCCTGGTGGGTCATGCGTCGTCGCCGCCGCACGTGAGCAGCGGCTACTACCCTAGCCCTTGGCCAGGCGAGGATGGTGGGCCGCAGCGCCTGCAAGCCGCCCATGCCGAGTCCGCCCTGAACCTGCAGCCCGGGGAAAAATTGGCCTGTGTGACGCGCAACACGCTGTTGTCGACCATGACGGTACTTGGCGACCCGGGCGAGGTGTATTTGCTCACGCATTCAGCGCTGCGCTCCAATCTGGGCCTGGCCACGACTTCGTGCGTGGAGTTGATAGACCCGCACAGCTTGCAAACCCGCAAACGTTCACCGCGCCTGCCCGGGGGCCCTATGTGGCCCGGCGGCATGGCGATTCACCGCAATGGCGACATTTACGTGGTTTACGGCCGCTACGCGCACCGTCTGGACCGCGCCTGCGCCCTGAAAGCGTCGCTGGAACTGCCCGTTGCGCAGCCCTACAACTCTTTTGTCGTTCTGGACAATGGACTCATTGTCGCTAAAAACCTGTCTGATACGTACGCCGCCAGTCTGAGCGTCATAGACCCCGAGACGCTGCGCCCGGCCTGTGCGCCAGTGATCTGCCCGGAGCCGTCCATCGCCCGCCTGAGCGCGCTGGGTAATACCGTCTACGTGGTGGGGGTGCGCAGCATTTTTCGTTACCACTGGGATGACGCGGCGCAAACGCTGCGCCTGGACCAGGATTGGCAGTGGGACTACATTGGCGCCAACGCCCAGAGCTACGGCTGGGATGTGGTGCTGGATGGCCAGAGCGCCTGGTTCATGGACAACGGCCTGCACCGCTACCGTATCAATATGCTGGGTGCGGGCGTGCGTCCCAGCGCCAACCGGCTGCTGCGCGTCTCGCTTAGCGACGCGCGTGACCATGCACACATCGAAATCAGCGGCCTGCCCGGCGGCAGCATCACCAACCCGCCGCTGGTGGATTTGCAGCGGTGCATCGTGGTCGCCTTTGATTCGGCCAACAAGGTCTTGCGCGCCTGGCGCATAGGCGCTGACCATACGCTGGAACCTTTATGGACCAAGCCCGACTTTGGCGTGGCCAGCCACATGGTGTTGTACCCGAGAACTGGCGAACTGGTGGTCAACGACTACCGCCGCTGGGGCGAAGAAGTGGTGCTGCTTGACGTGGAGACGGGTAGCGAGCGCGCCCGGGTGCGCAGCGGAGGCATTACCCAAGGCGTGGTGTTTCCCAGCGTGGGCTGGGAGCGCGACTTGTATTGGTGCTCCATGGGTCGGCTGGCACGTATATTTGTTGCATGAGCCTAGAACACTTTGACACCCTGATCATTGGCGCGGGCTTGTCGGGCATTGGCAGCGCGGTGCATTTGCAGCAGCGCTGCCCCGGTCAGCGCTTTGCCATTCTGGAAGGTCGTGAGCGTTTGGGTGGCACCTGGGATCTGTTTCGCTACCCCGGCGTGCGCTCGGACTCGGACATGCACACCCTGGGCTACGCGTTTAAGCCTTGGACAGACGGCCAGGCGATTGCAGACGGGCCGTCCATCCTGCAATACATCCTGGACACCGCGCAGGAGCACGGGCTGCTGCCGCACATCCGTCTGGGCCACCGCGTGGTGAGGGCTGCATGGTCCAGCCCGCAGGCACGCTGGCTGCTGACCGTGGAGCGCGGACCGGCCAAAGAGCGGCTGCAACTGAGCTGCAATTTCTTGTGGGTGTGCAGCGGCTATTACAACTACGCCCACGGCTACACCCCCGATTTTCCGGGTCTCAAACAGTTCAAGGGGCGCGTAGTCCATCCGCAAGACTGGCCTAGCGACTTGGACTACCGCGGTCAGCGCGTGGTGGTCATCGGCAGCGGTGCCACCGCCATGACGCTGGTGCCTGCCATGGCCCAAGAGGCCGCGCAGGTAACCATGCTGCAGCGTTCCCCCACCTACGTCGTGGCGCGCCCGCGCCGCGACGCACTGGCCGACGCGCTGCGCAAGGTGCTGCCAGAACGGCTGGCCTATGGGCTTACGCGCTGGAAGAACGTAGCCCTTGGGCTGTTCTTTTATGGTCTTGCCAAGCGCAGGCCAGACCGCGTCAAAGCGCGCATTGTTGACGCCGTGGTGGCGGCCTTACCCAAGGCATTTGACGTGCTAACCCATTTCACGCCACGCTACAAGCCCTGGGACCAGCGCATTTGTCTGGTGCCTGACGGTGATTTGTTCAAGGCCATCCGCAGGGGCAAGGTCCATGTCGTGACCGACACCGTGCATGCTTTCGAGCTCCAAGGCATTCGCTTGGGCTCGGGCGCCTTGCTCGAAGCCGACCTGGTGGTCACCGCTACGGGACTCGACTTGCTCGGCTTTGGTGGCATGGCGCTCCAGGTGGACGGCACGCCCCTGGAGATCGGCAAGACCATGAGCTACAAAGGCATGATGCTCGCGGGCGTGCCCAACCTGGCGTATGTATTTGGCTACACCAACGCGTCCTGGACGCTCAAGAGCGATCTGACGGGCGCCTTTGTCTGCCGCCTGATGCGCCATATGAAAGGCCGCGGCATTGGGGTTTGCACGCCCCATCTGCCCGGAGCCGATGTGCAGGCCCAGCCGTGGGTGGACTTTAGCTCCGGCTACATCCAGCGTTCGCTCGGCCAGTTCCCGGTGCAGGGCAGCAGCACGCCATGGCGGCTGAACCAGAACTACCTGCGCGACCTGGTGGACCTGCGCTTTGGCAGGCTGCAAGACGGTGTGCTGGAGTTTTCCAAACCTCGCGAATAGCGCCGGGCCAGGGCTGTCGCCCTCGCTACAAGACCTGTCGCTAAGCGGCCACGCCACGGTCGGGTCGAGGTTAGAATTAAAAAAGCACGATCGTTCTTTTTATTCTTGGACCGCCTGTAAGTCTCTGGCTAGCAGGGCGCGCATAGAATCTAGAGTTGACGTGCACGTAAGGTCCTTGCGGACCTGAAGTGCCTTTTTTTATTCTCTGGAGTGGCAGTTATGAAAGTTT
>CANHZG010000044.1 GCA_947464995.1 Comamonadaceae bacterium | reverse complement strand
GTTGGGCGCGCTCCACCTCGTAATTGCAACTTTGCACGAGCTTAAGGACGATATTCTCCACATCCTCACCTACATAACCCGCTTCGGTCAGGGTGGTAGCGTCTGCCATGACAAACGGGACATCCAGCATGCGGGCCAAAGTTTGGGCTAACAGCGTTTTTCCGGATCCAGTGGGGCCGATTAGCAAGATATTGCTTTTGGCCAACTCTACGTCGTCTTTTTTGGCCTTTTCTTGGTGGCGCAGGCGCTTGTAGTGGTTATAAACGGCCACGGACAAAGTTCGTTTGGCGGTTTCCTGTCCAATGACATAGTTGTCTAAATTAGCTTTTATCTCCGATGGCGTCGGCAATCCGACCCGGCCTTCGCTTTCACCCGAAATGGACGGAACTTCATCGCGGATGATTTCATTGCACAGGTCAATGCATTCGTCACAAACGAACACCGAGGGCCCCGCAATCAGCTTTTTAACTTCGTGCTGACTCTTTCCGCAAAAGGAACAATACAGGTTCTTTTCGCTCGAACCGCCTTTTTTCTCGGCCATGTGACATTTGCCTTTTCGTTAGTGGTCTCAATGATAACCACATCTCCGTCGGTTTCATTGGTAAAGGCGCCGCCTGGGGCCGCCTCGCGCGCGGCGCGATTGTCAGGGTCGTTTGGCGATCACCTGGTCAATCAGTCCGTATTCTTTGGCCTCATCAGCCGACAAATAGTAATCGCGCTCGGTATCGCGCTCAATTTTGTCTAGCGGCTGTCCAGTGCGGTCGGCCAAGATTTTGTTCAACTGCTCACGCGTTTTCAAAATTTCCCGGGCGTGAATTTCGATTTCAGTGGCCTGGCCCTGCGTTCCGCCCAAGGGCTGGTGAATCATGACCTTGGAGTTAGGTAGCGAAAAACGCTTGCCCTTGGCGCCCGCTGTGAGCAAAAACGCACCCATGCTGGCGGCCATACCGATGCACAGCGTCGATACGTCGGGCTTGATGAAGTTCATGGTGTCAAAAATCGCCATTCCGGCGCTCACCGAGCCGCCCGGCGAGTTGATGTAAAAGGAAATGTCCTTGTCCGGGTTTTCGCTTTCCAGAAACAGCAGCTGCGCCACCACCAAATTGGCCGTCTGGTCATTGACCGGCCCAACCAAGAAAATGACGCGCTCCTTGAGCAGGCGCGAATAAATGTCATACGAACGCTCACCTCGACCGGACTGCTCAATCACCATGGGAACCATACCCAGGCCCTGAGTTTCTAGTGCGCCTGGGGTTCCAAATTTCACGTTCATAGCTTCTCCGAATAAATAAGAGCTCCACCGAATCGGGGATTTCCGACTAACACATGGGGCATCATTGCAAGACTACAAGGTGCCCAACAGCTTTAGCGATACTATGGCGTTTACCTTTCAAAACCGGCTACGCAGCGCTGGGTTCAATTCTGCCCCATCAGGTCGTCAAAGCTGATCGCCTTTTCTGATACCTGAACTTGGGACAGTACAAACGCCGTGACGTTGTTTTCAATGACGATGGATTCCACCTCGGCCATGCGGCGGTTGTCGCCGTAGTACCAGCGCACCACGTCGGCTGGCTTTTCATAGCTTGCAGCAAGCTCGTCGATGTGTGCTTTGATCTGCTCCGGCGTGGCATGCAACTGATTCGTGCGCACCAACTCGGCCACCACCAAGCCCAAACGCACGCGACGCTCAGCTTGGGCGGTGAACAACTCAGCTGGAATCGGAGCTTTGTCCGCATCCTTGATACCGCGCTGCTTCAGGTCAGCGCGGGCGCCTTCGATCAGGCGATCCACTTCGGATTGGACGCTAGCCTTGGGCAAGTCAAGCTCCGCCTTGGCAAGCAAGGCATCCATCACCACCTGTTTGTTGCGCCCCAGCAACCGGGATTTAACCTCACGCTGCAGATTTTTCCGGATGTCGGTACGCAGGCCGTCCACCGTAGCATCGGCAATTCCCAGAGAGGCGGCAAAAGCGTCGTCCACCTCCGGCACTTGGGCTGCTTCCACTTTCTTCAGGGTGACCATGAAGTCGGCTGTTTTTCCGGCCACGTCCTTGCCGTGGTAATCGGCTGGGAAAGCCAATGGAAAGGTTTTGCTTTCGCCAAACTTCATTCCACGCGTCGCTTCTTCGAACTCTTTTAGCATCTGGCCATCGCCCAGAACGAACTGGAAATCTTCAGCTTTGCCACCATCAAACGGCTCGCCGTCGATTTTTCCCTCAAAGTCAACCGTCACACGGTCGGTATCCTGCGCCGCTGCATCGTGGGGCCGCAAGGAAAAGGTTCGGCGCTGCTTGAGCAAGATATCGACGGTTTTGTCGACAGCTGCGTCTGTCACTTCGGCATTGACTTTTTCAACCTGTGCGGTGGACAAATCACCAATCTTGACCTCAGGAAAAACCTCAAAAATCGCATCAAAGGCCATAAAACCTTCGGCTGCGCCTTTGGCTTCTTCAATCCGAGGCTGACCTGCAACCCGAAGCTTGGCTTGGTTGGTGGCTGCGGCGAAGGCTTCACCCACCTTGTCGTTCATCACTTCGTAATGGACCGAGTAGCCGTAGCGCTGGGTCACCACGTTCATGGGAACCTTGCCGGGGCGAAACCCGTCCATCTTGACCGTCCGAGCCATTTTGCGCAGACGCGTACCTACCTCGGACTGCACTGCATCGAGCGGCAAATTGAGGGTGATTTTGCGTTCCAGCTTTTCCAGTGTTTCAACGATAACGGTCATACAGATGCTCCTAAGGGACAGGGGCCACGCCCGCCGATTGCGGCTGTGCGTGGCCCGAAAAGGGGTGGACAAATACCAATGGGTGGTGCGCGGGGCGGGACTCGAACCCGCACAGTATTGCTACCGTCAGGACCTAAACCTGGTGCGTCTACCAATTTCGCCACCCGCGCAAATAAATACAAACGAGTCCGGCCCAAGCAACAGCACCCCAAGATGCCGCACCGTAGCCAGACCTTTGAAATCGGTCAGCCGACTATTTTAGCCTGCGTTGCTGGACCTTCGCGACGTACGCGAAACCAAGCCGCGTACATGGCCGGCAATGCCAGCAGCGTAAGCACCGTAGCCACAATCAGTCCGCCCATGATGGCCACTGCCATAGGGCCCCAGAACACCGATCGCGACAGCGGAATCATGGCCAAAACGGCGGCGGCGGCAGTCAGTACGATAGGGCGAAGCCTGCGGACCGCCGATTCCACAATCGCGTCCCAGGCGGGAACGCCACGGGCGCGATCCTGCTCAATCTGGTCGATCAGGATCACCGAATTGCGCTGGATCATGCCCATGAGCGCGATCACCCCCAAGAGGGCAACGAAGCCGAAGGGCCGACCCGACAGCAACAAGGCGGCGGCCACCCCTGCAATGCCCAATGGTCCAGTCAAAAACACCAACATCGCACGGCTAAAGCTGTGGAGTTGGAGCATGAGCAAGGTGAAGGTGACAAACAACATGATCGGGATACCTGCAGCAATGGAGCTGGACCCCTTGCTGCTTTCTTCCACCGCGCCTGCCACCTCAATGCGGTAGCCGGTAGAGCCGTGGGCCTGCCACTGGGCTTCAAGGCGGTGCAAATCCGGCAGTAACTGGGCTGTGACGGTTGCGCCCTGCAAGCCCTCAGCAATATCGCCCTGGACCGTTATGGCGTAGTCGCGTCCGTCACGCCACAGCACCCCAGGCTCCCAGGCGAAGGTGGGCTTGGCGATTTGCGTCAGCGCAATCGACTTGCCACTGGCCGTGGGCAAATAGGCGTTTCCAATATCGGATATGGCGTTTCGCTCGTCCTGGGGGCCGCGCAACACGATGTCAATGAGTTTGTCGCCTTCGCGGTACTGGCCCACGGTGCTGCCCAGCAGCAGAATTTTTGACGCTTGGGCAATCGATTGGCTGGTCACGCCCAGCGCGCGCGCTTTGGCCTGGTCTACTTCCAAACGCAGTACTTTGACCGGCTCATTCCAGTTGTCGTTGACGCCGCGCATATTTGAGTTGTCACGCAACAGCGCCTTGACCTCGTTGGCGCGCTGGCGCAACAGCTCCGGGTCTTGGCCCATTACGCGAAACATCACCGGGTAAGAAACCGGGGGTCCATTGGGCAAAATCTTGACGCGGGCCCGCACCTCTGGAAACTCCTGCGCCATCAGCCCGGGCAACTTGATGCGCAGGGATTCGCGCACCTTGAGGTTTTTGGGCAGGATGATGAGCTGAGAGACGTTGCTTTGCTGAAAAATCGCATCCAAGGGCAAATAAAAGCGCGGTACGCCCGAGCCAATCCAGGTGGTCACGCTATCAATGCCAGCCTCTTGCATCATCCGCGCTTCAATCCGCGCAGTGGTTGCTTCGTTGGCGGCAAACGATGTTCCCTCGGGGTACCACACGTCCATCAACACTTCAGGGCGGCTGGAATCCGGGAAAAATTGCTGCTGCACCCGACCCATGCCAAAAATACCAGCTCCAAAAGTCGCCAACATCAACCCAATCGTGATCCACCGGTGCAAAACACACCAATTCACAGCCCGGCGAAAGCCCCTGTAAAACGGCGTGTCGTAGAGGGCGTCTTCATCTTCGTCAGCCGTGTGTGGCTTGGTCTTCAAAAACAAAGTACCCAAGTACGGCACGAAATACACCGAAACCAACCAACTCAAAACCAAGGCCAGCACGGTGACGCCAAATATGGCGAAGGTGTATTCGCCGGTCATGGACTTGGCAATCCCGATGGGCAAAAAACCCACCGCCGTAATCAGGGTACCGGTCAGCATAGGCATGGCCGTAATTTCATACGCGAAGGTAGCTGCGCGCACTTTGTCGTAGCCCTGCTCCATCTTGCGCACCATCATTTCCACCGCAATGATGGCGTCATCCACCAACAAGCCCAGTGAAATAATGAGTGAGCCCAGCGATATCTTGTGCAGCCCGATGCCCCAGTAGTACATACCCAAAAAAGTCACTGCCAGTACCAAGGGAATGGTTATGCCCACCACCAAGCCAGGACGCACGTCTACGTAATAGCGCTGGTACCAGCGGGTGTCGCCGGGCCGCTTGTGAAACCCCAGTGCGATAAAACTGACCGCCAGAACGATCACGATGGCTTCCACCAGCGCTCGCACAAACTCGTTGACCGACTCCGCCACGGCGGTGGGTTGGTCTTGCACCTCCACCAGACGCAGGCCCACAGGCAGCGCCGCATTGATGTGGGCGGTGGACGCCTTGAGCGCCTTGCCAAGGGCGATGATGTCGCCCCCCTTGGTCATGGAAATGCCCAGGCCGATCACCTGTTTGCCCTGAAAGTGCATCTTCACGCCCGCCGGGTCAATCACGCCGCGTTTGACCTCGGCGATATCGCCCAAGTGGAGCTGGTTGCCTGAGGTACCGCGAATCGGCATGGCGCGCAGCTCTTGCACCGCCTCAAACTGACCGGCCACCCGCACCTGCACCACGTCCAAAGGCGTTTGAACCGTGCCCGCGCTCTCAATGGCGTTTTGCTGGCCCAGTTGCGCCAGCACCTGGTTCATGTCCAGACCGAGTTGGGCCAGGCGCTTTTGTGAAATCTCAATGTAGATTTTTTCGTCCTGCACCCCAAATTGATCCACCTTGTTCACATCGGGCACCCGCAGCAGCTCTTGGCGCACGTCGTCCGCAACCGACTTGACCTCGACGTCGGAAAACCCGTCTGCCTCCAGGGCGTAAATCACGCCATAGACATCGCCAAATTCATCGTTGAAAAACGGGCCTTGCACACCGGATGGCAGGCTCGACCGCATATCGCCCACTTTTTTGCGCACCACGTACCACAGGTTGGCAACCTCCGCCGGTTTGGTGGAATCTTTAACCTGGAAGAAGATCGTCGTCTCGCCGGGCTTGGAAAAACTTCGGATCTTGTCGGCGTAGGGCACGTCTTGCAGGGCGCGCTCCACCTTGTCGGTCACCTGTTCGGCCATTTGCTGGGCGGTGGCACCGGGCCAAAACGCCCGTACCACCATCACCCTAAAGGTAAACGGCGGGTCTTCATCCTGACCCAGCTGAAAGTACGAAGCCATGCCCAGCACCATCAGCACCAGCATCAAATAACGGGTCAGCGCGCCGTGCTCCAGCGCCCAACGGGACAGGTTAAAGCCTGGCTTGGGAGTGTCTTGCTTCATGTGCGGCTCACTTCACTGCGGGCGCATTGACGACTTGGCTCCGAGCCGCGGCTACGACTGCCTTCTCCTGGTAAATGGTGACTTTTTGACCGGGTGAGAGCACATGCACACCGGCTACGACCACCTCCATGCCCGGCTGCAGCCCGCTGGCCACGACCACCTCGTTGCCGTCTGCTGTGGCGATGGCAATCGGCTGCAAGCGCACGGTCATGCTGGCTCGCTCTACCACCCAAACCGCGGCGGTATTCCCGTCGTGCTGCAAGGCGCTAGTGGGTAATTTGATAAAAACCGGTCCGGAACGGTCCAACGATTGCGCAGCCGCCACCACGGTGCTTCCTAGCGGCCAAACCTCGGCACTGGCCAGAGCCGCTTTGACAGTGAACGTGCGGGTCACAGGGTCCGCGCTGGCTGAAATCTCACGCACCTTGGCCTGCGCCACGGTCTGACTGGCCCATGCACGCACCGTAACGGCCGAACCCAGTTTGATCTTGACCACCTTGTCCTCGGGCACCGCAAAAACCACGTCCCGCGCGCCGTCCTGCGCAATGCGAACCACTGGGGTCCCGGCCGCCAGCACCTGGCCGGGCTCCGCATCGACCGAGGTAACGACGCCCGCTGCGTCGGCCAGCAGCGTGGTGTAGGCGCTTTGGTTGCTTTGGCCGGCAAGTTGGGCCTGGGCCTGGTCTACCTGGGACTGGGCCGATTTCAGGGTCACCTCGCGCCGCTCGAGCTCGGCAGCGCTGATGAAGTTTTGCTCTCGCAAGTCCTTAAACCGCTTGAAATCTGCTCCGGCAAGGTCGCGGTTGGCCACCGCTGCGGTCAACTGAGCGCGGCCAGCGTCCACCGACAGCTTGAAATCCTGCGCATCCAATTGCGCCAAGGCCTCGCCCGCCTTCACATGCTGCCCGACCTCCACCATCCTGCGCAACAGCTTGCCACTGACCCGAAATCCCAGGCGCGACTCCACGCGGGGCCGCACTTCGGCGGAATACTCTGCGCCCGAACGAATGCCTTCACTTGCGACCGCAATCACTTTGACCGCGCGCACCGGCTCGGCCGGCGGCGTCGGCTTGGTACAAGAAGCGAGGAAAACGGCGGCCACCAGCAGGGCGGACCGAGAGAAAAAAGTCGGGAATGTCATAGAAATGGGGGCACGCTAGGGTTTGATTGCTTGGAATTTTGGCGTGGAATAATACTGACCAGCCGGTTAGTAATTTAGCCGCATCGATCAATCTTGTCAAACTGGCGAGGCAAAATACCCCCATGCAACCGCCCGCCATCGCGCATTACGAAAACTTTCCCGTCGCCTCCTGGCTATGCCCTCCCCATCTGCGCGCACCGATTGCGGCGATCTACCACTTTGCCCGCACGGCTGACGATTTGGCCGATGAAGGCGATGCCACCCCCAGTGAACGGTTGGCTGATTTGCGGGCCTACCGAGCCGACTTGGACGCCGTCTACGCCAACTCGGAGCCGCTGGGCGGGCGTTGGACCGAGATCTTCATCCCTTTACGCCACGCAGTCGCCACCCACGCTCTGCCAGCGGCGCTGCTGCACGCCCTGCTGGACGCCTTTGTCCAAGACATCGAAAAAACCCGTGACGGCACCGGCTACGCCGACGAAGCCGCGCTGCTGGACTATTGCCGCCGCTCAGCCAACCCGGTCGGGCGCCTGCTACTCCACCTGTACGGCGTGGACGACGCGCAGTCGCTGGCTTGGAGCGACGCCATTTGCAGCGCCTTGCAACTGATTAACTTTTGGCAAGACCCCAGCCGCGACCTGCCGCGTGGGCGTTGCTACTTTGCGCAAGACAGCTGCGCGCGCTGGGGGTTGACGCTGGCCGATGTGCGCGACCCCGCGCAAGCGCGGCGTGCCGATGGCTTGATCGCCGAGTGCACGGCAAGCGCGCGACAGCGCATGCAAAGCGGCGCGCCCTTGGTGCACCGCGTGCCTGGCCGTGGGGGCTGGGAGCTGCGCCTGGTGGTGCAAGGCGGCTTACGCATATTGGACAAAGTACGGGCGCTGCGCGGCAGGGTTTTGCAAACGCGGCCCCGCCTGCGCGCCTGGGACGCGCCACTGCTGGTGTGGCGCGCATTCTGGATGTAACGGCCTGAGCGACAATCTCTTCATGACGCCGGCGCAGTACGTGGAACAAAAGGCTGCTGCCTCGGGCAGCAGTTTTTATTACGCCTTTTTGTTTTTGCCCGCTCCCAGGCGCGCCGCAATTACCGCGTTTTATGCCTTTTGCCGCGAAGTCGACGACGTCGTCGACGACGCCGTCGACTTAGGTGTGGCAGCCACAAAACTAGCATGGTGGGTCCAAGAAGTCGCCCAGGCTTATGCCGGGCGTCCAAGCCACCCCGTCATGCGGGCGCTCATGCCGCTGGCGCCGCACTATGGCATTACCCAGCACCACCTGCACAGCGTGATCCAGGGATGCCAGATGGATCTGGAGCAAACCCGCTACCTGGACTACTCGAATCTGCAGCGCTACTGCCACCTGGTGGCCGGCGTGGTGGGCGAAGTCGCCGCCTCCATTTTTGGCCAAACCCAGACCCAAACCACCACCTATGCACACACGCTGGGACAGGCCTTGCAGCTGACCAACATCATTCGAGACGTGGGCGAGGACGCGCAGCGTGGGCGCATTTACCTGCCCGTGAGCGAGCTGCAGCAGTTTGACGTCAAAGCCCATGAAATCCTCAAGTGCCTGCCGTCGGAACGCTTTACCGCCCTTATGCGGTTCCAGGCCCCGCGCGCGCATGGCTTGTATGACCAGGCGCTGGCCCTGTTGCCCAGTGCCGACCACCGCACCCAAAAACCAGGCCTGATGATGGCCAGCATCTACCGTGCCTTGCTGCGTGACATCGAAGCGCAAGGCTTTCCCGTGCTCAACCAACGCGTGCGCCTGACGCCGCTGCGCAAATTCTGGCTAGCCTGGAAAGTTCAAGCGCTGGGACGTCTGTGAACCGCAAAAGTGTCTGTGTCGTCGGCGCCGGATGGGCAGGACTTGCGGCTGCCATTGGTGCCGTTCAGGCCGGCCACCGGGTCACGGTGCTTGAGGCCACGCGCAGCTTCGGTGGGCGCGCGCGCGCCCTGGAGCATTCGCCTGCGGCTCTGCTTCCCGACGGCAGTTTCGCGCCCTTGGACAACGGCCAGCACATCCTCATTGGTGGCTATCAAGAAACGCTCAAACTCCTGCGCCTGGTCGGCGTGGAGCCGCAAGACGCCCTGCTGCGCGTACCGCTGTGCCTGCAATTTGCAGACACCGAAGGCTTGGTGTTGCCCGATTGGCCACAGCCCTGGAACCTTCTGGCAGGGGTTTTGAGCGCCGGTGGCTGGAGCCTGAGCGACAAATGGTCGCTTATTAGCGCTCTGCGGCGGTGGAAAAAGAGGGGCTTTCAGTGCACCGCTTCGGCGACCGTGGCTGAATTGTCTGTGGGCTTGAACAGCACGGTAGTCGATACGCTCATCGTGCCCCTTTGCTTTTCGGCGCTCAATACGCCGCCCCAGCAGGCCAGCGGACAGGTTTTTCTCACCGTGTTGCACGACGCGCTGCTGGCGCGCCCAGGGGACGCAAACCCCGCGTGGCCTGCGCTGGCCAGCTCAGACCTGCTGCTACCGCGTGTCGACCTGTCAAGCCTTTTCCCCAAGGCAGCGGCCCACTGGCTGGAAATGCGCGGCGCCACCCTGCGTTCGGCCTGCCGCGCCCAGGCCCCACAGTGGAACGCAGGCCGCTGGCGCGTCGCCGACGGCGATTTCGACGCTGTCATCTGGGCCACCGGTGCGCAGCACGCGGTACAGGCTTTTGGCGAATACGCCCCGCGGGCGCCCAAAAACTTGTCGATCTACCTGAAGCGCTGGCTGCGCGTGGCCCAATCCTTGAAATACCAAGCCATTGCCACCGTCTACGCGCATGCAACGGGTGTCACGTTGCCCAAACCCATCATGGCCTTGCGCAGCAGCCCGGTGGCGCCGGCGCAATGTGTATTCGACCGAGGGCAGCTCGGCGGACCCGAAGGCCTGCTGGCATTTGTCGTGAGCGCCTGTACCGGCACATGCGAGCTAGTGCAACAACAGGTATTGGCGCAGGGCAATAACGAGCTCGCCGATTACCTACAGGCGCAGTTGCTCACGCCGGTGCAAACCATCATTGAAAAACGCGCCACGTTTTCCTGCACGGCAGGCCTGCGGCGCCCGCCACAGCGCGTGGCGCCGGGGCTACTGGCCTGTGGCGACTACCTGTACGCGCCCTACCCCGCCACGCTGGAAGGCGCCGTTCGCAGCGGCATGATGGCTGCGCTAGCGCTCAGCGAGGACGACGGATTTTCCTGGAAGGCTTAAGTCCCCCGTCGCAACCCTGTACGGCATCCCCTCAGCGTGGGGTAGTACCCTATCGACTGACGCAACCCTTGGCCCTAGCGTGGGGGCCACAACGCAACACCAAAAATCATGAAAACTTTGCGCAAATTCCTCGTCTATTTCGTCCTGGTGCTGCTCGCAGCCGCGGCCTGGTACTTTCACAGCAAGCAGCCGGTGCGCGAGGGTACGGTCCCGCTACGCGGCTTGAAACAAGCAGTTTCGGTGCAGTACGACGAACGCGGTGTACCCCACATCCGAGCGGAAAACGAGACCGATATGTACCGGGCACTGGGCTATGTGCAAGCGCAAGACCGGTTGTTTCAGATGGAAATGGTTCGCCGCTTAGCGCAGGGCCAACTTGCGGAGATCCTAGGGCCCAAGCTGCTCGACACCGACCGTCTGTTTCGCACCCTGGGCATCCGCGAGCGAGCGCGCATCGCAGCGCTGGCCATGGACATGGGCAAGCCCTCCAGCCAGGCGCTTCTGGCTTACTTGGACGGCATCAACCAGTACCAAGCCAGTCACCCTGCGCCGATGGAGTTTGATCTTTTGGGCATCCCCAAGCGGCCGTTTGTGCCGGCCGATACCCTGGCAGTTGCGGGTTATTTGGCCTTTAGCTTTGCCACAGCCTTCAAAACCGAACCGGTGATGACGCAAATACGCGACCAACTGGGCCCCGACTACCTGCGCATTTTTGATCTCGCTTGGCACCCTGAGGGCGCCGCCGCCAAGGCCCAAACCAAATCGCCTATGGCCTTGGGGCCCGCCGATTGGAATGGGCTGGCCCAACTTGCCGCACTGAGCCAAAACGCGCTGAACCCAGCCGGTGTACCCGCGTTTGAAGGCAGCAATGCCTGGGTGGTGGACGGGCGCCATACCGCCAGTGGCCAACCGTTGCTGGCCGGAGACCCCCACATCGGCTACTCGGCGCCCGCCGTCTGGTACGAGGCGCACCTGAGCAGCCCCGGGTTTGAGTTGTACGGCCACTACCAAGCGCTTAACCCGGTGGCCTTGCTGGGGCACAACATGCACTTTGGCTGGAGCCTGACCATGTTCCAAAACGACGACATCGACCTGGTCGCCGAAAAAGTCAACCCCGCCAATCCGGACCAAGTCTGGGATCAGGGCAAATGGGTCGATCTGGCCCAGCGCAGCGAAACCATCGCCGTCAAAGGCCAGGCGCCCGTGGAACTGGTATTGCGCCGCTCGCCGCATGGCCCACTCATTAACAGTGCCTACCCTGACAGTCTGGGCACCCAGCCAGTTGCCATGTGGTGGACGTTTTTGGAGACTGAGAACCCGGTACTCGACGCGTTTTACGAACTCAACCGCGCCAGCACCCGGGCCAAAGCACGCGCCGCATCCAGCCAAATCCACGCACCTGGCCTCAATGTGGTGTGGGCCAACGACGAAGGCGACATCGGCTGGTGGGCGGCAGCCAAACTGCCTATACGGCCCAAAGGCGTCAACCCCACCTTCATTTTGGACGCAGCCAAGGGCGAAGCCGACAAGCCCGGCTTCTACCCCTTCAATGACAACCCGCAAGAGGAAAACCCGGCGCGAGGCACCATCGTCTCGGCCAACCACCAGCCTGCAGGCGTGCGTGCCATACCCGGGTACTACAACCCGTCTGGTCGCGCCGTGCGTCTGACTGCGCTACTGCAAACGCCTGGCACCCGGTGGGATGCCGCGTCCACCCAGCGCCTGCAACTCGACACCCAAACCGGCTATGCCGCCCAGGTGCTGGCGCCTTTGCTGCCGGTACTCGACGGTGTGGTAACCGACCCGCATGAACGCGATTTACTGGCCACATTGCGCCAGTGGGATGGCAACTTTTCTGTTGAACAGTTGGCTCCAACCCTTTGGAGCCAAATGCTGTATGAGGTGGCCCATGCAGCCATGGCAGACGAGCTCGGCGAGCTTCCATTCAACGCACTGCTGCGCACCCGAGGGCTGGACGAAGCCCTGACGCGCCTGCTGGCCGACCCCGCTTCTCCTTGGTGGGATGTGCGGGGAACCCCAGCCATTGAAACCCGTGCTGACAACATCAAAACCGCCTGGAAAGCAAGCCTGGTGCACCTGAAAAATCTGTACGGACCCGATACCAACCAATGGATATGGGGAAAAACCCACACGCTCACCCATAAGCACCCCCTGGGGCAACAAAAGCCGCTGGACACCGTGTTTAACGTCGGACCACTGCCGGTCCCGGGTGGACGTGAAGTGCCCAATAACTTGTCGGGAAACATAGGGCCTGCACCCTGGGCTGTGGCCTATGGCCCCTCCACAAGGCGCATCATTGACTTTGCAGACGCCAGCCAAGCCATGGGCATTAACCCCGTGGGTCAAAGCGGCGTGCTGTTTGACGCCCACTACGCTGACCAGGCCAAGCCCTTTGCGCGAGGGCAATATGTGCGCCAACATATGTCTGGCACCGATGTGGCGGCGCACACGCGCAGCACCCTGGTTTTGCAGGCGTTGCCTTAAGGGCTGGGCTCAGGCGCTACACCCGCAGGCCCAGTGCCGCGCACAGTTGGGACATATCGCTAATCGATAGATGCGGGTTTTGGGCGTGGGCCCAAACCTTGGCGTCGCGGTTGACCCAGGCCGCCTGCATGCCCGCATCTAAGGCACCAAGCACATCGAGTTGCGCGTCGTCCCCTACGTGCAGCACTTCGTCGGGCGCGCATTGCACCGAGCGCGCTGCGGCATGAAAAATAAACATGTGCGGCTTGGCCACCCCAACCGACTGGGCGCTGACGCTGCCCACAAAGAAATCACCCAGGCCGACCTTATGCACATCGGCGTTGCCGTTGGACACCGCCACCACCGGGAACCGAGCCGCCAAAGCGGCCAGCGCAGCCAGTGCGTCGGGGTACAAATCGACCCGCTGGCGCGCGGCGAAAAACACCTCAAACGCCGGGTGTGCAAGCGCCGGGTCGTCTCCAGCGTGTGTGAGCGCACGCAGCAGGTAGGCCAGGCGCAGGGCGCTGAAATCGTGAGCCGCCTCCGGGTGCGCGGCATTGACGGCCATGCGCAACTGGTTGCGCATGGCGCCGTCTTGCAGCAGACTGGCCGTGGTCGGCGCATGCTGGACCAGCCAGTCGGCCAAGGCCTGTTCGGCACGGGCTATGGTGGGCTCCACCGGCCACAGGGTGTCGTCCAGGTCCAAGGTAATGGCTTTGATTTTTGAAACGTTGAGCATAGGTGGGAGAGAATAGCGCATGCCGTTTGCCAAAGAACCCCCCTTCACCCATGGCCAGGCGCCCCGCACTGCGGTGCTCTACTGCAACCTAGGAACGCCCGACGCACCCACCGCCCCCGCGGTGCGCCGCTACCTGGCTGAGTTTTTAAGCGACCAGCGGGTGGTCGAGATTCCACGCCTGCTGTGGCTGCTGATCTTGCACGGCATCATCCTGCGCTTTCGTCCGGCCAAGTCAGCTGCCAAATACGCCAGCATCTGGACGGCTGAGGGATCACCACTCAAATTGGGCACCGAAAAGCAGGCCAAGCTGTTGCAAGGCTGGTTAGGTGAACTCGGCCACAAAGTGGTGGTGCGCTGGGCGATGCGCTACGGCAGCACGTCCATTGCCTCGCAACTTGACGCTTTGAAGGCCGAGGGTGTGACGCGCGTGCTGGTGTTACCGGCCTATCCACAGTATTCAGCCACCACCACCGCCAGCCTGTTTGACGCGGTATACGCCTGGGCTAGCCAAACCCGAAGCATCCCGGAGCTGCGCTTTGTCAACCACTACCACGACCACCCGGCCTACATCGAGGCCTTAGCCTCTAGCGTGCGAAAGCACTGGCGCGGCCAGGCCCGACCCGACATGCTGGTGATGAGCTTTCACGGTGTGCCCGAGCGCACCCTGGCGCTTGGCGATATGTACCACTGCGAATGCTTCAAGACCGCGCGATTGCTGGCCGAGGCGCTGGGTCTGTCGAAAGACCAGTTCAAGGTCACCTTTCAAAGTCGCTTGGGCCGTGCCAAGTGGCTTGAACCCTATACCGAGCCCACACTCATCGCCATGGCGCAGTCGGGCGTCAAGCGGGTCGACGTGATTTGCCCCGGCTTTACCAGCGACTGCCTGGAAACGCTGGAAGAGATCAACATGGAAGCACGTGAAGCGTTTCTGCACGCCGGTGGCAAGGAATTTAGCTACATCCCTTGCCTCAATGACGACGAGGCGGGCATCACCGCCTTGGCCGCGGTGGCGCAGCAGCACCTGGGCGGCTGGGACACGCAAGAACTCGCCGATCCGCGCACCTTGGCGGCCTCGCGCGCAGCCGCCTTGGCCTTGGGTGCGAAGCAGTAAGTCGCTGGCGCGCCCGCCACAAGCCACAACCTGATGGCAATCGTCTTAGCCCCGATGGAGGGCCTGCTGGACTTCGTGCTGCGCGACATCCTGACCCGCGTGGGCGGTATTGACCGCTGCGTCTCTGAGTTCATCCGCGTGACCAATACCTTGCTGCCCGAACGCGTGTTTGTGCGCGTGGTGCCCGAGCTACTGACCGGCGGCTGCACCGTGTCGGGTGTGCCCGTGCGGCCCCAGCTATTGGGGTCAGACCCCGATTGTCTGGCCGACAACGCGGCGCGCGTGGCCAGTATGGGTGCCGATGGCGTGGACCTGAATTTTGGTTGCCCTGCAAAGGTCGTAAATCGCCATGGCGGCGGCGCGGCTTTGTTGGATGACCCGGAGCTCTTGTTCAAAATCGTGTCCGCCGTGCGCCGCGCTGTTCCGGCCCACCAGGTGGTTTCGGCCAAAATGCGCTTGGGCTTTCACGATGACCGCCGTGCTGAAGAATGCGCGTTGGCACTGGAAGCCGGGGGCGCAAGTGAAATCGTGGTTCACGCCCGCACCCGGGCCGACGCCTACCGCCCTCCCGCTTACTGGGACCGAATCGCCGACATTGCCGCCGTGGTGCGCACGCCGCTGGTGGCCAATGGCGAGATCTGGAACGTGCAAGACGCGTTGGCCTGCCGCGCCGAATCGGGCTGCCACACCCTGATGCTAGGGCGTGGCCTCGTCAGCTTTCCCGGCTTGGCGCACGCTATTGCCCACGCGGGTGGCGTGCCCGCGCAGGGCGTCGAATGGCACAGCTTGCATCCCCACATCGCGGCCTTCTGGCAATTGGTACGCGCCACCTTGGAGCGGCGCCAGCAAGCCGGGCGGCTCAAGCAGTGGCTTAACTTTTTGCGCCGCCACTACTGCGAAGCGCAAGTGGCCTATGACGCGCTCAAAGCGGTTAATGACGTGGGGGTGATTGATGCTTGGGTGGCGAGCTTGGATGTTGGACTGGCCAAGTAGCTTTTGAATTTCATGGTTCGCAGCACCAATGTCGTCAAAGT
>CANHZG010000043.1 GCA_947464995.1 Comamonadaceae bacterium | reverse complement strand
GAAAGGTCTGCCAGCGCGTGGCGCCCAGGCTGGCGGCGGCTTCTTCGAGTTCTTTTTCGGCGTCTTCAAGCACCGGCTGCACCGTGCGCACCACAAAGGGCAAGCCGATAAAGATCAGCGCTATCACTACGCCGTTGCGGTTAAACGCCAGGCTGATGCCGTAGGGCTCCAGCAGGCTGCCCACCCAGCCATTGCTGGCCAGCAACGCAGTCAGCGAAATACCGGCCACCGCCGTGGGCAGGGCAAAAGGCAGGTCCACCAGCGCGTCGATGATTTTTTTGCCCGGGAAGCTGTAGCGCACCAGCACCCAGGCCACCAGCAAACCAAACACCGCGTTGACTAGCGCCGCCAGAAACGAGGCGCCAAAGGTCAGCTGGTAAGACGCCACCACGCGCGGGCTCGTGACGGCCGCCACAAACTGCGCCCAACTCAGGGTGAAAGTTTTGAACACCAAAGCGGAGAGCGGAATCAGCACGATCACGCTGAGGTAAAAAAGCGTGAAGCCCAGGGTGACCTTGAAGCCGGGCAAGACCCTTTTGGCAGCCCTGGTCACAGGAGCCTGCGATGCGACCGTAAGATCCATTTACTTAACCGTGTACAGCTTGTCGAACTGCCCGCCGTCGTTGAAGTGCACCTTTTGTGCCTCGGCAAACGAGCCAAAGTAGTCGTCCACCGTGAACAGCGTGATCGGTTTGAAGGTGCTGGCGTATTTTTTCAGGATGGCGGGGTTGCTGGGGCGGATGGCGTGCTGGGCGGCGATCTCTTGGCCTTCGTCCGAGTACAAGAAGTTCAGGTAGGCCTTGGCCTGATCGGCCGTGCCCTTTTTAGCCACAGTGCGCTCGACCACAGCCACCGGGTTTTCGGCCACGATGGAACTGCTTGGGTGAATCGCGTCCACCTTACCCGCACCAAACTCTTTGTCCACGGACACCACCTCAGACTCAAAAGTAATCAGCACGTCGCCGATATTGCGCTGCAAAAAGATGGTGGTGGCGTCGCGCCCGCCCTTGGCCAACACCGGCACGTTTTTGTACAGCTTGGCCACAAACTCCGCCGCTTGGGCGTCGGTGCCGCCCTTTTTGCGCACCTGGCCCCAGGCAGCCAAGTAGGCCATGCGGCCGTTGCCGCCAGTCTTGGGGTTGACCACAATCACTTGTATGCCGGGCTTGATGAGGTCGTCCCAGTCCTTGATGCCCTTGGGGTTTTTGTCGCGCACCAGGAACAGCATGGTGGAACTGGTGGGGGCCGCGTTATGCGGGAACTTCTTCGTCCAGTCCTTGGCCACTACCCCGGTGCTGGCCAGAAAGTCGATGTCGGTGGTGGTGTTCATGGTCACCACGTCGGCGTCCAGTCCGTCGTTCACGGCACGCGCCTGCGCGCTCGAGCCGCCGTGTGCCTGGTCAATCTTGATGTCTTTGCCGGTGGTTTTTTTGTAGTTGGCAATGAAGGCGGCGTTGATGTCCTTGTAAAACTCGCGCGCCACGTCGTAGGAGGCGTTGAGCAAGGTGGCTTGGGCGTTAGCCCACTGGCTGGCGCAAAGGACCGAAAGAAAGAGTAGATGGATAGCGGTTTTCTTGAGCAACATGGTTGGATTCCAAAAGAAGGGTTGGATTTTCAATGGTGGTGCAGACACCGTCTGCGGCAAGGGTGCGAGGGTAAATTACTTTTTTGTGTAAATCTGGTCGAAGCTTGCGCCGTCAGCGAAATGCGCTCTATCGGCTTGCTCCCAGCCCCCAAAGGCCTCGTCGATCGTGAAGAGCTTGCTATTGGCAAACTGTTTGGCGTACTTGGCCTGCGCTTTGGCGGACACGGCGGGGCGGTAGAAATTTTTGCCAATGATGTCCTGACCCTCTTCGGTGTACAGGTATTCCAGATAGGCCGTGGCCAGGGCGCGCGTGCCCTTTTTGTCCACGTTTTTGTCCACTACGGCCACGGCGGGCTCGGCCAGGATGCTCAAGGTGGGTGCCACCACGTCAAACTTGGCGCCAAACTCTTTTTCCAGCAAATAGGCCTCGTTTTCCCAGGCAACCAGCACGTCGCCCTGGCCGCGCTGCGCAAACGTGATGGTGGACCCGCGCGCGCCGGTGTCCAAAATCGGCACGTTGGCAAACAGCTTGGCCACAAAGTCCTTGGCTTTGGCGTCGCTGCCAAACTTGCGCTTGGCGAATTCCCAGGCCGCCAGGTAGTTCCAGCGGGCACCGCCCGAGGTTTTCGGGTTGGGGGTGATCACTCTCACGTCGGGGCGCACCAGATCGTCCCAGTCCAGGATGCGCTTGGGGTTGCCCTCGCGCACCACCAGCACGATGGTGGAGGTATAGGGCGAGGCGTTGTGCGGCAGGCGCTTTTGCCAGTCCGGGGCGATCCAGCCGCCGTTTTTGACCACCGCGTTGGTGTCACCGGCCAGCGCCAGCGTAGCCACGTCGGCATCCAGTCCGTCGATGATGGAGCGCGCCTGCTTGCCTGAACCCCCGTGGCTTTGCTTGATGCTCACATCCTGGCCGGTCTTGCCTTTCCAGTATTTGGCAAACGCAGCGTTGAATTCCACATACAGCTCGCGGGTGGGGTCGTACGACACATTGAGCAGGCTTACCGCCTGTTGCGCCAGCGCACCCGCCGCAGCGCACGCCAGCACCGTCACCACCAGTGCCAAACGGCCAGCCTGAAGGCTAAAGCGGAAGGAAGAACGGGGTGCGGTGCGGGAAGGGGTCACGAAAAAACTCCAGAAAGAACCATGCAACAGTGCGATGGAGCGGATTCTGGAGCCGTCTCGTTAAAACTAAAAATACTATTTTGTTACTTCTATATGCACAAAACGTATTCAAGCGATCCATGCGTGGCCGTTCTACCGCACGGGTTCAAGCAGCGTGTTGGCGTTCGGCTGCCTGCTGGCAGTCCATGCAGCGTGCGGCTTGGGGCGTGGCCTGGAGTCGGGCCATCGCGATGTGGGATCCGCATTGGGTGCAATGGCCAAAGCGTCCGGCGTCTATACGCGCCAAAGCAGCGTCCAAGGCACCCAGTTCGGCGGTCTCGCGTTCATTCAGGGCAAATTCCAAGTCGCGCTCGGTGGCGACCTGGGCGGGGGAATCCTCCGGATGCGCAAAGTGCGCCTCGGCCACATCGGCGCGGCTGTGCAAGCCACCGCGTTGCTGGCTTATTTGGGCCAGGAGGGAATCACGCAAGCCCAGTATCTGGGCGCGAAATGCGGGTAGTTGGTCGTTGTGCATGCGTAACTCCTAGTGTGCTGATAAACCCATCCTAGGCCGCTGTCTAGGCGGCGCTTAGACCTGCGTCAAGGTTGTGGCAACAAAAGGAAAAGGACTTGCAGCCAAACTTTCACTTCACCTGCTGGCTAGGGGCCGGCAATGCGGACGCGCTCCACACTGCCAACCAACCAGGGCAAGCTAGGACTAGAGCCGATCGGGTACCGGCGGGCTGCCTTAGTTGCCAGCACTAAAGCCGAGCTTGCGCATGATGGTTTCCATCATGCACCAGCGCGTGAGTGCGCTTTGCGCCAGGTTGACCCCCACAAAAGCGGTAAACGCCAGCCACCACTCGCTCACAAACAAGGCGCTGCCCGGAATCCCAAGCGCCAACGAGCCCAGAATAAATACACCAGCCACCAAACGGACCATTTGCCACGAGTTCATAAAAATACTCCTTAAAAAAACACTTACACAGGGGTTTGCACCGCCGCCAGCACCTCAGGGTGCTTGCGGTACGCGGCGTAATACAGGGTAGGAATCACCACCAGCGTCAGCACGGTGGACACCGAGATGCCAAAGATCAGCGAGATGGCCAGCCCGTTAAAAATCGGGTCGTCCAGAATGAAAAAGGCGCCCAGCATGGCGGCCAGGCCGGTGAGCATGATGGGCTGGGCCCGGGTAATGGCCGACTGCACCACCGCTTGCTTGAAGGGCAGGCCCTGGCGCAGCAGCAGGTTGATGAAGTCAACCAGCAAAATCGAGTAGCGCACGATGATGCAGGGCAGCGCAATCATGCCGATCATGCTGGTGGCGGTGTACTGCGCACCCATGAGCGCGTGGCCGGGCATGACGCCGATGATGGTCAGCGGAATAGGCGCCATGATGATGAGCGGCGTCAGGTACGAGCCAAACTGCGCCACCACCAGCAGGTAAATCAACACCAGACCCACGGCATAGGCGGCGCCCATGTCGCGAAATGTCTCGTACGTCACTTGCGACTCGCCGTCCCATTTCAGGGAATAGCCGCGCAGCGGGTCGCTGGGTTGATTCACAAAAAACTCAGCCAACGTGCCGCCGCCAGGCGTGGGGATGGCAGCAATCTGGCTGCGCATCTGGAACACGCCGTACAGCGGGCTGTCGAGTCGGCCCGCCATGTCGGCCACCACCCTATTGACGGGCAGCAAATCCTTGTGATGAATCGGTTGCTCGCGCAGGCTGTCGCTCACGGTGACCAGTTCACGGATGGGCACCAGCGCGCCGCTGGCAGAGCGCACGGTCAGTGCCAGCAAAGCGTTGAGGTCGCCATGGCTCTCGGGCGGCAGTTGCAGCACCACGGGCGCCGGGTACTTGCTGGCGTCGTGCAAATAGGTGGCTGCTTCGCCGGACAGGCCGGTGCGCAGCGTGCTGACGATGGCTTGCTGCGGCACGCCCAGCATCGCCGCCTTGCGCCGGTCCACCAGCAAGAGCTTGCGCGGGGCGCTGGCGATGCTGCTGTCGTCCACGTCCACGATGCCAGGCGTCTTTTCGAACACGGCGCGCACGGCTTGTGCCATTTCGCGTCGGCCCGCCGCTTCGGGGCCATAGATTTCGGCCACGATGGGCGAGAGCACGGGCGGGCCAGGCGGCACTTCCACCACTTTCACATTGGCGCCATAGAGCTTGCCAATGCGCTGCAGCTCCGGGCGCACCCGGGTAGCGATGGCGTGGCTTTGGGCCGCGCGGTCATGCTTGTCCACCAGATTTACCTGCAGGTCGCCCACTTCGCCGCCGCTGCGCAGGTAGTACTGGCGCACCAGGCCGTTGAAGTTGATGGGCGCAGCAGTGCCCGCGTAAGCCTGGTAGTCGGTCACCTCGGGCACGGTGGCCAAGTAGGCGCCCAACTCGTGCAGCACGGTGGCGGTTTGCTCCAGCGGCGTGCCCGCAGGCATGTCCACCACCACCTGAAACTCAGACTTGTTGTCAAAGGGCAGCATCTTGAGCAGCACCAAGCCCGTGGCGGGCAGCGCCACTGAGACCGCAATCAGCACCGCCACGCCCAGGCCCAGCAAGCCCCGGTTGCGGCCACCGCGCTGCTCATCGAGCAAGGGCTTGAAGACGCGTTCGAACAAGGGTGCGAGCTTGGCGCTCAAGCCGCTGTGGCTGTGTTCGCCGTGGGCGACAGTGCCAGGGGCGCTGGGCTTCATCCAAATGCGGGCCAGCCACGGTGTCACGACAAAAGCAATCGCCAGCGACAAGAGCATGCCCATGCTGGCGTTGATGGGAATCGGGCTCATGTAGGGGCCCATCAGGCCGGAGACAAACGCCATGGGCAGCAGCGCGGCAATCACAGTCAGCGTGGCCAAAATCGTGGGGCCACCCACTTCGTCCACGGCACCGGGAATGAGCTGCGCCAGCGTCTTTTGCGGATACAGCTGCTGGTGGCGGTGGATGTTTTCCACCACCACAATGGCGTCGTCCACCAAGATGCCGATCGAGAAGATCAGCGCAAACAGCGACACCCGGTTCAGGGTAAAGCCCCAGGCCCATGAAGCGAACAGCGTCACGGTCAGCGTCAGCACCACGGCCACACCCACGATGGCCGCCTCGCGCTTGCCCAGCGCCAAAAACACCAACACTACCACCGACGCGGTAGCAAACAGCAGCTTTTGGATCAGCTTTTGCGCCTTGGCGTTGGCCGACGCGCCGTAGTTGCGCGTCTCGGCCACTTGCACGTTGTCGGGCACCACGGTGTTGCGCAGCTCCTGGACGCGCGCCATAACGGCGTTGGCCACGTCAATCGCGTTTTCGCCCGGCTTTTTGGTAATGCTCAGAGTGACTGCCGGGTATTCACCGCCACCGGCTTTTTCGGACTGGCCGTGCCAGACGTAGCGCGCCGCAGGCAGCGGGCCGTCTTTGACTTCAGCCACGTCACCCAAAAACACGGGCCGGCCATTGCGCACACCCACCACCAAAGCGGCTACTTCGCTGGCCTGGCTCAAATAGGGGCCGGACTCAATGGCCACGGTTTGGTTGCCCGCAATCAGCTCGCCCACGGGCAAGCCCAGGTTGGCCGATTGCAGCGCCAGGCGCATGTCAGCCGCCGTGACGCCCGAGCCGGCCATGCGCGCCGGGTCCAGCGCCACCATCACCGCGCGGCCCGGGCCGCCCACGGTTTGCACCTCACGGGTGCCGGGCACGCGCTTAAGGTCGGCTTCCATGCTGTGGGCCACGCGCTCCAGGTCAAAGGCGCCGGTGTCCGCGTCTTTGCTAAACAGCGTCAGGGTGACGATGGGCACGTCGTCGATGCCCTTGGGCTTGATGATGGGCTCCAACACACCCAAGTTTTTGGGCAGCCAGTCGGCGTTGGAGCGCAGCGTGTCGTGCAGGCGCACCAGCGCCTCGGTGCGCGGAACACCCACTTTGAATTGCACGGCAATCACCGCCAAGCTGGGGCGCGACAACGACATCACATGTTCGGTGCCTGCCATTTGCGAGAGCACCTGCTCGGCCGGAATCGCCACCATCTGCTCCACATCGGCCACGCTGGCACCGGGGAACGGAATCAGCACATTGGCCATGGTGACGTTGATTTGGGGCTCTTCTTCGCGCGGCGTCACCAGCACGGCAAAGGCGCCCAGCAACAAGGCCATCAAAGCCAGCAGCGGCGTGATGTGCGCGCGCTGGAACATGGCCGCAATGCGACCCGATACTCCCAGGTGGTGGATGGACTTCATATCAGCGCACCTGTGCAGCAGCTTGGGGGTCGGTGGCGACTTTGTCACCGGCGCGTAGGCCAGTCAGCACTTCCACCCGATCGCCCTGCACCCGGCCTAAGCGTACCTGGCGTAGCGCGGGGCGGCCTTGGACGTCCACCAAGTAAACGGCTGTGAGTTCAGCGCGGCGCACCACGGCGGCGCTGGGAACAAATAAGCGCTCGGTGCTGCCCGCAGCACCCGCGGCGACAGGCAGCCACACGCGGGCAAACATACCCGGCACCACCCCGCTGAGCGCGGGCAGCCTGAATCGGATTTGCGCGCTGTGCGTGGCCACGTCCACCAGGGGCAGCAGGGTCGCGCCGTTGGCGTTCATCAAACCGCTGGCACCGCTCCAGCCCGGGAACTCGTACTGCAATCTACCCAGACTGGCGGGCACAGCGCTTTGGGCCACGGTGGCGGTCACGCGCAAGGCGGACGGGTCGTGCAAAGTCAGCAAAGGGCGCCCCGGCATAGCCATGTCGCCCATGGTCACCGGCACCTCACTCACCACCCCGGAAAACGGGGCCTGGATGACAAAAAAGCGCTGCTGGGTTTGCGCTGCCTGCGACTGCGCCTCCAGCGCCTGCACCTGCGCTTTGGCTGCGTCAAACTGGGCTTGGGAGCGCTCTAAGGCCGCCTGGCTGATGTACTGTTTTTGCAGCAACTGCTGCTGGCGCTCCAGGTCTTTACCGGCCACTGTCAGGCCGGCACGCGCGGCGTCCACCTGCGCAGCGCTGGCTTGGGCGTTTTGGCTGGCAGCGCGGGCGTCAATGCGCACCAGCTCCTGGCCCGCGCGCACCGTGTCACCTACCTTGACCGACAAAGACACGATGGCGCCCGCCACCTGGGCCGCCAGCGTGGCTTGGCGTACCGGTTCGACCACGCCGTCAAAGCTTTGCAAATCCGCATGCTGCGCTGGGCCGCCCTGCACTTGAGCCGTAGCCAGCCCCGCAGCCCCGGCCCACGGGGAAGCCAGTGGGGAGAACAGGCAGGCCGTCCACAGCAAGGCGGCAGTTGAGGGGTATTTCCAAGTCATGGTCATGGCGGGGGGGTCTTAGTGCGTCTAGCGCTTTACTTCGTATTTAACTAATTACGTAATTAAGCAAATAATACACTAAAATCAACGCCGGGGTCTGTGCAATGTCAAACACGGCCCTTAAAAACTGCGACCAAGGACGCAAACCATGGAAAACATGCCCCCCGAAGCCCTACAAGAGGTAGCCACCTACTTTCAGGCCCTGTCCGAGCCCTCGCGCTTACAAATCCTCAACATCCTGCGCGAGGGGGAACGCAATGTGGGCGATCTGGCACAGATGTGCGGCTCCACAGCCGCCAATATTTCGCGCCACCTGAGTCTGTTGACCAAGCACGGCATGGTGCGCCGCGAAAGCCGCGGCACCAGCGCTTACTACTGCATCGCCGACGAAGCGGTGTACGCGCTTTGCGATCTGGTATGCGGCAATATTGCGCGCCAAATGGAGCGATCCAACAAGTCCCGCCAGGCCTTTACCCTGAACCCCTGCGCTTCCAAGCTCCAAACACCATGCCCCGTTTTGCCGCCAACCTGAGCCTGCTCTACCAAGAGTACGCGTTTTTAGACCGCTTTGCCGCCGCCGCTGCCGATGGCTTTGTGGCCGTGGAATACCTTTTCCCCTATACGTTTGACATGGGCGCACTACACAGCAGCCTGCAAGACCATGGTTTGCAGCAGGTGCTTTTCAACGCTCCGCCTGGCGACTGGGACGCAGGCGAGCGTGGCATCGCCTGTCTGCCGGGGCGTGAGTCGGAGTTTCGCAACGGCTTTGTACAGGCCCTGGACTATGCGCAGGCGCTGAACTGCCCGCGCATCCACGTGATGGCCGGCATTGCGCCGCCCGGCGCAGACCACGCCGCCTTGCAAGCCACCTACCGCGCCAACTTGGCTTGGGCCGCTGCTAAAGCCAGCGCTGCGCGCTGCGATGTGTTGATTGAGCCCATCAACACGCGGGACTTTCCGCGCTACTTTCTTAACCGCCAGGACGCTGCCCACGCGCTGGTGCAAGAGATTGGCGCACCCAACCTGAAAGTGCAGTTTGACCTGTACCACTGCCAGATCACGGAGGGCGACGTGGCCACCAAGCTGCGCCACTACCTGCCCACGGGCCGCGTTGGCCACATCCAGATTGCCGGCGTTCCCGAGCGCCATGAGCCCAACGTGGGCGAGCTCAACTACCACTACCTGTTTGGGGTAATTGACCAGGTATCAGCCCAATGCGGCTGGGACGGTTGGGTAGGCTGTGAATACCGCCCAGCCCTTGGCGCAGTGGCAGGGGCCACCACCGAGGGGCTGCACTGGCGACCAGCCCAGGCTGGCCAAACTACTGGGCCTGGAACCCGCTGGCCTTGATGATCTTGGCCCAGGTTTGCGCGTAAGCGTGCTCGCGGCTGGCGAGTTGTTGCGAGCTCATCATGCCCACGCTCAGGCCCATATTGGTCAGCGCCTCTCGCACCTCGGGCAGCGCCAGCACCTTGGCCAGTGCGTCTGAGAACTTGTCGATGGCCGCCTTGGGCGTGCCCGCTGGGGCAAAAAAGCCGTAGTAGGGCACATCCTCAAATCCGGCCAGCCCCAGTTCGGCAAAAGTGGGCACGTCGGGCAGCACCGCCTGGCGCGCGCCACCCAGCACCGCCACGATGCGCACCTTTGCGGCCTTGTGGTTCTCGATAAAGTCAGGCACCGAGGCCACGCCCGCGCCAATCTGGTTGCCCAGCATGTCGGCCATCATGGGAGCGCTGCCCCGGTAGGGCGCAGCTTGCAAATCCAGCGCGTATTTTTGGCCGATGACCTTGACCAAGAACTCGGGCACCGAGGCCGGTGCCGGAATGCCGACCGTGCCCTTGCCCGCACCCTGGGCGCGTACCCAAGCCACATACTCATTGACCGACTTGGCCGGGGTGCCGCCCGACACCGCCAGCGCGTTCACAAAGGTAGCAAACCCGGCCACGGCCACAAAGTCACGCGCAGGCTCGAAACCCGGGGTTTTCATCACCAAGGGGAGGATGGAGATGGTGTGGTCGTGGGATAGAAAAACGGTGTTGCCATCTGGCGCTGCTGCCTTCAAAGCTTGCGCAGCAATCAAACCGCCGGCTCCGGCCCGGTTTTCCACCACCACGGGCACGCCGAGCTGGTCTTTGAGCTTGTCGGCCAGGATGCGCGCAATTGCATCGGTGCCGCCACCAGGCGGAAAGCCCACCAGCACCTTGACCGGCGCGCCCTGCGCCATCACCAATCCGCTGGCCGCTAGGGTCAACAGGGTCGCTGTGGTGCGCAAAAAGCGGCGCAGACGCTGGTCGACCAAACGGGCCATGGCACGTCCTTTACAAAAAATAAAACTAAAACAAGCCCAAGACCTTGCCGTGGGCGTCGATGTCGATGTGTTCGGACGACGGCACCTTGGGCAGGCCCGGCATGGTCATGATGTCGCCGCAAACCATGACCACGAACTCGGCCCCGGCGGCCAGGCGCACTTCGCGCACATTGACCATGTGGCCGCTGGGCGCGCCCCTGCGGCTTGGATCGGTGGAAAAAGAATACTGCGTCTTGGCCACGCACACCGGATAGTGGCCGTAGCCCGCGTCTTGCAGGCGTTTGATCTCGGCACGCACCTTGGAGTCGGCCGTGATGTCGTCGGCGCCGTAAATCTTGGTAGCCACCGCCTTCATCTTGTCCCACAAGCCCATGTCGTCCTCGTAAACAAAGCGAAAGCCTTGGTCTTTTTTGGACGCCAGTTCCACCACGGCGTGGGCCACGGCTTCGGCGCCCGCACCACCGTCGGCCCAGTGGCGCGCAGACAGCACCGGCACTTGCAAATAGGCCAACTTGGTTTGCAGCAGCTCCAGCTCAGCCGCCGTGTCTGCCGTGAAATGGTTCATGGACACCACGCAGGGCAAGCCGTAGTGGGTGCGCACGTTGTTGACATGGCGCTCCAGATTGGCAATGCCTTTTTCCAGGGCCGGCAAGTTTTCCTGGTTGAGCTCTTTGAGGTCGCAGCCACCGTGGTATTTGAGGGCACGAATAGTGCCCACCAACACCACCGCCGAGGGGCGCAGGCCGGACTTGCGGCACTTGATGTCGACAAATTTTTCGGCACCCAGGTCGGCGCCAAAACCGGCTTCGGTGACCACGTAGTCGGCCAGCTTGAGCGCCATCTTGGTCGCCAGCACCGAATTGCAGCCGTGGGCGATATTGGCAAACGGACCGCCGTGGATGAAGGCCGGGTTGTTTTCCAGCGTTTGCACCAGGTTGGGCTTGAGCGCCTCACGCAACAGCACCGTCATGGCGCCGTGGGCGTTGAGGTCACGCGCGCGCACCGGCGCCAGCGCCTTGGTGTAGCCAATCACGATATTGCCCAGACGCTCCTTCAGGTCGGTCAGGCTGGTGGCGAGACAAAAAATGGCCATCACTTCAGACGCCACCACGATGTCAAAACCGTCCTGGCGCGGGTAGCCGTTACCCGGCCCACCAAGGGAGCAGGTGATGTCGCGCAGCGCCCGGTCGTTCATGTCCATCACCCGTTTCCAGGTGATGCGACGCACGTCGATACCCAAGGCGTTGCCGTGGTGGATGTGGTTGTCAATCAGCGCGGCCAGCAGGTTGTTGGCAAGGGCGATGGCGTTGAAATCACCGGTGAAGTGCAGGTTGATGTCCTCCATGGGCACCACCTGCGCATGGCCGCCGCCGGCCGCGCCGCCCTTCATGCCAAACACCGGCCCCAGGCTGGGTTCGCGCAGGCAGATGATGGTTTTTTTGCCAATGCGGTTCAGCGCGTCGCCCAAACCCACGGTGGTGGTGGTCTTGCCCTCGCCCGCCGGTGTGGGGCTGATGGCAGACACCAATATCAACTTGCCGTCGGGTCTGTCAGCCAAGCTGTTAGCGTAGTCCAGTGAAATTTTGGCCTTGTAGCGGCCGTACATATCCACCGCGTCTTCCGGTATGCCCAGTCCCTGGGCAATTTGGCTAATGGGCCGCATATGCGCCGCTTGGGCGATTTGAATGTCTGAAAGCACGTTGTCTCCAATTCATTGTTTTTGAAATTTTTCGACCCGGGAATCAGCAATTTGACGTGCCACCTGGCGCACGGCCAAAAGCAAATTTATTCTAACCACGCGAATATCCAGCCCTACCTGACGCCAGCCGTGCCGCATTCGCGCATTACGATCGGCCTTGAACCCACACCCCAACCATGAAAGCCTTCCGTTATGGCGACCACTAGACCCCCCCGCACCAAAGAGCGCGCTGCCGTGGCACAAGTCCGACGCAGCGGGGCACAAAAGGTCAAGGTCGCGGTGTCCGTCATCGACAGTGTCTTGCGCGGCAAATACCTCCACATCGACAAATTTTTGGTTGCGTGCGCGCCCTACCCGGCCGGGGGATTTGGGTTTTGCGACGTGGTATGGGGCTGGGACATGGTGGATGCCACATACGACAACACCAGCGCCACCGGCTGGCAAGAGTGGTTCAACTTCCTGGAGACGCCGCAATCCTGGGTCGCCAAAAAAGGCGTGGGGCCCGAGCCCTTGACGCCGGGCATGTTTGGTCAAGGCTAACGGCACGCCATGGCCCACGTTGCTGTCATTGGTGCCGGTTTTGTCGGCCTGTCATCGGCCTATTGGCTGATGCGCGACGGCCACCAGGTGGTGCTGTACGAGCCCGTGGGCGCGGCCGGTGGCGCCTCGTTTGGCAACGCCGGCACCTTTGCCAACTACGCCTGTATTCCGGTCAACAACCCGTCGGTGTTTCGCGACCTGCCCCGGTTTTTGCTCTCGCCGAGCAGCCCGTTTCGCATGCGCTGGCGCTACCTGCCGTTGCTGGCGCCGTGGCTGGGAAGCTTTTTGCTGCATTCGACCCGCTCGCGCTACACGGCGTCAGCCACGGCCTTGTCGGTGCTACTCTCTCGCGCCCAGGCCGGCTATGACGATATGGTCCGCGACGCCGGGCTTGCGCCCTTTATTCGCCACCGCGAGTGCCTGTACTTGTACTCCAGCGCAGCGGCTTTTGAGGCCTCGCAATCCACGCTGGACCTGCGCCGGCGTCTGGGCGTGCAGTCCGACATCCTGGGCGCTGCCGAGATCGCCGCGCTGGAGCCGCGCTTGAGCCCCATTTTTGAGCGCGGCGCTTTGTTCAAGGGTTCTTGGCACCTGAGCGACCCGGCCGGTTTTTTGCGGGCCTTGCAGACCTATTTGCAGTCGCGTGGCCTGCACATCGAGCCCCATGCGGTGCAGAGCTTGCACCCGGCCAGCGACCATGTGCGGGTGGCTTGCGCAGCGGGCAGCAGCGCCTATGACTACGTGGCTCTGTGTGCCGGCGTGCACTCCAAGACCCTGGCGCAGCAGTGTGGCGATCACCTGCCGCTAGAGGCCGAGCGCGGCTACCACCTGATGTACCCCGGCACCACGCGCCTGGTGTCGCGCCCCGTGGGTTGGGCGGAGCGCGGCTTTTACATGACGCCCATGGACCAGGGCATCCGCGTGGCTGGCACGGTGGAGCTGGCGGGCCTGCGCTTGGACAAGCGCCAGGAGCTGCTCGACCTGTTGCACTTTGCGTCGCAACGCGCCCTGCCCGGGCTCGGGGCGCCCAGCGCGCCGTGGCTGGGTTTTCGCCCCACGCTGCCTGACGGATTGCCCGTGCTAGGCCACTCCAAGGCCAGCACGCGCGTGGTCTATGCGTTTGGGCACCAGCACATCGGGCTGACGCTGGGCGGCCTGAGTGGCAGCCTGGTGGCAGACCTGGTGGCCCAGCGCGCGCCCAGCCTGGATCTGTCGCCCTACGCTCCGTCGCGCTTCTAGGCAATTGCTGGGGCTGCGCTCTCTTGCCAGACCGACAGCGGCGGGCAAGAGCAAAACAGGTTGCGGTCACCATAGACGTTGTCCACCCGTCCCACACACGGCCAATACTTTTGGTGCTTCAGGCTGTCCAGCGGAAACGCGCCCAAGCCGCGCGGGTAGGGGCGGTCCCAGGCCTCGGCCAGCACCGTGGCCGCCGTGTGCGGCGCGTGCTTGAGGGGGTTGTCGTCTTGCGGCCACAGGCCTTGCTCGATGTGGCGTATCTCCTGGCGTATGGCCACCATGGCGTCGATGAAGCGGTCGATCTCGTGCAAGGTTTCGCTTTCGGTGGGCTCGACCATGAGCGTGCCAGCCACCGAAAAGCTCAGCGTCGGCGCATGAAAACCGTAGTCCATCAGCCGCTTGGCCACGTCTTCGGCGCTGACACCCGAGCTGTCTTTGAGGGGTCGCAAGTCCAGAATGCACTCGTGTGCTACGCGGCCGTTGTCGCTTGCGTAAAGCGTGGGGTAGTGGTCTTTGAGGCGCACGCTGATGTAGTTGGCCGACAAGATGGCCGCTTGCGTCGCATGGCGCAAGCCGTCGGCGCCCATCATGCGGCAGTACATCCAGCTAATGGGCAAGACCGATGCGTTGCCCAGCGGGGCGGCGGATATGGCCCCCACGCTTGCCACTGCGTGTGCTGCGCTGCCCCCGGTGTGGCCGGGCAGGTAGGGCACTAGGTCTTCGACCACGCAGACCGGGCCTACGCCGGGGCCGCCGCCGCCGTGGGGGATGCAAAAGGTTTTGTGCAAATTGAGGTGGCTGACGTCGCCACCAAATTCGCCGGGAGCGGCAATGCCCACCAGGGCGTTCATGTTGGCGCCGTCCACATAGACGCGCCCGCCGTGCTGGTGCACCAGGGCGCACAAGGCCTTGACCTGGGTTTCAAACACGCCATGGGTGCTGGGGTAGGTAATCATCACTGCCGCCAGGTGGGTGCTGTGCTGCTCGCACTTGGCGCGCAGGTCGTCCATGTCGACGTTGCCCTGTGCGTCGCAGGCGGTCACCACCACCTCCAGGCCGGCCAGGTGCGCGCTGGCCGGGTTGGTGCCGTGGGCCGAGGACGGGATCAGGCAAATATTGCGGTGCCCCTGTCCGTGGGCGGCCTGGTAGGCGCGTATCACCAGCAGGCCCGCATATTCGCCCTGGCTGCCGGCATTGGGCTGCAGGCTGATACCGGCGTAGCCCGTGGCCTGGCACAGCCACTGGCGCAGCTGGGCGTCCAGCAGCGCGTAGCCCTGCAACTGGTCGGCCGGGGCAAACGGGTGCACGTGGGCAAACTCGGGCCAGGTGATGGGAATCATCTCGCTGGTGGCATTGAGCTTCATGGTGCAACTGCCCAGCGGGATCATGCTGCGGTCCAACGCCAGGTCTTTGTCGCTGAGGCAGCGGATGTAGCGCAGCATGGCCGTCTCGCTGTGGTGGCTGTGAAACACGGGATGGGTGAGAAACGCGCTGCTGCGGCGCAGCGCTGCAGGAATCAGGTCGCTGGTCTCAGCCTCAAAGGCTTGCCAGCGCGGCAGTGTCTGGCCGTTGTGGGCAAACACTGACCACAGGGCGTCGATGTCTTGGCGCGTGGTGGTCTCGTCCAGCGACAGCACCAGCGCCGTGTCGCCGATCTGGCGCAGGTTCAGGCCCTTGCTGCGCGCCTTTTCTGTCAGGCTTGCCGTTTGGGCGCCGCTGGCGATGTGCAGCGTGTCAAACGCGCTGGCGTGCGTGGCTGCGTAGCCCAGGCTGCGCAAACCCTTGGCAACGATGGCGGTGTAGGCCGCCACGCGCCGCGCAATGCGCACCAGGCCCTCGGGCCCGTGGTAGACCGCAAACATGCTGGCCACCACAGCGGGGAGTACCTGCGCGGTGCAGATGTTGGAGGTGGCTTTCTCGCGCCGTATGTGCTGCTCGCGGGTCTGCAAGGCCAGCCGGTACGCCGCTTGCCCCTGCGCATCCACGCTCACGCCCACCAATCGGCCCGGCATGGAGCGTTTGTAGGCGTCGCGGCAGGCAAAAAACGCCGCGTGTGGGCCACCGCAGCCCATGGGCATGCCAAAGCGCTGCGTGCTGCCCACCACGATGTCTGCGTCCCACTCGCCCGGTGGTGTGAGCAGGGTCAGCGCCAGCAGGTCGCTGGCCACGCACAGCGCGGCATGTTTGGCGTGTAACACGGCGGCGAGCTGGCGAAAGTCGTTTACCGCGCCGGTGGTGCTGGGGTATTGCACCAGCGCAGCAAAACAGTCGGTGTGGTGCGCAT
>CANHZG010000042.1 GCA_947464995.1 Comamonadaceae bacterium | reverse complement strand
GTGGCAAAAACCATAGGCTGGCCCTGGCTGTCGGTGTGGTTCAGGCTAAGCCACCAAGACCAGTCACCGATTTTGCTGCCCAGCGAGGCGCTGGCCTGGTTAGCCAGATCGGTCTCGTGGGTGTTGTACGCGTCGAAATTTTGTTGCGAAGCAACGATTTTTGCGTGGCCTTCGAACTGCGTGGGCATGCGCGTCACATAGTCCACGATGGCGCCGGCCGAGTTGCCGGGGTAGGCGGCAGAAAACGGGCCATACATCACATCGGCGCGCTCAATCTCTTCGGGCGTGACCATGCCCCAGCGCGGCGCGTAGGTGGCGCCGTTGCCCAGGTAGTTGGACAACAAAATGCCGTCGGCATACACCGCCGAGCGCGCGCTATTGCCCGTGCCTGAGGCGCGGCTTGATAACACCGCGTGGTTGTAGTCGCCGATGTAGCGCCGGCGAACCACCAGGCTAGGGAAGTACTTGAGCACGTCTTCGCTGTCGGTGGCGTTGATGGTTTGCTCGATCTGTGTGCGCGTCACACCCTCAATGGTGGTGGGAATTTGCGTGGGCAGCGAAGTCGGTCGCCAGCCGGTAATCGTGACCATGCCCAGGGATTTGACGGGAGTGTCCTCAGTGGCAGGGTCCGTTTGGGCAACTGGGGTTTGGGCCGCAGCCGAAAGTGCAAAAGACAAGGGAAAAGCGACGGCCAGTGCCAGCGCCAAGTGGGTTTTTTTCATAGCAATACAACATAAAAAAGCCTGTGGCCGCAAGCCAGCCCGGCGCGCGGCGCGCAACCCAGGTGCAAGCGGAATGACATACCCCGGTGCGCGCTAGCGCGCGCGGGGCGAAGGGCGTCAGGCGAGGGCTGGCGGTCCGCGCGGCGCGGCGGCCCGTTGGTGGGCGCCGCAGATCGGTGCGGCTTGCGGCGCCCAAGGCAGCGGGGGCAGCAATGCCAGCGCCAGCGCAAAAAGCGAAGCCACCGGGGGCGGCGCCAGCCCGCCATGCGACAGCAGACACAAGGGGCAGTGCATCCCTGCGCCAGCGCCGGGCAAGGGGGGGCCCGTAGGAGCGCCGCTTTCGGCTTCAGGCGTGGCTGCAAAGGCAAGGCCTTCGATTGCCCGGACGCCGGCGGCGTCTGCCGACACGGTGCGCGGGCCGCTGCTGGTGCACACCTCTATGCCGTGGGCAGGCGCGGGCACCAGCGCCCATGTCACCAGGGGCGCCAGCGTGGCAAACGCCATCAGCCCCAGCGCCAGCCAGGCGCAGGCCCGCGACCGCAGGCGGGTTAACGTGAAAGTGAGGCGCAGCATCCCGTGCATGGCGTATGGCGGGTGCAAATCAGCAAAAGAAAAAAGTAAGAGGCAGATGCGCTGCCAGCACAAGCGTGGGGGCTTGCGCCGGCCTTTGCTCAGGGCTTGGCCGTCGCGTCGTGCATGCCGTGTTGGTGCGCGCCTGCGTCGCCGCTGGGTGCGCTCATGGCGACCGGCACCCTGAGTTCCAGCGTGCTTTCCACGCCCTTGGCGTCTTTAAAGCGCAGCGTCACGGGGATGGTGGTGTCTTTTTGCAAAGGCACTTTCAGGTCCATCAGCATCAGGTGAAAGCTGCCCGGCTTGAGTGTGACGGCCTTGCCCGCGGGCAGGCGCAGGCCTTCGGTCAAGGCGCGCATTTGCATGGTGTTGCCGTCCATTTTCATTTCATGCACTTCGGCCACACCGGCCACGCTGCTGGAAGCGCCTAGCAGGGTGGTGTCGGCTTTGGCGGTCAGCGTCATGAAGGCGCCGCTGGCCTTTTGGCCTTGTACGGTGGCACGCGCCCAGGGGTCTTTCACCTGCACGTTTTGGGCCAGGGCCTGGCCTGTCCACAAGGCGGCTAAGGCGAGGGCGACGGAAATTTTGTTTTTCATAGGAACTCCAAAGTACCGGGGGTTGGAAAAAAACAGAAGTGTTGCGTCAGTGCGCGTGGGCGCCAGCGGCTTGCACGTCTAGCACGTCGAGCAGCGCTGCGGGGGACTTCAGCCCCTTGGTCGAGGTGCCGCTGGCAGGCACTTCGGCCCAGTCGTTTACGCCTTGGACGCAACTTTGTAGCACTTTGAACCAGAGTGGCCCGGCTTTGGCCGGGGTGGTGCCACGCAGTACAAATTCATCGTAATAGGCCGCAGGCAAGGCGTTTTCAGGCCCGTTGGCGGTCCAGCTAATCTCCAGCACGCCCTCAAGGTACTTCTTGCCGTGGCTCTCATAGGGCACGGGTAAGGGACCCGCTTTGGTGCTCACCGTCCACCCGGCTTTGGGCATGGGCTGAGCGCCGTTAAAACCAGCCGGAATGGTCACGCGCAGGGCTGTGGTGGCTTGCTGGTCACAGCCGTGGCCCACGCGAAAGGTGGCGCGGTAACTGGCGTTGGCGGCGGCCGCGCCGTCTTGCAACACAACGTGGGCAACGCTGGGGCCGCCCAGGCACAAGGTGCAGGCGGTGGCCATAGAGGCGAAAAAGGAGGATTTCATAAGGGTCTTCAACAAGCAGGCTGCGCGCGCAGCCGGGGCAATGGGGTCGCGCCTAGGCTGCGAGGCAGCGCGTGGGACGCAAGAGGGGAAAAGGATCGGAAGGTGCGAACCACAGTCTGGCCGTGGCGCCGCACCCACCGTGCGCGCGGCCGACCCGATTAAGGCCAGCCGCGCTGTTAGGCCCGCGCTGGAGGTCCGCGTCCGGGTGGTGGCGCTGCGCTGCGCCACGCGGGTGCATTGGCACCCGCGCTGGAGATGAGTGCCTGGGGGCTGGTTGGAACGGAAAAATCGGTGTGCGTAGCGGGCGATGGCGCGCCAGTCACCAAGCAGAGCGCGCAATCGAGTCCATGGGAGGCTTGGCCGACCGGCGCGCCGCTCTCTCCATCGACCAGCATGACTGCGCCGGACGCTGAGCACACCATGCGGCTGCCGTGCGCTTGCGCCAACGGAGCGATGGTGGCCAGCCCCAGCGCCAGGCACCACCACAGCAGCACGGCGCGCGCGAGCAATCGGGTGGTGCGAAGCGTGTGCAGGGGCGACATAAGGCGCGATTATGGCAGCCGACCCCCTGCTATCCTGCGGCCATGCAAAGCCTGTTCCACCTTGCCATCCACGTCCACGCGCTGCAGGCCGCGCGCCAGTTTTATGGCGGCGTGCTGGGTTGCACCGAGGGGCGCAGCACAGACACCTGGGTGGACTTTGATTTTTTTGGCCACCAGCTTTCCCTGCACCTGGGTGAGCCGTTTGCCACCACCCGCACGGGGCGCGTCGGAGACACGCTGGTCCCCATGCCACACTTTGGCCTGGTGCTGGCGCTGCCCGACTGGCAAGCGCTGGCCCAGCGTTTGCAGGCCGCGCGCGTGGCGTTTGTGATGGAGCCGCAAATCCGCTTTGCTGGCGAAAACGGCGAGCAGTGGACGATGTTCTTTCTGGACCCCTCGGGCAATCCGATCGAGGTCAAGGGTTTTGCCAACTTGGACACGGTGTACGCGCCGTGATGAATTACACCTTTGTATCGGCAACGATTTTGCTGCTGCTGATTACCGACCCGGTGGGCAATATTCCGGTGTTTGCCAATGCGCTCAAGCACGTGGCTCCTGAGCGGCGGGCCAAGGTCATCTTGCGCGAAATCCTGATTGCGTTTTTCTTGCTCCTGACCTTTATGTTCGTCGGCGAGGGCTTTTTGCGTGTCATGAATTTGAGCGACCTGTCCCTGCAAATCGGTGGCGGCGTGATTCTGTTTTTGATCGCCCTGCGCATGGTGTTCCCGCCCGCGACCGTGCTGGAGGCCGAGATTTTTGAGGAGCCCCTCATCGTGCCGCTGGCGGTGCCCGCCATCGCTGGGCCGTCGGCGCTGGCCACGGTTTTGCTGTTGGTATCGCAGCAGCCCGAGCGGCGCCTGGACTGGATTGCGGCCTTGTGCGTCACCATGCTTGTCAGTGCCGTGGTGCTGGTGTCGGCCGAGCGCATCCAGCGCCTCATCGGCAGCCGCCTGTTGGTGGCGGTGGAGCGGCTCATGGGTCTGGTGTTGGTGTCTGTGGCCATCGAGATGATGCTGCGCGGCGCCAAGACCTTTGCGCTGCAGGTCATGGGCCACTAGGCACAAGCGCCTCGTAGATACCCCGCCCGCACGAAACACACCGCACCCCCCGCCGCAACCTCCCCGGAGCCCGCCCGCCATGAGCGCCCTCAAAACCGCGATCGCCCGCAGCATTACCCAGCTTTACACCCATCCCAATTTGCGCCGTGTACGCCGTGCGCGCGCCGCCTGGTGGCGCACGCTCACCGGCGCGAGCGCCCAGGTGCATTACTTTCACCAGGCGGATGACCCCTATAGCCACCTGTGCGCGCAAATATTGGCACGCTTGGCGGCCAATTACCAGATCGCGCTCTTGCCCCACCTGGTCAGCCCGCCACAAGACAGCGCCGCGCCCGAGCGTGCACGTCTGGCGAGCTGGTCGCTGCGCGATGCCGCCTCGCTGGCGCAGGCCTTTGGCCTTCAGGCGCCACAGGCTTTGGTCGGCGCGATGCCGCCAGCCGCAGCGGTGCAAGCAGGGGAGGCCGACCTGGCCCAAGCGCTGCAAGCCGGGGACTTTGTGGCCCAAGCCGCCGCCATCAGCGCCACACTGTGGCAGCCGGGCGCAAACCTTGACGCCCCTTCCGCTGCGGCTTTGCAGCGCGCGGCCAGCGCCAAGACCGCAGGCGACGCCTTGCGCCGGCGCCGGGGCCACTACCTGGGCGCCACTTTGTATTACGCGGGTGAGTGGTACTGGGGCCTGGACCGCTTGCACTTTTTGGAAGCGCGCCTGCGTGACGAAGGCTTGTGCCGCAACCCCGCTTTGCCCTTGATCGCACCAGTGCATGAAGTGACGCTTTCACCCCTGAACGGTCAACGCGCCGCGCCGGGCACCACGCTGGACTACTTTCTGTCGTTTCGCAGCCCTTACACCTACCTGGCGCTGCCCCGCGTACGCGCCCTGGCTGCGCACTACGGCGCCACCCTGCGTTTGCGCTTTGTGCTGCCGATGGTGATGCGCGGCCTGCCGGTGCCGGTGGAAAAACGTCTGTACATCGTGAGCGATGTGGCGCGCGAGGCCCAGCGCCTAGCTATGCCTTTTGGCAAGGTGGTAGACCCGGTGGGTAAACCGGTCGAGCGTGGCTACGCGCTCTTGCACCACGCCATCGGGGCGGGCAAAGGCGTGGAATTTGCCCAATCCTTTTTGCAAGGCGTTTGGGCCGACGGTTTGGACGCGGGTACCGACGCCGGACTGAACGCTATCGCCGCACGCGCCGGGTTTGACGCGGCCTGGGTGCAAGCGGCTTTGCCCGACGAATCATGGCGCGCAGTGGCAGGCGCCAACCGCGAAGACTTGCTGGCCATGGACTTGTGGGGCGTGCCCTCGTTTCGCGTCAACAACATGCCCGGCCACTGGGGCCAAGACCGGCTTTGGGTGATTGAGCAGGAGCTGCGCGCTACGCTGCGCTAGGGGTCGGCTGTAGCTGACCGGCACTGGTTGCGTGCCCTCAACTACCCCGCCGCCCCAAACGTCGCCCCCCACAACCCCAGCCCCGCCGCACGCTCCTGCGCCACAGCATCCATGGCCACTTCGGTGGCCTCTTCATTGAGCCGGGCGCGGTGCTGTAGTTGGCGCAGGCTGCGGTAGGCCTGCGCGGCGTCGCTGCCAATGGGCGCGTGCAACAGGCCGCAATCCTGGGCACGTTGCAACAGTGCAATGTTGCCCACGTTGGCGCGCAGCGCGGGCTGCTTGGCGCAGTGGGCCAATACCAAAAACTGCACCGCAAACTCCATGTCCACCATGCCGCCCGGGCTGTGTTTGACGTCAAACAAACCGTCTTTGTTGCGGTGGGCGGCGCGCACCTTGGCGCGCATAGCGGCAATTTCGTCGTGCAGTGCAGCCGGGTCGCGGTGGCTGGCAATTACGGCTTCGCGCACGGCGTCAAAGCGCGCCTGCATGGCCGGGCTGCCTAGCACGCAGCGCGCGCGCGTCATGGCCTGGTGTTCCCAGGTCCAGGCCGTATTCGACCCGCGTTGTTGCTGGTAGCTGGCATAGGCGCTAATGGGGGTGACCAGCAACCCCGCATTGCCGTTGGGGCGCAGCGCGGTGTCGATCTCGTACAAGTCGCCTTCGCTGGTTTTGACCGTTAACCAGTTGATCAGCTTGCGCACCAGCGCGCCATAGACCTCGCCGGCGCGCTCGTCCGCGTCGTCATACACAAACACAATGTCCAGGTCGCTGCCGTAGCCTAGCTCTTTGCCGCCAAGCTTGCCGTAGGCAATGATGGCCAGTTGCGGCACCTCGGTGTGGCGGGTTTTTAGGCGCGCCCAGCACCAGGTGGTGGTGGTGCGTAGCACGGCTTCGGCCAGGGCGCTCAGGTCGTCGGCCACTTCCTCAACCGTCAGGCGGCCTTCCACGTCGCGCGCCAAGGTGCGAAACACCTCGGCGTGGTGGGCGCGGCGCAGGACATTGAGCAAGGCCTCGTCGTCGTCCTCGCCACTGCTGCGCAAGGCGGCCAAGCGGCGCTCAAGCTCGGCAGCAAATTCGACCGCGTTAAAGCGTTCGTCCAGCATGGCGCTGCTGGCGAGTTCGTCGATGACGCCGGGGTGCTGCTGCAAGTAGCGCGCGGGCCAGCGTGCTGCGCCCAGCACGCGCAGCACGCGCTCGTGCACGCCGGGGCGCTCCACCAGCAAGGCCAGGTAGCTCTCGCGGCGCAGCAGTGGCTCAATCCAGTCCACCCAACGCACGCAGGCGTCTTGGCTGACGCTGCCTTCGCGGGCCCATTGCGCTGTGCGTTGCACCAAGATGAACAAGCGCGCCCGTGATTCGTCGCGCAGTGCCTGAACCCGCGTCTGGGTGCGCCAGTGCGCCACACGCGTTTGCAGCGCACCGTCGAGCCGTAGCAGCAAGGCTTCCAAGTCGGGCGCGGCCGCCTGGGGCAGGCTACCGGCGCCCGGTTTGCCGCGTTCGCAGGGGGCGCACGCCGCGGGCGCGCCGCCCAGCAGCGCGTCAAACTCTTGCGCCACTAACTCGCGGTGCGTGTCGAACTGGGACAAAAACGCCCCCGTGTCGCCAAAGCCCATGGTGCTGGCGATCCAGGCCAGGTCGCCGCTGTCCGTGGGCAGCACATGGGTTTGCTGGTCGTCCAGATACTGGATGCGGTGCTCCAGCTGGCGCAAAAACTCATAGGCCTGGCCCAAGCCCTGCGCCGTGGCAGCGGGCATCAGGCCTGCTGCACTTAATCGCCTCAATGCGCTGAGGGTGGGGCGGGTGCGCAGTTCCGGGAACTGGCCGCCGCGCACCACTTGCAAAAGCTGCACGGTGAATTCAATCTCGCGGATGCCGCCACGCGACAGCTTGACGTCTTTGCTGCGCTCCGGGTGTCCGGCACTGCGCTTGGACGCGTGGTCGCGGATCTGGCGGTGCAGCACGCGCAGCGCGTCAAACACGTTGTAGTCCAGGTAGCGGCGAAACACAAAGGGCGTAATCGCCGCGCGCAGTTGCAGCGCAAAGGCGCAGCCCACGCTGCTTTGGGGCGCCACGACGCGGCTCTTGAGCCAGGCAAAACGCTCCCACTCGCGCCCCTGGGTTTGCAAATACTCTTCCAATGCGCCCAAGGACAGCGCGGGCGGGCCCGAGTTGCCGTTGGGGCGCAGCGCAAGGTCGACCCGAAATACAAAGCCGTGCGCGGTGGTCTCGCCGATCAATGCGTACAGCGCGCGTACCAGTTTGCCGAAATACTCCTGGTTGGAGATGCGACCGCGCCCTTGGTCGCCGCCATCGGTTTCACCGTCGTGTTCGTAGATGTAGATCAGATCGATGTCGCTGGAGACATTGAGCTCGCGCGCGCCGAGTTTGCCCATGCCGACGACGCACAACTGGGACAGCGCTCCCTTGGTCGAGCGCGGTGCGCCGTGGGTGAGTTGCAGCTCTGCGCTGGCGTGGTCGTAGGCGGCGCACAGGGCGCATTCGGCCCAATCGGTCATGGCCTGGGTGACCTGCTGCAGGGCCAGCGCCTGTTCGCAGTCCAGCCGCAACAGGCGCTCGAGCACCCACTGGCGCGTCATGCGCAAGGCGTCGCCTAGGCTATGGCCTTGCGCGCGCAGGGTGGCCAATACGTGGTCTTGTGCGCCTCGCAGCGGTACGCCGGGTGCAAGCAGCTCCAGCTCGTGCCCGTAGCGTCGGCGAATGCGCTGCGCAAAGCGCGAATAATCAGACGTTTGGGGTGCGTGCTGGCCGGTCATAATTCTGGGCTAGTCACACCATACCGATGCCCGAAGCTTCCCCCTCCCCAACGCGCGCACTTTTGCTGGGCGCAGCGCTTGCGAAATGGTCGCTGCGCTTGGTCGCCATGGGGTGGTTGGTGGTGGTCCTGGTGTGGGCGGCGCTTCACTTTGTCATTGTGCCCCGAATCGACGACCTGCGCCCTTGGCTGGAGCAGCAGGCCACCCGCCGCTTGGGTGTGGCGGTGCGCATTGGCAGCATCGAGGCATATTCCAACGGCTTGATACCGTCGGTTGCGTTGCAAGATGTGCAAATTTTCGATGCCCAGGGCCGCAGTGCGCTGGTCTTGCCGTCGATCATCGCAGCCCTGTCGCCGCGCTCTTTGGCCGCCGGGGGCTTGGAGCAGTTGTACATTGACCGCCCGGTGCTCGACGTGCGCCGCGCCCCCGATGGCGCGCTGTGGATTGCCGGCTTTGAGATGCCGTCGGTTGATGCGGCCGACGCAGGCCTGACCGACTGGTTGATGAGCCAGCCCGAATTTGCAATTCGCCACGGCACCATTCGCTGGAGCGATGCGCTGCGCGATGCACCGGCGCTGGAGCTCACCGATGTGGACCTGGTGCTGCGCAACCGGCACTTGGGCCACGCACTGCGTATCAATGCCCGACCGCCGGCACACTGGGGCGGCGAGCTGAATCTGCAAGGCGTGTTCAAGCAACCCCTGTTGACCACCCACCCCGGCCGCTGGCAAGACTGGTCGGGGCAGTTGTACACCGCGTTGGAGGGGGTGGATTTGGGCCCGTTGCGAACCTATGTGGATGTCGGGCTTGCGCTCAACCAGGGGCGAGGCAGCGTTCGCGCCTGGGTGGATGTCCAAGCAGCCACCGTCACAGGCGCCACTGCTGACGTGCTGCTCAGCGATGTACATCTGGGTTCTGTGAGTGCCGGCCAGCCCGTGGTCTTGTCCCGTGCATCGGGGCGCCTGGCGGCGCGCGCCATAGACGGCGGGCATGAATACACCACCCAAGGCTTGCAGTTTATGACCGCCGACGGCATGCACTGGCCCGGCGGTAATGCCCGCCTGTCCTTGTGGGGTGCCGCCGCCCCCACCGCGGCGGGCCCCACTGCATCGGGCGAGCGCGGCGAACTGGTCGCCGATCGCCTGGACTTGGCGGCCCTGAGCCAATTGGCGCAGCGCTTGCCCCTGGAGCCATCGTGGCGCAAGGCGCTGGAGTCCTTTAAACCTGTGGGCGTGGTGCAAACACTACAAGCAAGCTGGAAAGGGCCGGCGCAATCGCCCAGCGTGTTTGCGGCCAAGGGCCGTGTCACGCAATCAGGCCTGGCTGCGCAGCCCAGCGGTACGCCGGGTTGGCGTGGCGTGGATGTGGATTTTGATTTCACCGAGCTCGCAGGCAAAGCCCATGTGGCCATGAACCATGGCGCTTTGGACTTGGGCACGCACTGGGCTGAGCCGGTGTTGCCCCTGGCGCACCTGTCCGGTGAGCTGCGGTGGAAGAAAGACGGCCCGCACCTGGTGCTTACGGCCTCGGACCTGCGCATGGCCAATGCCGACTTTGAAGGCGAAGGCCAGCTTCAATGGAGCAATACCGACGCCGCAGGTGCGCTGACCCATGGGCCAGGCGTGTTGGACCTGCAAGCCACGCTGTCGCGCGCCGATGTGGCGCGCGTCTACCGCTATCTTCCCCAGGACGTGGACAAAGAGGTGCGTGACTACTTGCGCGACGCGGTGCGCGCAGGCACGGCCACGGCGGGCAAGGTCAAAGTCAAAGGGGATTTGCAGTATTTCCCTTTCGCCCAGGCCAAGCAGGGCGAGTTTCGGATCTCTGCCAACGTAGCCAACGGGCAATACGCCTATGTGCCGCCAAGCCTGCTGCCCAAAGGTCGCCAGCCCTGGCCTGTGCTAACGCAGATCGCTGGCGAATTTGTCATTGACCATACGGCGATGTCACTTAATGGCGTGCGCGGACTGTGGGGCAGTGTGCCGGTGCTGCGCGCGGACGCGGTGATGAGTAATCTGTACAACAGCCCCACCGTCAGCGTCAGCGCCCAGGGGCGCGGCCCCTTGGCCGATGCGCTGGCCGTGGTCAATGGCTCGGCAGTCGGTGACGTCACCGACCACGCCTTGGCCCGGGTGGTGGCCAACGGTGTGGCCGAATACCGCGTCAAACTCGACTTCCCCCTAGCTGACACTGACCGCATGGCCGTAGCGGGTTCGGTCAACCTGTTGGGCAATGACCTTCAAGTCTTGCCTGCAACGCCCAAGGTGCTGCGCGCACGCGGCCAGATCGGCTTTACCGAGAGCGGCGTCACGGTCAACGGCGTGGTGGGCCGCGCCTTAGGGGGCGAGGTGCGCGTGGACGGCAGCCTTAGCGGCTTGGGCTCGAGCGCTGCTACGGCTCCTGCTGCCAACGTCGCCAACGGTGCAGCGGTGGCCAAAGCATCGCCGGGCATGCTCCGCTTGCAAGGGGTCGCCAGCGCCGAAGGGCTGCGCCAGGCCGCCGAGTGGGGCTCGCTGGCGGGTCTGGCGCATTACGCCAGTGGGTCGGCTGCGTACCAGGTCCATCTTTTGTTGCGTGAAGGCGCGCCCGATCTGGTGGTGTCATCCAATTTGGTGGGAATGGCACTGAACCTGCCTGCGCCGTTTACCAAAGAGTCGGCTTCGGCCCTGCCATTGCGCCTGGCATTGGGCGCGGTTCGCGGCCCCAACGGCGTCGCCACCAAGGGTCAGGAGCAGTGGCAGGCCAGCTTGGGCAACGTCGCCAGCCTGGCGCTGGTGCAAGACAGCGCGGGCGACACGGTGCGCCTGTTGCGTGGCGCCATCACCGTGGGGGTGGCAAGCCCCGAGCCCCCGGCCCTGCCAGTCAAGGGCCTTGCGCTGCGCGTGGTGGCCGACGTGCTGGACGTCGACGATTGGGCGCAGGTGTTTGACGGCACTTACCCCAATGCCGCACCGGCTGCTGGCGCAGAGGCGCCCAAGTTCAATTTGGGGCAGGACTATTTGCCCAGCGTGGTTTCGCTGCGCGCGCGCGAAATCGGCTGGGGCAGTCGCACTTTGCACAACGTCAACCTCAGCGGAACGCGCAGTGGCGGGGTGTGGCGTAACCAGGTCGACGCCACCGAATTCAGCGGGCTGGTGGAGTACCGCCAGCCCAGCGCTCCCGCCTTGAATGCGGACAAGGCATCCACCGGACGTTTATACGCCCGGCTCTCGCGCATGACCATTGGCGCCAACACGGCGCAGGACGTCGATAGCCTGCTCGACGAGCAGCCCGCCAGCATCCCGGCGCTTGACGTGGTGGTGGAGGACTTTGAGTTGTTGGGCAAAAAACTCGGCCGCTTGGAAGTCGAGGCCATCAACCAGACCACGGTAGTGGCCCGCGACCCGCAGCGCGAATGGCTGCTCAAGCGCTTCAACCTGAGCACGCCTGAGGCGGTGCTCAACGCCTCGGGCTCCTGGCGCTTGCAGCCGACTGCGGGGTCAGCCGCTGCAGCACCTACTGCCAAAGGGGCGGCGGCCAAAGACCGTCGCCGCACCAACCTGGACTTCAAACTCGACATCGCCGACTCAGGCGACCTGCTCAGCCGGTTTGGCATGAAGGACGTGATCCGCAAGGGCAAGGGCAAGATCGAGGGCCAGGTCGGCTGGCAGGGCTCTCCCATTACGCTGGACTATCCCAGCATGGGCGGCAGCTTTAACGTCAGCCTGGAAAACGGTCAGTTTCTTAAGGCGGACCCCGGCATCGCCAAGCTCTTGGGCGTGCTGAGTTTGCAGTCTCTGCCCAGGCGCTTGCTGCTGGACTTCAGGGACGTTTTTGCCGAAGGCTTTGCCTTTGACTTTGTGCGCGGTGACGTCACCATCGCGCAAGGTATTGCACGCACCAACAACCTGCAAATGAAAGGCGTGACGGCCGCCGTTTTGATGGAGGGCAGCGCTGACATCGCGAAAGAGACGCAAAGCATCAAAGTGGTGGTGGTGCCAGAGATCAACGCCGGGAGCGCCTCGCTGATCGCGACCACCATCAACCCGATCGTCGGCTTGTCCACGTTTTTGGCACAACTGATATTGCGCCGGCCTTTAATTGAGGCAAGTACCCAGGAGTTGTACATTGACGGCACCTGGCTAGAGCCCCGCATAACCAAGGTGGAGCGCGGCTTCAGCCCCCCAGCGCTGGCCAAGCCTGCCCCGGCCAAATCGGAGTAGCCACCATGAAAGTCGCTGCCTTGCAAATGGTGTCCACCGACGCCTTGGACCACAACCTGTCGCAAGCCGCCGCGTTGTTGGCCCAGGCCAGCGCCCAGGGCGCTGAGCTGGCGGTGTTGCCCGAGTACTTTTGCTTGATCGGCGCGCGCGACAGCGACAAACTGGCGATTCAAGAGCCCCTGGGAGCGGGTCCGATTCAGGACTTCATTGCAAACCAGGCGCGCAAGCTTGGCCTGTGGATCGTGGCCGGTACCTTGCCCCTAAGGCCTGCCACGGCGGCGACAGCGGGAGAAGTGCAGCGCGTCTTCAACACCAGCCTGGCCTTTGACCCGCTGGGCGCGTGCGTGGCGCGCTACGACAAGATGCACCTGTTTCGTTACGACAATGGCCGTGAGGCTTATGACGAGTCGCGCGTGCTGCAAGCCGGTGCCTCGCCCAGCCAGTTTGCCCTGGCCTCGCGCGACGGCCACATCTGGCAGGTGGGTATGAGCGTGTGCTACGACCTGCGCTTTCCCGAGCTCTACCGCAGCTACGCCGCGCATGGCGCAGACTTGCTGCTGGTGCCCAGCGCCTTTACCCACACCACCGGTCAGGCGCACTGGGAGGTGTTGCTGCGCGCCCGCGCCATTGAAAACCTGAGCTTCGTCGCCGCCGCCGCCCAGGGCGGCACGCACCCCAGCGGGCGACGCACCTGGGGTCAGTCCATGCTGGTTGACCCCTGGGGCACGGTGCTAGCCGAGAAGGCCCAAGAGCCTGGCGTGGTGATTGCCGAACTGGATGCGGCGCAGCTGGCAAAGTGCCGCAACCAGCTGCCCGCTTTGCAGCACCGTTTGCTGTGATGGCGCCTCAATCCTTGGGCGTGATCTCATCGTCCTTGGTATCCGGGGCGGGAAGTTCGCCGTTCTTTCGGCCGGAAAACATGGTCCACCAAACAATGGCTACAAAGATCAATCCCGCGCCCAGGGCTTCTAGCAATATCAGTGTCATGGGGCGCTTGGGGTGGTGGGGCAGTGCATCGCTCATTCTAGGAATACTGGCCGCATGCTCCAGCGCACCCATGGCGCCCATTGAAACGCCTGCCCCTGGAGCCGTGGCGCCCGTGGCCGCGCCGGTGCCACCGGCACAGTCCGAGTCAGGGCCAGCAAATACCGGCGCAGTGATCACCCGCGCACGCAGCCGCTGGGTGCCCGTGGCCTGGCGCGAACTGGCGGGCTTGGAACAAGACAATCTGGCCCAAGCCTGGAGCGCCTGGCTCAAAAGCTGCGAACGCAGCGCCAGCATGGCGGCGCCTCTGGCCGTCTTGTGTCCGCAGGTGCGCGCCCTGAGCATTGCCAGCGCACAAGAACAGCAAGACTGGCTCAAAAGCCGTATGCAGCCCTACCGGGTCGAGTCCTTGCAGGGCGAGTCGCGAGGCCTGCTGACCGCCTACTTTGAGCCGCTGGTGGACGCCAGCCGCACGCCCAGCGCCGCCTACCCCGTCCCCTTGTATGCGCCCCCGGCGGGCTTGGCCAACCGCAAACCCTGGTACACACGCCAGGAAATGGACACCCTGCCCGAGGCCCAGGCCGCGCTCAAAGGCCGCGCCTTGGCCTATCTCGCCGACCCAGTGGACGCGCTCATCTTGCAAATCCAGGGCTCGGGGCGCATCCGCGTGGCGCAGGCCGACGGCAGCCGCCGCAATTCGCGCCTGGCATTTGCCGGCACCAATGAGCAGCCCTACAAAAGCGTGGGCAAGTGGCTGCTCGACCAGGGCCTGGTGAAAGACGCCTCCTGGCCCGGTATCAAAGCCTGGCTGGCGCAAAACCCGCTGCGCCAGCAAGAGCTGCTCTGGAGCAACCCGCGCATGGTGTTTTTCCGCGAAGAGGCGCTCAGCGAGCTCGATGCTGACTTTGGCCCGCGCGGCGCCCAGGGCGTGGCGCTGACCGCCGGGCGCTCCATCGCCATCGACCCCGGCAGCATGCCCTATGGCACGCCGGTGTGGCTGGCTTCTAGCGGCCCCCAAACCCAGTTGCAAAAGCTGGTGATTGCCCAAGACACCGGCAGCGCCATCACCGGCGCGGTGCGCGCCGACTACTTTGCGGGCTGGGGCGCGCAGGCCGGTGAACTGGCCGGGCGGCTCAAGCAGCCTTTACAGATGTGGGTGCTATGGCCCAAATAGACCCACACCCCAAAAGCCTTCCCCTGTGCGCCACCCCCGGCGACTTGGCCAACATTGCCCAGCGCGGCTGGTACTTGCTGGAAGACGACCTGGCCTACCCCATCGCGGTGCTGCGGCGCAGCGCGCTGATGCACAACCTGCGCTGGATGCAAGACTTTGTAGAGCGCAAGGGCGTGCAGTTTGCGCCGCACGGTAAAACCACCATGTCGCCCGAGTTGTTCGCGATGCAGCTCGCCGCTGGCGCCTGGGGCCTGACTTTTGCCACCGTGTTTCAGCTGAGCGTGGGCGTGGCGGCGGGCGCGCGGCGTGCCATCATTGCCAACCAGGTTTTGGGCGCGGCGGATCTGGCCGGGCTGCAGCACCTGTTGCGCCAGACGCCGGGTTTGCGGGTCTGGTTTTTGGTGGATTCGCTGGCGCAGCTTCGACTGATTGAGCACTGGGCGGCGGCGCAAAGCCAGTTCGAACCTTTTGACGTGCTGCTGGAAATGGGCATTGCCGGCCAGCGCACCGGTTGCCGCAGCCTGAAAGACGCGTTGGCGCTGGCCCAGGCGTTGTCCTTTTCGCCCGCAGTGCGCCTCGGTGGCGTGGAGTGTTACGAAGGCCACGCCGCTGTGTGCGACCCCGCGCTGGACCCGGTGCAGGTCAGCGATCTGGTACGTCGCGTGCTGGAGGTGGCGCGCGCCTGTGACGTGAACAGCTGGTTTGCGCCGGGCGAGATCGTGCTGTCGGCGGGTGGATCGGCGGTGTTTGACCTGGTGCTGCCGCTCTTACAGGCCCAAGGCCTGTCCCAGCCGGTGTGCGGCGTGCTGCGCTCAGGCTGCTACCTGGCGCACGACCACACGCACTACCGCAATTACCTGCGACTGGTAGAACAGCGCGAGGGGTTGGCTGATTCGCTCTTGCCTGCGCTCGAAGTCTGGGCACTGGTGCAGTCCGTGCCCGAGCCCGGCCTGGCGCTGCTGAGTTGCGGCAAGCGCGACATTTCCTATGACCTGGCGTTGCCCACCGTGCAATGGCACGCACCGCCCCACGTGCGCCGCCTGCAGGACGCGCAAGCCGTCCCGCCCGACTGGCGCATCACCGCCCTGAACGACCAGCACGCCTATTTGCGCTTTGACCCTGCCAGCCGCGTGCCCGCCGTGGGCGACCGCGTGGCCTTGGGCCTGTCCCACCCCTGCACCACCTTTGACAAATGGCGCTGGATGCCCGTTGTTGAGGACGACGGCGCGATCTCTGGCGCGATACGCACGTGTTTTTGACTTGACTACACTGCGCCAAAAGTGCACCTGTCCCACCCGGACGTGACTGCGCCGCAACCTGCCCACCCGGCGGAACAACCAAACTCAGGAGACTTCTGACCATGAACGCCCCATTGAACGCCGCCCAGCTGCGCCCCGCGCCCCACGACCACAGTCTGGACGACAAGTACACGCAGAACGCGGGCACCGCCTTCATGAGCGGCGTGCAGGCCCTGGTGCGCCTGCCCATGCTGCAGCGCGTGCGCGACCTGGCTGCGGGCAAAAACACGGCCGGCTTTATCAGCGGCTACCGGGGCTCACCCTTGGGCACGTACGACCAGTCGCTGCAAAAGGCCAAAGCGCATTTGAAAGCGCACCATGTCGTTTTTCAGCCCGGCGTCAACGAAGAACTGGCCGCCACCGCCTTGTGGGGCACGCAGCAACTGGGCTTTGCCCCGC
>CANHZG010000041.1 GCA_947464995.1 Comamonadaceae bacterium | reverse complement strand
CACGCCAAAGACTACGTGCGCATGCAGTGGATGATGCTGCAGCAAGACACTGCCAAAGACTTTGTGATTGCCACCGGCAAGCAGTACAGCGTGCGTGAGTTCATCCAATGGACGGCGCAGGCGCTGGGTATTACGCTGCGCTTTGAAGGCCAGGGCATGGACGAGCAGGCGGTGGTGGTGGCCTTAGAGGGCGATAGTGCCCCGGCAGTCAAACTGGGCGATGTGCTCGTCAAGGTAGACACACGCTACTTTCGCCCTGCAGAAGTCGAAACCCTGCTGGGCGACGCCACCCGCGCCAAGAACGAGCTGGGTTGGGTGCCCGAGATCACCGCGCAAGACATGTGCCGCGAAATGGTGGCCAGTGACCTTAACCATGCCAAGCGCCACGCCCTGCTGCAGCGCCACGGCTATACGGTTGCGGTGGTCCATGAAAACTGAAAAGTACTTTGTGGCAGGCCACCGGGGCCTGGTGGGCAGTGCGATTGTGCGCACCCTGCTGGCCCAGGGTGTAGGTGCGCAGCAGATTGTGGAGCGCACCCGCACCGACCTAGACCTGTGCAACCAGCAGGCCGTCCACGACTTCTTTGCTGCCGAGCGGCCCACGCAGGTGTATATGGCTGCGGCCAAGGTGGGCGGTATCCATGCCAACAATACCTACCCGGCGGACTTTATTTACGACAACCTGATGGTGCAGGCCAACGTGATCCATGCCGCGCATGTGCATGGCGTACAAAAACTCATGTTTTTGGGCTCCAGCTGCATTTATCCGCGCCTGGCGCCGCAGCCCATGACCGAAGAGGCGCTCATGGGTGGCATGCTAGAACCTACCAACGAGCCCTACGGCGTGGCCAAGATTGCTGGCATCAAGCTGTGCGAGAGCTACAACCGCCAGCACGGGCGCGACTATCGCAGCGTCATGCCCACCAACCTGTACGGCCCCGGCGACAACTACCACCCCGAGAACAGCCACGTCATCCCCGCGCTGATTCGCCGCTTTCATGAGGCCAAGGTCAGCGGCGCGCCCGAGGTGGCCATCTGGGGCACGGGCACGCCACGGCGCGAGTTTTTGTACGTGGACGACATGGCCGCCGCCAGCGTGTTTGTTATGGACCTGCCGCTGGCAACCTACCAGTCCCAAACCAAGCCCATGCAATGCCATATCAACGTGGGTTCTGGCAGCGATGTAACCATTGCAGAAGTGGCCCACACCATCGCGCAAGTGGTGGGTTTTCTTGGCGCCGTGACCTTTGACACTACCAAGCCCGACGGCGCGCCCCGCAAATGGATGGATAGCAGCAAGCTCAACGCGCTTGGCTGGAGTGCCAAAACCGGCTTGCGCGACGGTGTTGGAGTGGCCTATCTAGACTTTTTGCGCCGCTGCCTGTGAGGCGGTGGGTGCCCCGCACCGTCCCCAGCTTTGTGGGCCGTCGGCTTCCACCGGCGAAAGCTGCACCTATTTCGCCCGCTTGATGTCCAAGAAGGCCGGTCGTTTCATGTATTTCAGTTGCTGCGGGTAGCGCCTGGTTTCTTCAATCATTTGCGCAAAACGACGGACAAAAACGCTAACGCCAGAGGCCGTCGCACGGGCATTTCTGGTGTTAGGCTCAACGCTGTCGTAAAAATGCCACCGTTTTGCTCGGATCGAGACCCCGCAGTGCCCGAAAAATTTGTTGCCAAAAACCACTACAAAGTCTGTGGCTCCGAGCTTGAGTGCGCCATGGCCATACGGCGCGCGAGCCAGCCTAAGGATCGAATTTTTCAACAAACCGGCACGTTCGCGGGTGCGCCAGACGCTAGCCTGGCTGTGAACATGAGCAAGGCTTTTGTATCGATGGGCCTGGGCGTTAAATCTGGACTTGCTGTCGTGCAACCGGCCATCATGCTTGACCACAGCACCGAGACCTTTGGCAGCGCCCTACATCTTGGCAGCTTGTGCGTCAAACTGGCCCCGAGCAAGCGCACAAAAAGCACCGACCGGCCATGAGTGGGGCCTCCAACATCGGGTTGGGCGGCGCGGCAGTTCATCGCTTCGTCTTCCTAACCCTCCCCAACTATTCCCTCATCGCCCTCTCCAGCGCCGTAGAGGCCCTGCGCATGGCCAACCGGGTGGCCAAAAAGGAGGTGTACGAGTGGGTGCTGGCCAGCATGGATGGTGCGCCGGTGACTGCCAGCAATGGTTTGTCCATGGCGCCCACTGTGGCGCTGGATGACGCTGGTGCGGCGCAAATCGTGTTCGTCTGCGGCGGTGTGGACATTGAGGATGCGTGCACCCCCGACGTGGTGGCCGCGCTGCGCCGCCTGGCCCAGCGCCAGACGGCCCTGGGCGCGCTGTGCACCGGCGGCTACGTACTGGCCAAGGCGGGACTGCTGGACAAATACAAGGCGGTGGTGCACTGGGAAAACATGTCCGCGCTGGAAGAACAGTTTCCGAAGGTGATTTTTTCGCGCCAGCTGTTTGCCATTGACCGCGACCGCTACACCTGCTCGGGCGGCGTGGCGCCCCTGGACTTGATGCTCAACATCATCCAGGGCCACTTGGGGCGCGATGTGGCGCCCATGATCTCGGAGCAGTTCATCCTGGACCGAATCCGCAACGACCAGGACCGCCAACACGTGCCGCTGATGGCGCGCGTGGGCCTGTTCCACGAAAACCTGATTGAGGCCGCCGCCTTGATGGAAGCCAACCTGGAAGAGCCACTGTCGTTGGACGAGATCGCCTCCCTGGTGGGCGTGTCGCGCCGCCAGATCGAGCGCCTGTTCAAACGCTACGTGGGCGAGGTACCCACCAAATACTATCTGGACATGCGCCTGCGCCGCGCCCGCAGCCTGCTGCTGCAAACCGCCATGTCGGTGATGGAAATTGCGGTGGCCTGCGGCTTTCAGTCGCCACCGCACTTTTCCAAGTGCTACCGCGACCTGTTTGGCCACACGCCCAGCGCTGAGCGACGCAATAGCCGGCTGGCATTGCTGGCGCCGGTAGCCGCCAAAGGAAGCCCCTCGTGAAGCGGTGTTTCGGGTACGCGGAATTTGAATTAGTGGGAGAAAAGCGCTGCAATGCGGATGCCACTTTTCCCCCGAAGGGCTTTACTTTGCACGCCAAGGCAAGCCCGCGAGGCCAGACACGCCCACGCTGCCCTAGCGAAACACCACCGTCCGGCTGCCGTTCAAAAACACCCGACGCTCGATGTGAAAGCGCAGCGCCGTGGCCAGGGCGCGGCATTCGGAGTCGCGCCCGGCGGCGGCGAGTTTTTCTGGTGTGTAGGTGTGGTCCACGCGCTCGACAAACTGCTCGATGATGGGTCCTTCGTCCAGGTCGGCGGTCACGTAGTGGGCGGTGGCGCCGGTGAGCTTTACGCCGCGCTCGTGGGCCTGATGGTAGGGCTTGGCGCCTTTGAATCCTGGCAAAAAGGAATGGTGGATGTTCATCGCCCGCCCGCGCAAGCTGCGGCACAGGTCGTTGGATAGCACCTGCATATAGCGCGCCAAAACAACCAGTTCGCTATGGGTTTGCGCCACGATTTCCAACAGCCGCGCTTCTTGGGCGGCTTTGGTGTCCGGCGTGACGGGCAGGTGCACATAGGGAACTCCGTGCGACTCCACTAAGCCTTTAAGGTCGGGGTGGTTGGACACCACGGTCGTGATGTACATATTGAGCTCGCCGGTACGCTGGCGATACAGCAAGTCGACCAGGCAGTGGTCAAACTTGGACACCATGATTAGCACGCGCGGCTTTTTGGCGCCGTCATAAATCGACCATTCCATCGCCTCTTGGGTGGCCACTTCTTGGAATTGGGCGCGCAGTTCGTCCAGCGCCGGTGTTTGCTGGGGGTCGGCATAAAAAGTAACGCGCACAAAAAACCGCTCGCTTAGGATGTCGTCGAACTGGTGCATGTCGGTGATGTAGCACCGGCGCGAGGCCAAAAACCCGGACACCACCGCCACCGTTCCCAAGCGGCTGGCGCAACTGGCGTTCAAAATGTAATGCGGTTTGCCTTCGAGAGCTACGGTCATGGAATCAATTCTCCTGGTACATAAAGGGTGGCTGGAGTCTATGGATTCCGGTGAGGCCATGTTATCCGTAGGCGACAGCATTCTTCCCTTGGACGACTCTCTGGGACCCTATGGCGGCAATTGTTTGCATTGCCTTCACACCCAGTACCGGTGTCGTATGGTGACAATCGCAAGTCGCTAAACTGTCATCCCATGTAGGCACCCAACCGTACATTGCGAACACAGCGCGCAGCCCCTGCCGGGATGCGCCCAGAAACAAACCTAAGGAGTTAGCCGTGGCCGAAGAATTTGATGACCTGGACCTGAGCACGCTCAATGACGAAGAGCTGACAGAGCAGGTACACGACGACCTGTACAACGGCTTGCGCGACGAGGTCATTGAAGCCACAAACATCTTGCTTGGTCGCGGCTGGAGCGCGTCGCGCGTGCTGGACGATGCCTTGGTCGAAGGCATGCGCATCGTGGGCGTGGACTTTCGCGACGGCATTTTGTTTGTGCCTGAAGTGCTGCTCGCCGCCAACGCCATGAAGGGCGGAATGGAGATCTTGCGCCCCTTGCTGGCTGAGACTGGCGTTGAGCCCATTGGCAAGATGGTGATTGGCACCGTCAAGGGCGACATCCACGACATTGGAAAAAACCTGGTCGGCATGATGATGGAGGGCGCGGGCTTTGAGGTGATCGACCTCGGCATTAACAACCCCGTCGAAAAATACCTCGCAGCGCTGGAAGAGCACAAGCCCGACATTTTGGGCCTGTCAGCCTTGCTGACCACGACCATGCCTTACATGAAAGTGGTGATCGACACCCTCAAGGAAAAAGGCCTGCGTGACGACTTCATCGTCTTGGTCGGCGGTGCGCCGCTGAACGAAGAGTTTGGCAAAGCCGTGGGCGCCGACGCCTACTGCCGCGACGCAGGCATTGCGGTCGAGACGGCCAAAACCCTGATCGCTGCCCGCCGCGCTGCAGCTGCAGCCTGAGGCGCAGTCGCCTTAAAACGCATGGCTGCAGCGGCAAACACCTTGGTGATTGCCTGCGGCGCCTTGGCCAAAGAGATTGTTGCGCTGCGTTTGGCCAATGGCTGGTCGCACATGGATGTGACCTGCCTGCCCGCCGAACTGCACAACCGCCCCGAAAAGATTCCTGCAGCGGTGCGCGAAAAGATTCAGCGTTTCAAGAGCCGATATGTAAACCTGTTTGTGGCCTATGCCGATTGCGGTACGGGTGGCTTGTTGGATGTGGTGCTGGCCGAAGAGGGCGTAGAACGCATTGCCGGGGCGCATTGCTACGAGTTTTACGCTGGGGCCAAGGTGTTTGAACAATTGGCTGAGCAAGAGATCGGCACCTTTTACCTGACCGATTTTTTGCTGCGGCATTTTGAGCGGCTGATCATCCACGGCCTGGGTATCGACAAGCACCCGCAGTTGCTGCCGGTGTATTTTGGCAATTACAAAAAGCTGGTGTACCTGGCGCAGGCCGAGAGCGCCCAGGGGCGAGCGCTAGGGCAGGGCGCCGCTGATCGTCTGGGGCTGGCGTTCGAATACCGTGTAACAGGCTATGGCGAGCTCGCTAGCAGCCTGAGTCAAGTGAATGAGAAAGTGATCCAATGGCAAAACTGATTGTGATTTCGTGGCGCGACATCCCCGCGCAGGTGGTCGTCAAGCGTGGGCGTGAGACCGGTAAGGTGCAGCTTTCGCACCGCTTCCAAGAAGCGGTAGACCGCGCCGCCATGCGCGCGGGCAAAGCCAGTTCAGGCGACTACCTGGCCGACTGGAAACGCAGCGACCCCACCGAATGCGGCGACGACATCCAGGCCGAGGCCAATGCATGTGCCGAGCGCCTGGAAGCCCAATATTCGGACGACGACCTGCTGCGCATCATCCGCGCCCACGGCGTGGACGCTACCCTGGCCACGCCCACCGCCATTTCGCCCGAAGAAGCCAGCGTGCCGCTGCCCGAGGGAGAAGTCTGATGTACTCGGTGCGCCGCTGGTCGGTGCGCCACGCGCGCGGGCTGGAAATTTTTTACCAGGGCTTCGAACGCGCTTTCGTGGCCTTGCATCCGCTGTGGAAGGCCGTGGGCTACGAACGCCTGGAAAAACCGGTGGCTGTAGTCGAGAAAGTCGTCAAGGGCCTGCTGTTTGACTGCCAGATGTGCGGCCAATGCGCTCTCAGCTCCACCGGCATGTCGTGCTCCATGAACTGCCCCAAAACCCTGCGCAACGGCCCCTGCGGTGGTGTGCGCGCCGATGGCCATTGCGAAGTCAAACCGGAGATGCGCTGCGTCTGGGTCGAAGCCTATGCCGGCAGCCAGCGCATGGTGGCGGGCAAAGAGGCGATCAAGGTGGTGCAGTTTGCGGTGGATGGGCGCCTCAAGGGCAAGTCTTCCTGGCTGAAAGTGGCGCGCGAGAAAAACGCATAAGGCAAACCCTAAAGGCACACCCATGAGATTTGACGACGAACCCGTTCCCGGCTATCCACTGCCCATATTGCCCGGCCACACCTCGCCGGGGCGCCTGGAGCGCGTGCTGCGCAGCGGCGCTTTTGCCATTACCGCCGAGATGGAGCCGCCCGACTCCGCCCACCCCGAAGACGTGTACCGCCGCGCCCGTGTGTTTGACGGCTATGCGGACGCCATCAACGCCACCGACGGCAGTGGAGCCAACTGCCATATGTCGAGCCTGGCGGTGTGCGCCTTGCTGACCCGCGTGGGCTACGCGCCGGTGATGCAAATCTCTTGCCGTGACAAAAATCGCATCGCGATCCAGGGCGACATCTTGGGCGGCGCAGCCATGGGCGTGTGCAACATGCTGTGCCTGAGCGGCGACGGCGTCCAAACCGGCGACCACCCGCAGGCCAAACCGGTGTTTGACCTGGATTGCATGTCGCTCTTGGAGATAGGCCGTGGCATGCGCGACGAGCACCGTTTCCAGAGCGGACGCAAGGTTACGTTTGCGCCACGCGTGTTTTTTGGCGCAGCGGCCAACCCCTTTGTGCAGCCTTTTGACTGGCGCGCCCAGCGCCTGGCCAAAAAAGTGGCGGCAGGCGCCCAGTTCATCCAGACCCAGTATTGCTACGACATGCCGCGCCTGCGCAGCTATATGCAACAGGTTGAAGACCTGGGCCTGTTGGATAAAGTGTTCATTCTGGTGGGCGTGGGCCCCATGCGTTCGGCCAAAGTGGCCGAATGGATGCGCAGCAACGTGCCCGGCGTGCATATTCCAGATTCCATCATCAAGCGCATGTCCGGTGCAGAAAAGCCCGCCGCCGAGGGGCGCAAGATATGCACCGAGATCATGCAAGAGGTCAAAGAGATCAAGGGCGTGGCGGGCGTGCACATCATGGCCTACCGCCAAGAAGATGCGGTGCCCGAGATGGTGCAAAATTCAGGCATATTGCAAGGCCGTGTGCCCTGGTTTCCTGGGCGCGATGGCGCCGGTCCGGAACTGCATTACACGCCCGCACCCACCGTGCCTGCGTCCCTCCAAACGGCCTGACGCGCCCCTTTTTCCATCCTACTTTTTTCGTTCAACCCCCAAGGATTCAGCGTGACCGACACCATCATCAGCTCCGCCACCCGCGAAGTCATCATCGGCTTTGACCGACCCTTCGTCATCATCGGCGAACGCATCAACCCCACCGGCCGCAAGATCATGGCAGCCGAAATGATGGCGGGCGACTACAGCCGGGTCATTGCTGACGCGCTGGCGCAGGTAGAAGCCGGTGCCCACATGCTGGATGTGAACGCCGGGATTCCACTGGCTGACGAGCCTGGCATGTTGGCCAAGGCCATTCAGCTGGTCCAAGGGGTGACGGACGTGCCGCTGTCCATTGACTCGTCCATCGTCGCTGCGCTAGAAGCCGGTTTGGCGGTCTACAAAGGCAAGGCGCTGGTCAATTCGGTGACCGGCGAGGAAGACCGCCTGGAAACCGTGCTGCCGCTGGTCAAAAAATACGGCGCAGCCGTGGTGGCTATTTCCAACGACGAGACCGGCATCTCGCAAGACCCGGATGTGCGTTTTGCCGTGGCCAAGAAGATTGTGGAGCGCGCCTCTGACTACGGTATTCCGGCCTGCGACATCGTGGTCGACCCGCTGGTCATGCCCATTGGCGCTATCAACCAGGCGGGCGTGCAGGTCATGCGTTTGGTGCACCGCCTGCGCACCGAGCTCAAGGTCAACACCACCTGCGGCGCCTCCAACGTGAGCTTTGGCCTGCCCGAGCGCAATGGTGTGAATTCCGCGTTTTTGACCATGGCAATTGCGTCCGGCATGACCTCGGCCATTACCAATCCGATGCATGAGGAGGTGGTCAAGGCCATCATGGGCGCCGACGTGATGATGGGCCACGACCCCGATTGCATGCGCTGGATCCGCAAGTTCCGCGTTGCCCCCACCATGGGTGCGGACGGCGAAATGGGCCGGGGTCGGCGCGAAGGTGGCAGTCGTCGCCGCGCAAGCTGATCGCCTTACCCTCCTTTCAACCGATATTTCATTGAGAGCCTGTTTTGAGTGCACCTGACGCCTTGGTAGTTTTCACCCCCTCGGGGCGGCGCGGCCGTTTTCCGCTGGGTTCGTCTTTGTTGCAGGCGGCGCGCTCCTTGGGCGTGGACATCGATTCGGTGTGTGGCGGCCGGGGCATTTGTGGTCGCTGCCAGGTGCTGGTGGCCGAGGGCGAGTTTTCCAAGCACGGTGTCACCTCCAGCGTAGACAACCTCTCGCCCGTGTCGGCGGTGGAAGTGGAATATTGCGCCACCCAGCCGATGGCGGCGGGTCGGCGCCTGTCGTGTTCGGCCCAGGTGCTGGGCGACTTGGTGATTGACGTTCCGTCGAGCAGCCAGGTGCACAAGCAAGTGGTGCGCAAAGCCGCCGAGGCGCTCGACATTGAGCTTGACCCCCTGGTGCGCCTGCACTACGTGGAAGTGCAAGAGCCCGATATGCACGATCCGTCGGGCGATTTGCGTCGCCTGGAAGACGCCCTAGATTTTGAGTGGCAGCTCACGGGCCTGTCTTGTGACGTGCTAGTGCTGCAGCAGCTGCAAATCGCTCTACGCGCAGGCCATTGGAAGGTCACCGTGGCCGTGCACGCGGGCAAGCAAATCATCGCGGTGTGGCCCGGCTTCAAAGAGCATGTGTATGGCCTGGCGGTGGACGTGGGTTCGACCACCATCGCCGCGCACCTGTGCAATTTGGCGTCTGGCGAAGTGGTGGCCTCGGCGGGGGTGATGAACCCGCAAATCCGCTTTGGCGAAGACCTGATGAGCCGCGTGTCCTACGTCATGATGAACCCCGGCGGCGAGGTGGAAATGACCGCTGCGGTGCGCGCTGCGCTCAATGAGCTGGCAGTGGACGTGGCCGCGCAGGCCGGTATTTCGCCCCAGGACATTCTGGAAGCCACTTTTGTGGGCAACCCCATCATGCACCACCTGCTGCTGGGCATTAATCCGGTGGAACTCGGTGGCGCGCCCTTTGCGCTGGCCACCGATCGGGCGATTACGCTGTGGGCGGTGGAAATTGACTTTGCCATCCACCGCAACGCGCGCATTTACGTGCTGCCCTGCATTGCCGGCCACGTGGGCGCGGACACAGCGGGCGTGATTCTGGCTGAGCGACCGGACCTGAACGACAAAATCACCCTGCTGGTGGACGTGGGGACGAACGCCGAAATCGTGCTGGGCAATAACCAGCGCTTGTTGGCCTGTTCCAGCCCCACCGGCCCGGCCTTTGAAGGCGCGCAGATCAGCTGCGGCCAGCGCGCCGCGCCCGGCGCCATTGAGCGGGTGCGCATTGACCCAGCCACCCTGGAGCCGCGCTTCAAGGTGATTGGCTCGGACCTGTGGTCCGACGACCCCGGTTTTGACGCCGCCGTGGCGGCCACCGGTGTGACCGGCGTCTGTGGCTCGGGCATCATCGAAGCGTTGGCCGAGATGTACTTGGCGGGCATCATCCGCCACGACGGTGTGATCAACGGCGACCTGAGCGCGCGCAACCCGCGCATCCAGCCGGATGGCCGCACTTTCTCTTACGAGTTGTACCGTGCCACGGCCGACGCGCCCCCGCTCAAGGTGATGCAAAACGACGTGCGCGCCATCCAGCTTGGCAAAGCCGCGCTGTACGCCGGGGTGCGCCTGCTGATGGAGCGCATGGGCGTACAAACCGTGGACCGCATCCGCCTGGCGGGTGCCTTTGGCAGCCACATTGACGTGAAATACGCCATGGTGTTGGGCATGATTCCGGACTGCGTGCTCAGCGAAGTCAGCTCGGCGGGTAACGCGGCAGGCACAGGCGCGCGCATTGCGCTCTTGGACCAACGCGCGCGCGGCGACATTGAGGCGCTGGTGCGCCGGGTCGAAAAAATCGAGACGGCGGTGGAGCCGCGCTTCCAAGAGTTTTTTGTTGAGGCCATGGCCTTGCCGCACCTGAGCGATCCGTTTGTCGAGCTGCGCAAGGTGGTTACGCTGCCCCAGCGCGTGGCCATCAATCATGAACAAAGCGCGCGCAACCGCCGGGGACCGCGCGTGCGGCTTACAGAATCGCCCTGAATCCCTTTAGCGGTCGGTACCAGCCCCGGGGCCTCACCCACAACAGCCCCTTTGAATCAGCAGGAGCCCCCATGCGCGCAGCCACCATCCACAGTTTTGTAGCTGGCAAACCCCTGCAGGGGCAGGGCGCCGCGTTCACCTCGGTCAATCCGGCCACCGGCGCAGTGCTGGCGCAGTTGCGTGATGCCGACGCCGCTGACGTAGACGCCGCCGTGGAGGCCGCCCAGCGCGGCTTTGAAGTCTGGTCGGCAATGACCGGCACCGAGCGCGGGCGCATTTTGCGCCGCGCCGCCGATTTGCTGCGCAGCCGCAATGAGGAGCTCGCCGCCTTAGAGTGTGAGACTGCGGCAAACCGCTGCAAGAAGCCTTGGTGGTGGACGTGCACAGCGGCGCCGATTGCATTGAATATTTTGCCGGTGCAGCTGCCACGCTAACCGGCCAGCAATACCCCCTGAAAAACGCTTTTGCCTACACCCGCAAGGAACCGCTGGGCGTATGCGTGGGCATTGGCGCCTGGAACTACCCGCTGCAAATTGCCTGTTGGAAGTCGGCGCCCGCGCTGGCCGCAGGCAATGCCATGATTTTCAAACCTTCAGAGCTGACCCCCGCCACAGCGGTGAAGCTGGCCGAAATTTACCTGGAGGCCGGAGTGCCGCCCGGCGTGTTCAACGTGCTGCAAGGGCGCGGCGCCACCGGCGCGCTGCTGGCGGCACACCCCGACGTGGCCAAGGTCTCGGTCACCGGCTCGGTGCCCACCGGTAAAAACGTAATGCAAACCGCCGCTGGAACCTTGAAGCGCGTAACCATGGAGCTGGGCGGCAAATCGCCCCTGCTGGTGTTTGACGACGCCGACCTGGAGCAGGCCGTGGCTGCGGCCATGATGGGCAACTTCTACACCCAGGGCGAGGTCTGCACCAACTGCACCCGGGTCTTCGTGCAGCGCAGCATTGCCGACAAGTTCCTGGCGCGCCTAAAAGAGCGCACGCTCTTGCTGCAAGTGGGCGACCCGATGGATCCGGCGACCGAAGTGGGCGCGCTGATTTCTGAAACCCATACCGCCAAAGTGCTGGACTACATTGCCAGCGGCGTAGCGGAAGGCGCCACCCTGGTGTGCGGCGGCGCGCGCGTGGACGTCCCCGGCCAGAGTGGCAACTTTGTTGCCCCCACCATCTTTGCTAATTGCACCGACAGCATGCGCATCGTGCGCGAAGAGATTTTCGGCCCGGTGCTGTCCATGCTGAGCTTTGACACCGAAGAAGAGGCGATTGCCCGCGCCAACCATTCCCGCTTTGGCCTGGCCGCTGGCGTGTTCACCACCAATTTGCAAAAGGGCCACCGCGTGGCAGCCAAGCTCAAGGCCGGTATTTGCTGGATCAACAACTACAACATCACGCCCATCGAGATGCCCTTTGGCGGTGCCGGCGAGTCCGGCATCGGTTCTGAGAACAGCATGGCTGCCTTTGACCATTACACCCAGCTCAAGACGGTGTACGTCGAGTTGGGTCAGGTCTGGACGGGTTACCGTTGAGCGTTTTCATTGCTGGACTCTGGCGAAAGCCCTGTCGCGGGATGGAGCCGCGCCTCTTGGTGGCATGGCACTCAGCTCCGTTCGTGTCCTCCGGCCTTCTGCCTCCTCCTTTACCTCAATGCGCTGAGCGCCATACCGCCCGGAGTCAAAAGGTGTTTTGCGTGCACCAAGACGATTCAGACATTGCGCACCAACATCGTGCGATGCCGAGGGAGTCGGGGTGAATGGTGCAGCGAGGTAAAGGAGGAGCCCGCAGGGCGGAGGACACGAGCGGAACCATTTACCCCGGCTCCCTGGGCGTACAAAACCATCGCCACCAGTGGCACATGGGGACTCACCAGAGTAGTTGCCTTTTGAGGCCACAATAAAGCCATGCAAAGAGAATACGACTACATCATCGTGGGCGCCGGATCGGCCGGTTGCGTGCTGGCCAACCGCCTGAGCGAAGACGCCGAGGTGCAGGTGCTGCTGATCGAGGCTGGGGGCAACGACCACAGCATCTTCATTCACATGCCATCGGCCTTGTCGTACCCCATGGCCAACAAAAAGTACACATGGATGTACGAGTCCGAGCCCGAGCCGTTTATGAACAACCGGCGCATCCACTGCCCGCGCGGCAAGGTGATAGGTGGCTCCTCGTCTATCAACGGCATGGTCTACATCCGGGGTAACGCGCTGGACTATGAGGGCTGGGCACTGCAAAACGGCATGCAAGAGTGGTCGTACGCGCACTGCCTGCCGTACTTCAAAAAGTCCGAGACCCGCGCCAAGGGAGGCGATGCCTACCGTGGCGACTCCGGCCCGCTCCATGTGAGTACCGGTGCCGGTCGTAACCCCTTGTACAACGCCTTTATTGACGCGGGTAAGCAGGCGGGTTATCCCGTTACCAAGGACATGAACGGTTACCAGCAAGAAGGTCTGGGGCCAATGGACATGACCACGCACAAGGGCCGCCGCTGGAGCACTGCCATGGCCTACCTGCGTCCGGCGCTCAAGCGAAAAAACCTCACCTTGCAAAAAAACAACTTCGTCACCCGCGTAGTCACTGACGGTTCGGTGGGTAACCCCCGTGCCGTGGGGGTGGAGCTATTTAACGACGGTCAAACCGAAACATTTCGCGCGCGCCGCGAGGTCATCTTGTCGGGCGGTGCCATCAACTCGCCTCAGCTTTTGCAGCTCTCGGGCATTGGCAACCCGGCGGAGTTGCAGGCCCTGGGTCTGGATGTGGTTGCACCCCTGCGCGGCGTGGGCGAAAACCTGCAAGACCACCTGGAAACCTATGTGCAGGTTGCCTGCACCCAGCCGATTACCCTTTATTCGGCCATGAACCCGCTGGCCAAACTCAAAATCGGGCTGGAGTGGATGTTGTTCGGCAGTGGCTTGGGCGCGACCAACCACTTTGAGTCTGGCGGCTTCATTCGCAGCGAGGCGGGCGTCAAACAACCCGATTTGCAGTACCACTTCTTACCCATGGCGGTGCGCTACGACGGCAATTCGCCCGCCACCTGTCATGGTTTTCAGGCCCATGTGGGCCCCATGCGCCCGACCAGCCGGGGCTCTGTCAAGCTGCAAAGCGCCGATCCGCTGCAGGCGCCGCGCATCTTGTTCAACTACATGGGCACCGAGCAAGACCGCCGGGAAATGCGCGCTGGGGTCCGACTGACGCGCGAAATATTTGCCCAGCATGCATTTGACGAATTTCGGGGCGAAGAACTGTCGCCGGGGCCTCAAGTCCAAACCGACGCCGAAATCGACGAGCACATCCGCAACAGCGCCGAGACCGCCTACCACCCCAGCGGCACCTGCCGCATGGGAACCGACGCCATGGCCGTGACCGATCCGCAAGGCCGCGTGCATGGCGTGCGCAGCCTGCGTGTGGTGGACGCCTCCATCATGCCTTTGATCGTGAGTGGCAACCTGAACGTTCCCACCATCATGATGGCTGAAAAGCTGGCCGATGTGATCCGTGGCCGTACCCCGCTTCCCTCCTCGGACGCGTCGTATTTCGTCCCCCCCAATTGGGAAACCTTGCAGCGCTGAGCTAGTCAGGGTTTTTTCGCGCGCCTGCGCTAAAATAATTCACTCCCGAGGAGCGTTGCAGTTCATGTTGATGAACGAGGCTCGGGGCGACTGGCGCAATGCCGGTCGGATGTAACGGCGCTCACCCACGCAACTGGTGCGGTGAATGCAGGTTTTTCAAGCTCCCGTCGCGTGGCCCCCCTTTTTTAGTGAGTGAGCCATGACGACCCTAGTTTCTGTACCTGTCCAAGACACTTCTGGCAACCGTTTTTCGCATTTGCTTGCCACCCGCCCAGGGCTGCTGGCCGACGGCGCCACTGGCAGCAACCTGTTTGATGTGGGCCTGATGTCGGGCGATGCGCCAGAGTTGTGGAACACCGAGCACCCCGAGCGCATAAGCAAGCTGCACCAGGATTTTGTGGACGCAGGCGCCGACATCATTTTGACCAATAGCTTTGGCGGCACCATCTACCGGCTAAAGCTGCACAACGCCCAGGGCCGCATGGCTGAGCTCAACACCCGCGCTGCGCAAATCGCCCGCCAGGTAGCCGACGCCAGCGGCCGCACGGTGGCGGTAGCTGGCAGCATGGGACCCACGGGCGAGATCATGGAGCCCATTGGCCCGCTGACCTTTGAGCAGGCCAAGGCTGCCTTTGCCGAACAGGCGCTGGCGCTGGCCGCCGGGGGCGCCGATGTGCTGTGGATAGAAACCATGTCCTCGCGCGAAGAGGTTGAAGCGGCCGTCGCCGGTGCCGCTGTTGCGAACCTGCCCATCGTTTGCACCCTGAGTTTTGACACCAATGGCCGAACCATGATGGGCATTTCGCCCAGCGACTTCTCAGGCATCGAAAAAACCCTCAACCCCCGCCTGGCTGCCTGCGGTACCAACTGCGGCGTGGGCGCCTCGGAAGTGGTGGCTTGCATCCACAACCTGGCCGAAGCCATGGGCCCCGAGGTGGTGCTGGTGGCCAAGGGCAACTGCGGTATCCCGCAGTACGTGGACGGAGCGATTTGCTACAACGGAACGCCTGAGATCATGGCCAACTACGCCCGCATGGCGCTCGATGCGGGCGCCCGCATCATTGGCGGCTGCTGCGGCACCTCGGCCAAGCACCTTCGCGCCATGCGCGACGCACTAGACGCACACACCAAAAGCGAAAGCCCCACCTTGGAGGCGATTGTCAGCACCCTGGGCGAGGTGTCGACTGGCGCACGCGCGCAGTGGAGCGGTGAACAAAGCCGCGCCGGTGGTGCCGCACCCGGGGCCAACCTGGCACGCGGGCGGGGCCGTCGGGCCGGGCATGGATAAACATTCTTCGTTGCGTGGCTTGCTACTCATTGCAGGCGCTACGTTTTTTTGGAGCCTGAGCGGTGTGTTCGTGCGCTGGCTGCCTGGGCTGGATCCTTGGTCCTTCAACGCCTTTCGCGGCCTGGGGCTAGGCTTGTCGATGGCACTGTGGATCGTGCTTCGCTACGGGCGCGGAAGCGTGGAGTTGCTGCGGCGCAGCCCGGTGCAAGGCTTGTTGATCTCGGCAGCGTTTTTTGCGCTGGGTTCATCGCTCTACATTTCGGCTTTGGATTTGGCCAGTGTGGCCGCCGTGTCCTGCCTGACGGCTACCTCGGGCTTGTTTGCCGCGCTGATCGCGCGCCTGTGGCTGGGCGAGCGCACTGCGCCGGTGTTTTACCTGGCCATGCTGCTGGCTTTGGCTGGTGTGGCGGTCATTGCGATGGGCGAGGGCGATGTGCGGGTGCAGGGTCTGGCCGGTACCGCCACTGGTTTGGCCGTGGCAGCCTGTTTTGCGGCCCAAAGTGTGGCGCTGCGCCGCTACCGCAGTTTTGACATGGAACCCGCTTTTCTGCTGGGCGGCTTTCTCACCTTTGCGGCGATCTGCGCGCTGGGCATTGTCGTGGTGCCGCCCTGGCAAAGCATCGTGCTGCTGCTACTGATGGGTTTGGTGCAGCTGGCGATTCCGCTGGTGCTTTATATGCACGGCGCACGCAGCGTGGCGACAAGCCATATGGTGCTCATCACCATGGCGGACGCGGTGCTCAACCCGCTGTGGGTGTGGTTGGTGCATGGCGAAGTGCCGGCATTTGCGGTGTTGATTGGCGGCGCCTTGGTGTTGGGCGGTATTGCGATCACGGCATTTGCCCCGCCCGCACCACGGCTTCACGCTGTGGTATCCGAAAGCTGACATGGTGGTGGACTACACTGATTGCCATTGGGAAATGGCGATAGTCTTGGGAAGTGCCAGT
>CANHZG010000040.1 GCA_947464995.1 Comamonadaceae bacterium | reverse complement strand
GCGGGCGGCACGCACCAGGGTCAGGTCGCCGCGCAGGCCGTCGGTGCCCAAGGCCATGCACAGGCGCGCGGCAAACTCGCGCGCGCCATCAGGAATATCCACCGCACCCAGGCGCTTGCGCGCGGCCACGATGCTGCGGCGCACGCGGTCGTCCTCTTTTTTCCACTGCAGGGCGAAGGCGGCGGCGTCGCGCTCAAACGCGTCGCGGCGCTTGACTACTTCGACCCGCTGCGCCAGCGCCGCTGGGGTTTTGACCTCGACCGACAGGCCAAAGCGGTCGAGCAGCTGGGGACGCAGTTCGCCCTCTTCCGGGTTGCCGCTGCCGATCAGCACAAAGCGCGACGGGTGGCGCACGCTCAGGCCCTCGCGCTCGACCACGTTTTCACCTGAGGCGGCCACGTCGATGAGCAAGTCCACCAAGTGGTCTTCGAGCAGGTTGACCTCGTCAATGTACAAATAGCCCCGGTTGGCGCGCGCGAGCAGCCCCGGCTCAAAGGCCTTGACGCCTTGCGACAGCGCACGCTCTAGGTCTAGCGCGCCCACCACGCGGTCTTCGGTGGCGCCCAGGGGCATGTCCACCACGGGCACGCTCACCAGATGGCTGGCTACCGCGCCGGGATTGGCTGACGTGCGCGCTGCGCAGTCGGGACAGGTGGCAGCCGCCGGGTCACAACCATAGCGGCAGCCCACCACCGCGCGCATCTTGGGCAACAAGGCGGCCAGCGCACGCACGGCGGTGGACTTGCCGGTGCCGCGGTCGCCAAACACCAGCACGCCGCCAATGCTCGGGTCAATGGCCGTGAGCAAAATTGCCAGCTTCATTTCGTCTTGACCGACGATGGAGGAAAAAGGGAAAGTCTGTGCCATAGCGTTTTCGGGAAAAAGGTGAAGGGGTCCTGGGTCTTAGGGGTGTCGGGGCCGGGTGCAAGCTAGGCTGGCGCAAACAGCGTTTCGCTCAATTCCCAAAGTTGGGTCGCGCGTTGCACGCTGCTGGCCTGGGTCGATAGAGCCTGGGCAAAAGCGGCTCGCCCCGCGCGCTGGCGGTTGCCCCAGCTCCAGTGCACGCCCGAGCCGCGTGCCACCAAAGCCTGCGTGGCGTACAAACCCATACCCGAGGAGGAGGCGGTGACGATGGCGATGGGCGTGGCTATGGGTGGGCTGGGCGTGGCGTCAGTCATTCTTGTTGTCGATCAAAAATTGTTGCAGTGGCGCCAGGCTGCGCACACTGGCTTCTTCGTGCGGCAAATGGCCCACCCGGTCAAAACCCACCAGCGTGGCGTGTGGCAGCGCATGCACATAGTCGGCGGCGTTGGCAAAGGGAATCATGGCGTCTTGCTCGCCCCACAGCAACAAGGTGGGGGCCTGAATGCTTTGCAGCAAAGGCATGGGGTCGACCAGCACCGTGTCTTGCAATCGCGCCAACAGCGCGATACGCGACTGCGGCGCTAGCATGAGGTCGAAATAGCGCGTCAGCAGCGCGTCGGTGAGTGCGGCCGGGTCGGCGTAGGCGGGCTCCAGGCTCATGCGCAGCATCCAGCGTGGCAAGGTGTAGCGCATCAAGCCCATGCTGGCCGGGACTTCGGGCCGCTGGCCGTAAGCGATGCCGGGGCTGGCGAAGCCATCGGGGGCGACAAGCACCAGTTTGTTGACACGCTCAGGGTGGCACGCAGCAAACGTCCAGGCCATACGCCCACCAATGGAGTGGCCGACCACGCTGATCTTGCCCAACTGGCGCTGGTCGAGCAGCGCCACCAACAAGGCCAGGGTGCGGGTGTCGCTGTAGTCGCCCGTGGCGTCGGGGCCGCTCAGGCCACTGCCGGGCAGGTCTAGGCGCAGCACGCGCATTTGCTGAGAAAGCGTTTGCGCCCAAGGCTCCCAGGTTTCCAGGCTGGCGCCAAAGCCGTGCAGCATCAGCACGGCCGGTGCGTCCTTAGGGCCGGTATCGCGCAGGCGTACGCGGTTGCCCAGCAGCAGTAAGGTCTCGTCCGCAGGAGTCTGGTACTTGGCTTGCAAATCGGCAAGTGCCCTGTCAGGCGTCCACAGCGCCCAAACGCTTGCCGCCAGCAGCAGAAACACAAGCAGGGGGATGGCCATGGGCTTACTCATGGAGATTGATGCATTTTGTGCATCAAATCCGAGTCGCAGTCGGCGCGGGGGCAGCGGGCAGTTCACCCGGCTCGGGCTGCAGACCATAGGGTTGCATGAGCTGCCATACATGGGCAGGCACCATGGTTTTCATGCGCTGGGGCTCTTCGCGGCGCAGGTGAATGACGGTCTCCGCAGCCTTCATTTCTACCCGGGCGCGGGCAAACTCCAGTCCGCGCGGACCCACTCTGGGCATCAGCCAGCCCACGATAGGGCGCAGCCAATTGGGCATGCGCCGCAGCGGCAGGCCACCGGCGGCGCGCTGCACGTTGCCAATAAAGCCTTTGACCGCACCGGCGCGCTTGCCCGCGCTGCCCGGCGCACTAAGTTGCACCTCGTCGCCCAGCAAATCGAGCATCTGCTGGCCGCGCGCATTGCGCACCAAGAGCCATTGCTGGCCCTCACCGCCCATATAGCCCACGGTGATGTCAGACAGCACGTTGGTGTAGTCCACGCAGCTGCGGCAGGTCATAGGGAAAAAGTCGGGCCGCAGCTGCGACAAGGGCAGCTGCAAAAACGGGATTTCGCGGCGCCGACCATCGTCAAAGCGCAGCTCGACGTGGTAGTCGGCCCGGAACTCGAGGTAGGAAATGGCCTTGGGATCGTCCTGGGTCTGGCCCGCCACCAGGCCCAAAAACTCATGAAAATTCTCGGTCGTGGTGTTGTCCGAGCAAGGTGTGCCAATCACATAGATCTGCTCAAAGCCCAGTTCTTTTTCAAGGGCACGCAAGGCGTAGACCTGGCAGGCCACGCCCACCACCGCCAGCCGGGTGATGCCCTGGGCCCGCGCGGGCTCGAGCAGTGCGAGCAGCGGCGCGTAGCCCATGCGCATGCCCCGGCACTGCGCCATGTCGTGGGCCTGGGTGACCAGCACGGGCACGGGTTTCCAGCGGTCTTGGGGGTCGGGGGCCATGGCCAGCACGGCTTGCACCTGGCCGGTCTCTAACAGGCGCTCGGCAATGCGGGTGGTAATGCCGCTCCATTGCGCGCCCACCGCCGGTTGGCGCAAGGTGGCGCGCAGAGTGTGCAAGTGGGGGCCAAAGTGCAGCTCGTTGGGGCGCGCCGGGTCACGGGTACGGCCATGCACCTGCACCTCTAGCAGGGGATAGTCCGGCTGGATGAACTGGCAGGCGCTAGCGCAGCGCTTGGGCTTGCTGCTGCGCGAGACGCCACAGTCAGTGCACAGGTCGCGGCGCGGCGCGGGGCCAGCCAGATTTAGGGGCTCGATCATGTTCGCATACTACCCAATCCGTAAGCCAAAAACGCCAAGGCGTATTTTTAATCTGACAAGGAAGTCTGTAATTTATTCAAACCAAATACCACTTCCTTTAAGGCCTGAAGCTAGAAAACGATATGCAAAACGGGATTTATATGCCGCCGGCCGCTTAACCAGAGCCCTAATTCGACCGCAAGCGCGAGCGCAGTGCCTTGGCGCTCGCCCAACGTAGCGTGTGTTGAGACCGCGGCGCCAAACGCACCGTCCAATGGCAGGAGCGCACGGTCCTAGAATGGTTTTTCATCCCCAACCAGGCTACCACCCCATGCAGACCGAACTACTGACACGGCACGACGCCCAAGGCCTGGCCACCTTGACACTTAACCGGCCAGACAAACTCAACGCCCTTTCGCCCCAGAGCTTTGTCGATTTGCGTGTCCACTTGGACGCCATCGCCGTGGACGAATCGGTGGCCTGCGTACTGCTGCAAGGTGCGGGGCGCTCGTTTTGTGCCGGTCATGACCTCTCCACCATCAGCGCCGAGATGGACGAGGCCTTTGCGGCCGAAACGATTGACGCGCTCGAACGCCTGCCCCAGCCCACCATCGCCCGTTTACATGGCCACTGCCTGACGGGTGGCCTGGAATTGGCATTGGGCTGCGACATTTTGGTCGCGGCGGAGTCGGCCAAGTTGGGTGACACCCACGGGCAATGGGGCCTGGTTCCGGTGTGGGGCATGTCGGTGCGCTTGCCCCAGCGCGTTGGGCGCTCCAAGACCAAGGAACTGATGTTCACCAGCCGCCGCATCACGGGTCGGCAGGCGCAAGACTGGGGTTTGGTAGACCATTGTGTTGCAGACGGTGAGCTCGACGACTTCATTGCCGGCCTGGTCGCCGAGATCGTGGCCAATTCCAGCGGTACCAACCGCATTGTGAAGCGCTTGTTGGCGGAAGCCGCCAACCGCAAATACCAAGACGCGCTGCAGTTTGAGCGCACCCTGCCCTTTGGCTTGCCGGCCGACATGGCACAGCGTATGGCAAAGGCCCGATAGGGCATCATTGGCGCTTGCTTTAGGTAATAAATCAGCCCATCGGTGATCAAGCCACCCCGACGAATAACAAGGATGAGACCATGCGTAAAAAAGCCATGAAACACAGCGCCAGCATTTGGGACGGAGAAGTGGGCGCATCGCGCTGCATTGACGTCGTGCATTGGGAAGGCGACATCACGCCAGAGGAATTGGCCAACGTGGCCGGCCAGATTTCGCCGGACTGGGAAATGGTGGATTTGCAGCTCGACGGGGCCCACCCCTTGCACGGCAACACCTACCAACTGCGCCGCCTGACCGACGACGAATACGAAGAGGCCGAGTTGATCAAACGCCGGGCCGCTTTCGCTGCCAAGCATGCGGGCAAGCGGGTGTGGGTGCACGGCTACCACATCGAAGTGCGCCCTGGCGAACACACCGACCAGCCATTTTTCTACGACACCATGTTCAGCACCGTGCTGACCACCTTGGACGACATCGAGGCCCTGTGCGACCAGCACTACGGCGCAGGCATTTGGGACGAATACAGCCTCTACCCCGACGACAAACTGCCCAAGCCCCTGGCGATGAACTTCTAGGTAGTAGCGCTTGTGCGGTGCGCAGGCTGGTGGGTCGCCCACCAGCTCATGGCCATGGCTGCCAGCAGGCCCGCCAGACCGAACCAGTGCAAAGAATCCATATCCCCCTGCGCAATCAACCATCCACCGCCGCCTGCACCCAAGGCTTGACCGGCGTACATGGCAGCACTGTTAAGAGCAATCGAGCCCGAGGCCAGCATAGGCGCAATGCCAACCAGGCGCGCTTGTTGAGCCGAATTGGATGCAAAACACCCTAAACCCCAGGGCACACAAATCAGCGCAGCCAAGGCCAAACTACTCGCCAGGGGCCATAGCAGCAGACTCAAACCCATGCTGGCCACCGCCCACATCACCGCGCGTGGAGCGCCTATGCGGTCAATGTGGCGCGACATCACCAAGTTGCCGATCAAGCCGCAGGCACCAAAGCAGGCAAACAACACGCTCAACTCGGCCGGTGTGACATCCAAGTGCAGCTTGAAATAGGGTGCGAAGTATGAGAACAGCACAAACTGCCCAGCCGAATACAGCAGCGTCACCGCCACACACAGCATCAGCGCGCGGGACCGCAAGGTCTCGCCCCATGCGGAGCGGGAAAAGGCGGGGGGCCGCACGCCGTCAGGCAAGCTACGCCACACCCAGACCGCGCTGAACAAACTCAGCAAGGCCACAAACCCAAAAGCACTGCGCCAGCCCAGCGTGCCGCCTATCCAGGCGCCCAACGGGACCCCCACCACCGAGGCAACCGACCAACCCAAAAACACAAAGGTAATCGCCCGCCCGCGCTGCGCTGGTGTCACCAGCAGACCAATGCAGGCGGCTGCTTGGGGCGTAAAAATGGCCGGCGACACCGCCGCCAGCACGCGCAATACGATGAGCCAGCCAAAGTCTGGTGCCAGTGCGCTCAAGCCCAAGAAGGCCGCGTACCACAGCATGGACAGCGCCAACAAGCGCCTGCGATCCCAACCCGCCACCACGCTGGCAAAAAGTGGCGCCCCCAGGCACATCATCACCGCTGCAGCCGTGATCAACTGCCCAGACACCGCCACCGAGACCGCAAGCGAACTGCCAACGTCATTGAGCGTTCCCGGCACCACCATCACGCCGGTACCAATGACAAAGTTGCCAAACAACAGAGACCAAAGCACGCGGGGCAGTGGTTCCTGTGGAATGGAGGGTGTTTTTAAAGGCATTAAAGGACAGAAAAAAGGCGCACCGCCAAGGTGGCTGGGGCGAAGCATTGTCGCCCTGCGCCTCCGCCCAAGCTGTGCCGCGCAGGACAGGCGCCGTTTAAAGCAAGGCTACTTGCTTGGAAAGTTGGACCGGGTCGGTCAGGTGCAACGTTTGCCAGCCTAGGGCGGCAGCGGTTTGCACGTTGGGCCTGTGGTCGTCAATAAACAGCGTGGTACCGGGCTTCATGCGGTAACGCCGCTCCAGCAGTTGGTAGATTTCGGCCTGCGGTTTGAGCAGCCGTACGTCGGCAGAAAATATGCCCCCGTCAAACCATTGAATAAAGGCATGGCGTTGCTCCAAGGTACGGGCAAAGGGTGCGGGCATATTGGAAAGAAAAAGCAGTCGCAGGTCCTCTCCGGCCTCACGTCGCTCGCGCAAGGATTGCAGCAGCGCTACCGTGCTGCCGATGGGTTGCAACTGTTCAGCAATGGGTGCCAACAACCCATGTATCGTCGGCTGCGGAATTGCCAGGCGATGTGCTGTTTGCTCCGCCACTTCCAGCAAGGTGCGCTCGCCCCGGTCAAAGGCCAGCCAGTCGGCATGCACAAAAATAGCCCGCCCCAGTGCCTCCGCGCTCTCAAAGCCCTGCCAGTTATCGCGAAAGTGCGAGCGCACCATCGCCGCCGGGTTCCAGTCAAACACGACACCGCCAAAATCAAAAACAAAGTCCCGAACGGTCACCCTACGCGCTCCTGCCTGCACTTCTAAATTCCATATTGCTTCCAAGCTACCAGGGAATGGACGCGCCACGGTAGTCCACAAACTGCGCCCGCCCAGTGGGCCGCAACGCCTGCAGCACCTGCAATAACTGCGCTGCCGACGCGTCAGGCGCCATGGCGTCGCTGGGCGCCACGAAAGGGCGGCTGAGTTTGGATCGCACAGTGCCCGGTTGTAGTGCCGCAAAGACGGCCAGCGGACGGCGGCGGCTCACTTCAACCGCCGCACTTTGCAGCAGCATATTGCGCGCGGCCTTGGCCGCACGGTAGCCGTACCAGCCGCCCTTGCGGTTGTCCTCGATGCTGCCTACGCGCGCCGACAGCGTGGCGTAGACCGTGGGCACATCGGGCGCGAGCAGGGGGATGAAATGCTTCATGAGCAGCGCTGGGCCAATGGCGTTGATCTGCATGGACCGCATCAAGCCTTGGGCGCTGAGAGCGTCAAGCCGCTTTTCGGGCCCCACACCGTCGATTTCCAGAGCGCCGGTGGCGTCGATCATCCAATGCACTACGCCGCCCTGCCCCACCTCTTGGGCGCATTGTTGGATGCTGGCCTCTACTTCCAAGTCAAAGGCGGGTGTGCTGCTGCGCGAGAGGGCCAGTACCTGGGAAAACCGGGAGTCAGCCCGCAGCAGGTCCACAAACGCAGCGCCGAGCGCGCCGCTGGCGCCCAGCACCACCGCCCGCAGGCCCGTGGCAGGCGCCAAGGTCACCATTCAGGCAGTACCTGCGGCAATCCGGCGCAATGCCTGCTCAAACACCTCCACCGGCTGGCCGCCGGAGATCAGGTGCTTGTCGTTGATGATGATGGCGGGCACCGAGCGTATGCCTGCACGCTGGTAGTACTGCTCTATCGCGCGCACCTCGTCGCTGTAGGTATCGCTTTCCAAAATGGCTTGCGCCTGCGCCACGTCCAGGCCTGCCGCCCCCACCGCTGCAAGCAACACTTCATGCGACTCGATGCACTCGGCGCGGCCCTGGTAGGCCTCCAGGAGTGTTTTTTTCAGGGCGTATTGCGGGCCCTCAACACCGGCCAAGCCGGCCCAATGCAGCAAGCGATGCGCGTCAAAGGTGTTGTAAACCCGGCCCCGGCCACCGGCTTTGAAGGTAAAACCCACCTCGGCACCACGCTGGCGAATGGTCTCGCGCATCTGGGCTTGTTGTTCGGGGGTGGATCCGTACTTTTCGGTAATGTGTTCGCCCAAGTCTTGGCCGCCCACAGGCATGTGGGGGTTGAGCTCGAAGGGTTGGAAATGCAGTTCAGCGTTTACCTCGGGCGCCAGACGCTGGAGCGCGCCCTCAAGGGCGCCTAAACCCACGGCGCACCACGGGCAGGCAATGTCGGAGACGAAGTCGATTTTGAGCGTGGTGGTCATGGTGGTGTTCGATGAATCAATTAAGGGGCCTCTCCTATTGCAGGCTCGCCAAGCCTGCGATGGCCAAGGCGTAACCATTGACGCCAAATCCGGCCATCACCGCCTTGGCGGCTGGCGAAATGTAGGAATGGTGGCGAAACGCCTCGCGTGCGTGCACATTGCTGATGTGCAACTCAATGAGCACAATGCCAGTGCCCTTGATGGCGTCGTGCAGCGCCACACTGGTGTGGGTGTAGGCCCCGGCGTTCAATACGACGCCGGCCGATTCGCCCGCCGCATGCAGGCGCCCGGCCTCGTGCAGCCAGTCCACCAAAACGCCTTCGTGGTTGCTTTGACGAAAGTCCAGCGCAAAACCGTGGGTGGCACAGGCCTGCTGGCACAGCGCCTGCACGTCGGCCAGCGTTTGGCTGCCGTACACCGCAGGCTCGCGCGTGCCCAGCAAATTGAGGTTAGGTCCGTTGAGTACCAAGACAGTTTTCATGCGGGCTCCAAGGGGGTGGCGCGGGGTTCGAAAAAAAATCCGTGCAGCGTTAAACCGCAGGCGCCTGGGCAGCGATGGGCGCAAGTGCCGCGCGCACATCACCACATTGGGCTCGGTGACGCAAGGCGTGTTCCATGACCACCAGAGCCAGCATGGCCTCGGCAATGGGCGTGGCGCGAATGCCTACGCAGGGGTCGTGGCGGCCTTTGGTCACCACCTCGGTGGCCTGACCTGCCACGTCGATGGAAGCACGCGGCGTGATGATAGAACTGGTTGGCTTAATGGCGATGCTCACTTCCAGGTCCTGCCCGGTGCTGATGCCGCCCAACACGCCACCGGCGTTGTTGCTGACAAAACCTTGGGGGGAGAGCGAATCGCCATGCGTGGTGCCGCGCTGTGCCACGCTGGCAAAACCGGCACCAATTTCGACGCCCTTAACGGCATTAATGCCCATCATGGCGTAGGCGATATCGGCGTCCATCTTGTCAAACAGCGGCTCGCCCAGCCCCACGGGCACATTGGACGCTGACACACGAATGCGCGCGCCGCACGAGTCGCCCGTCTTGCGAAGCGCGTCCATGTAGTCTTCTAGCGCTTGAACGTCGGCCACTGGTGCAAAAAACGGGTTGTTTGGCACGTGGTCCCAGCCCTCAAAGCCAATCGACATCTCTCCGATTTGCGTCATACAGCCACGAAATTCGGTGCCGTATTGCGCTTTGAGCCATTTTTTGGCCACGGCACCCGCCGCCACCATGGGCGCGGTCAGGCGTGCTGACGAGCGCCCACCGCCACGCGGGTCGCGAATGCCGTATTTCTGGAAATAGCTGTAATCGGCGTGCCCGGGTCGAAAGGTTTCCAGAATATTGCCGTAGTCCTTGCTGCGCTGGTCGGTGTTCTGGATCAGCAGCGCAATCGGCGTGCCAGTGGTTTTTCCCTGGTAGACGCCGCTCAAAATTTGCACTGCGTCGGGCTCATTGCGCTGCGTTACGTGGCGGCTGGTGCCGGGGCGGCGGCGGTCCAGGTCGTGTTGGATGTCTGCCTCGCACAAGTCCATGCCTGGCGGGCAGCCGTCTATCACGCAGCCAATGGCCGGGCCGTGGGACTCACCAAAGTTGGTGACAGCGAATAGGGTTCCGAAGGTGTTGCCGCTCATGCAACACATTATCCCTGAGGGCGCTGGCTGACCCCGCGAGACATTTCAGTTGGGGTTTTCAGCCCCATCCTGCCCCGGCCAGTCACGGATGTAGGCCTTGAGCATCTTGTTCTCAAAGTTCTGGCTGTCGACCACCGCCTTGGCCACATCGTAAAAGCTGATCACACCCATAAGCATGTTCTTGTCCATCACCGGCATGTAGCGGGCGTGGCGGTCGAGCATCATGCGCCGGACCTCGTCCATCTCGGTTTCCATGGTGCAGGTCAGGGGCGCGTCGTCCATGGCCGTGCGCACTAGGGTGCTGCCCAGGGTGCCGCCCTTTTTGACAATGATTTGAATCACTTCCCGAAAGGTGAGCATTCCGACCAGGTCACCATGCTCCATCACCACCAGCGATCCGATATCGCGCTCGGCCATCAACTGTGCGGCGTGAGACAGCGCCTCGTCCGGATGGGCGGTAAACAGGGTGCCGCCCTTGACACGCAAAATATCGCTGACTTTCATGGTGTTTCCTACGGTAGCCACGGCGCTTGGGCGCGCGGTGGTGACAATCCTTGCTTGAATATAGCCCACAATGGCAGGCTCAATTTGCCCTATATCAATGGAGATTTGCCATGACTGGCTACGCTGACCCCGGATTCGACACCCTGGCCCTACACGCAGGCGCCACACCGGACGCCACCGGCGCGCGTGCAGTGCCCATCCACCTGACGACATCGTTTGTGTTTGAGTCTAGCGACCAAGCGGCCTCGCTGTTCAACCTGGAGCGCGCAGGCCACGTCTACAGCCGCATTAGCAACCCTACGAACGCAGTGCTTGAGCAGCGCGTATCGGCCCTGGAAGGCGGCATTGGCGCGATCACCACAGCCAGTGGCCAAGCCGCGCTGCACCTGGCCATTTGCACGCTGATGGGTGCGGGCTCGCACATCGTGGCGTCCACCGCGCTGTACGGTGGCTCCCACAACCTGCTGCACTACACGCTCAAGCGCTTTGGCATCGACACCACCTTCGTCAACCCCAACGACCCGGACGCCTGGCGCGCCGCAGTGCGGCCCAACACCAAGTTGTTCTTTGGCGAAACCGTGGGGAACCCCGGCTTGGACGTGCTCGACATTGCCAATGTGAGCGCTATGGCGCACGAAGCGGGCGTGCCGCTGCTGGTGGACTCCACGCTGACCTCGCCCTGGCTGATCAAGCCTTTTGACCACGGCGCGGACCTGGTCTACCACTCGGCCACCAAGTTTTTGTCTGGCCACGGCACGGTGGTCGGTGGTGTGGTGGTCGACAGCGGCGCCTTTGACTGGGAAAAATCAGGCAAATTTGGCGAACTGAGCCAGGTCTACGCTGGCTTTCACAACATGGTGTTTAGCGAAGAAAGCACCGTAGGCGCCTTTTTGCTGCGCGCCCGCCGGGAAGGCCTGCGGGACTTTGGCGCCTGCATGAGCCCGCACACCGCCTGGCTCATCTTGCAAGGCATCGAGACCCTGCCCCTGCGCATGGCGCGCCACATGGGTAACACCGAAAAAATAGTGCAATTTCTCGCCAGCCACCCCCTGGTGGCACGCGTGGGCCACCCCATACTAGAGAGCCATTCCAGCCACGCCCTGGCTAAGAAACTGCTGCCACGCGGCGCGGGCTCGGTGTTTAGCTTTGACATCAAGGGCACGCGCGCCCAGGGACAAAAATTCATCGAAGCCCTGAAGATTTTCAGCCACCTGGCCAATGTGGGCGACTGCCGCAGCCTGGTGATTCACCCGGCCAGCACCACGCACTTCCGCATGGACGACGCAGCGCTTCAGGCCGCAGGCATTGGCCCGGGCACCATCCGCTTGTCGATTGGGTTGGAGGACCCGGACGATCTGGTGGACGACCTCAAACGCGCGCTACGGGCTGCCGAAAAAGCCGTCTGATCGTGCCGCGCCCTAGGTGCGCAGCAGCTCAGTCACCCAGTCGCCAATGGCCAGTGCGCTGGTCAGCCCTGGGGACTCAATGCCAAACAGGTTGACCAGGCCGTCCACGCCGTGGTCTTGCGGGCCTTGAATACAAAAGTCCAAAGCGGGTGCGCCGGGACCGCTGATCTTGGGGCGCATGCCCGCGTAACCCGGCAGTAGCGCGCCATCGGGTAAGTCCGGCCAGTACTGGCGCACGGCAGCATAAAACGACGCTGCGCGCGCCGGGTCCACGGCTAGCTGGTCAGGCCCGTCCACCCATTCCACATCGGGCCCAAACTTGGCTTGGCCGCCCAAGTCCAGCGTCAGGTGCACGCCCAGGCCTGCGGCCTCGGGCACCGGATAGACCAAATGCCGAAACGGTGCGCGACCGGCCAGGGTGAAGTAGTTTCCTTTGGCGTAGTAGCGTGTCGGCACCAGCTCGGGCGCCAGCCCGCCAAAGCGCTGCGCCAACGTGGGCGCTTGCAAGCCCGCCGAATTGATCACCGTGCGCGCGGCCAGTACGGTGCCGTCCTGGGTGCGGACCAGATGCCGCTGTGCGCTGTCCGCACCGAGTTCTACGGTGTCCACCGGGGTATTGAGCACCACCTGGCCCCCGCAATTCTCTAGATCGGCTTGCAGCGACAGCATGAACCCATGGCTGTCCACGATGCCGGTGCTGGGCGAGAGTAAGGCGCCGTGGCAGGCCAACGCGGGCTCCAAGGCTTGGGCCTGCGCGCGGCTGAGCCACTGCAAATCATCCACCCCATTGACCAGCGCTTTCGCTTGGGTGGCGTGCAAGATGTCCATCTGGTCCGGCGCGCAGGCCACCAGCAATTTGCCGCAGCGCTGGTGCGCGATACCGCGCTCGGCCAAGTACGCGTAAAGCTGGTGGCGGCCCTGAACGCACAAGCGTGCCTTGAGCGAACCGGCTGTGTAGTAAATGCCGGCATGAATCACCTCGCTGTTGCGCGAGCTCACGCCCGTGCCAATGCCGTCGGCGGCCTCTAACACCCAGACCTCACGCCCAGACCTCGCCAGGCTGCGTGCCACCGCCAAACCCACCACCCCTGCGCCTATCACCACCGCATCCACCGGCTCTGGGGCTAAAACTGCTGCATTCATGTCCTTTTCCTCGCTGCGTCGCTGTGAGCCCCAAGTTAACCACAGGGCGGCGCAGCGGCCAAGAACCCCCACTGGCCCGCAAGATAGGCACAATCGGCCAAGTCGGGCGCCCCTAGCGCGCCCCACACACTGCGCCATCACCCCGCTTGCAAGGACCTGCCCCGTGTACATCACTGTCAACAACGCTCCTATGTTTGTCTATACCGCTGGTAAAACCTACGATGCGCACAAACCCAGCGTCGTATTTATCCATGGCGTGCTCAATGACCACAGCGTCTGGATTTTGCAAAGCCGCTATTTCGCCAACCATGGCTATAACGTCTTGGCCATAGACCTTCCCGGCCATGGCAAGAGCGGGGGCGAAGCACCGCAAACCGTCGAACAGGGCGCACAAACGGTCATCGCGCTGCTCGACGCCGTGGGCGTGCAACAGGCCGCCCTGGTAGGCCACAGCTTTGGCTCGCTGATCGCGCTCGAAGCGGCGGCCCAAGCGCCAAGCCGGGTCAGCCAACTCGCCTTGCTGGGAGCCGCGTTTCCCATGCGCGTGTCGGCGGCACTGCTCGACGCTGCGGTGCAAACCCCCTTGTTGGGCATAGACATGGTGACGCGTCTGTCGCTGTCGATGATGGCGCCGCCGCCCTCAACCCTGGGGCCCGGCACCTGGCTTTATGGAACCAGCCGAGCATTGCAGCGCCGCATATGGGCGGGCAATACCGAAACCAATGTGTTCTACCGTGGTTTCAAGGCCTGCGACAACTACCAAAACGGCGAACAAGCCATGGAGCAAGTGCAGTGCCCCGCCCTGTTTTTGCTGGGCCAACAAGACCAGATGACGCCCCCCAAAGCCGCGCAGTCGCTGGTAAAGCGGGCGCGCCATGGGCAAGTGCAGATGGTAGCCAGTGGACACGCCCTAATGGAAGAAGCGCCCGACGCGGTCTTAGACGCTCTGTGGGGCTTTTTGCGCTCCACCGCCACCGCGTCGGCTCCGGCGCACGCCTAGGCGCCCCTAGGTCTCGGTGTGGCGAAGGTGGCGCACGGCCAGCAGCAGCGCCAAGCCACCTACGGCGCAAAAGCACAAAAACGACCAGTTGGCGATGGAGCCGCCCAGAAAGGTCCAGTCCACTACCGAACAATCGCCACTGCCTTTGAACACCATCGGAATGACACGTTGCAACGGAAAGTTTTCAATCATTCCGTAAAGATCGCGCCCGCAGCTTAGAGCCTGGGGTGGGTACCACTGCAACCAGCTTTGGCGTGCTGCGACAAAAGCGCCAAAGCCGCACACCACCACCAAAACCAGGGCCGAGCTGACATGGGCCATGCGAGAGGTACGCGTGGCCAACCACGCCGCGAGCAAGGCCACCAGCACCAGTGCGTAGCGCTGGACGATGCACATAGGGCAAGGCTCCAAGCCCACCACGTGCTGCAAATACAAACCAAAGGCCAGCAAGGCCACGCAGCCCACACTCACCACCCAACCAATCCGACGAGGGTGGTAGTCCACCCAATGCAATACATGGTTCACAGCAAACACCCTTGAAAATCTGGTTCAGTCATCCTATCGCGCTCACCATTCTGTCTCGTAAAGCTGGAGGGCTGCGCCCATACAAGTATTGATTCTGATCAATGCTACGCAGCAAACCACGGGCCTGTTGGCGCACTCACACCTTCGCGCACCGGTTTCTCCGGTCGCCCTGTGACTTGCACCCAAGCAAAGCGAATAAGATTCAGGCTTTGGCATATCCCCGCATTTTCCTGAACCCAAGGCACCCCATGGCACGCACCGTTACCTGTATCAAACTCGGCACCGAGGCCGAAGGCTTGGACTTCCCACCCTACCCCGGCGAACTGGGCAAGCGCATTTGGGAGGGCGTGAGCAAAGAGGCCTGGGCCGCCTGGCTCAAGCACCAGACCATGCTGGTCAACGAAAACCGCCTTAACCTGGCCGACGCCCGCGCCCGCCAGTACCTTGCGCGTCAAATGGAAAACCACTTCTTTGGCGACGGCGCAGACGCGGCGCAGGGCTACGTGCCCCCCACGGCCTGAACCCAGCGCTCAGACTAGCGCTGCGCCACCCCGACCCATTGGTGTGCGCGTGACTGCGGCGGCACATTCAGCCTACACGGTGCTGGACACCGACTTTGCGGATGGGACACAGTTTTTTGCCCTTTGGCGCCAGTGGCGCGACGCGCCCAAGCCTCGGGCGATGCTGCACTATGTGGGCCTGCAAACGGCACCGCTGAGCGGGCAGCCAGTCCAAGCGGACGAGGCGCAATCGCGCGAATGGGCACAGGCCACCGCAGGCGTCTTAGGCCGATCTGGGTTTTGCCGCCTGCTGTTCGAAGGTGGACGGATTTCGTTCACCCTGTGCCTGGGTGACCCGCCAGCGAGCTTGATGCGACTGGTCCTGCAAGCCGACCATGTGATCTTGGGCGCTGCCTGTGCGCAAGGCCAGGCGCTTGCGGCGTTGCCTAGGTGCTGCAAGCGCGGCACGAAACTAACTGGTAGCACCGCATTGAGCACCGCCGGTGGGCCGGATGCAGCCAGCCTGCAAGCCCTGGGTTTTCAGCCGGAGGCCGCAACCGAATGGGTTTTTGACCCGGCGTGGACCGTTCGACGAAGCCGCCAAACGCCACGCCGGATTTGGCCGCAGCCGCAACGCTGCACGGTGATTGGCGCCGGCATTAGCGGCGCAAGCGTAGCCCGGGCGCTGGCGCTGCGCGGCTGGCAGGTGCAGGTTTTGGACGCACACGAACACCCGGGTTTAGGCGCCTCGGGGCTACCAGCGGGCTTGGTCAGCCCCGTGTACAGCGCCGACGACGGCCCGGTATCGCAGCTCACGCGTATCGGCTGCGCCTTGATGCGCCAACATGCCCAAAAGCTGCTCGTGCAAGGCCAGGACTGGGCGCCCAGCGGCGCCTGGCTGCACCAGGTGGCCGACGATCCGACCCTACAGACGGGCGTCGCACGCCACTTGCCCGAGGCGTTTTGGCTGCAACCCGGTCCTCTGGTACGCGCCTGGCTGGCCACGCCGGGCATCACCTTCACGGATCAGTCGCGCGTCGACAGGCTGGAGCGACTTGGCGATGACTGGGTTTGCATAGACCAGACGGGGCTAGAACTGGCGCGCAGCGACATGGTGGTAGTAACCAACGCCCTGGACACAGTACGCTTGTTGAACAACCCTGACCCGGTCCAGCCAGCCCAAGCGCTGGGGTGGGGCCTGCGCCCCGTGCCCACAGCCGCCTTAAACCGGGCACTTGAGGGCCTGCACTCCCGCTACGGCGCCATCAGCATGGGCGCAAGCACTGGCTTGACCGATTTGCCAGCGCAGCCGGTGCAGGGTCATGGTAATTTTTTGCGCTCGGTGACGCTGGCCCAAGGG
>CANHZG010000039.1 GCA_947464995.1 Comamonadaceae bacterium | reverse complement strand
TGGAAGGCAAGATTGCGGAGAAGATGGCGTTTTTGAAGAGCCTGGATGCGGGGGCGGGGAAGGGCTGAGCGGCTGGTTTGGGCGGCCATCTCCTGTCATTGGCCAATGGCTGAAATCGGGAAGCTGGAATTGGCGCTACGCTGGAGCTCTTAAAGCCTGTACTGTGGCGGAGCCGAGAGCTTTGGAAATCGCCCAATTGACTGCCGCAGAGCTGCTATATACAATTGCCATATACTTTTCCTCAGGAGCTAGTCATGTCCATTGGTACTGTTTTCGTCAATAACCGTACCCAAGCCGTTCGCCTCCCTTTGGACGTGCGTTTACCCGAGGGTGTCCAGAAGGTAGAGATACGCGTCAAAGGTAACGAGCGCATCATCGCCCCGCTCGGCCAAACCTGGGACAGCTTCTTTCTGGGTGGCCCCAAAGTTAGCGACGACTTCCTGCCCGAGCGCGCCACCCAGCACCAGCCGGAGCGAGAGGCGCTCTGATGCTTCGTTACCTGCTAGACACCAACATCGTCATCTACGTGTTGAAGCGGCGACCGGTCGAGGTGCTTTCCACCTTCAACGCCAACGCTAGGCGCATGGCAATTTCCTCTATTACCCTTGCTGAACTGTTGCATGGTGCGGAGAAAAGTGGCCGCGTGAGCGAAAACCTAGCCGCCATCGAGGACTTTTGCAGTCGCCTAGAAGTTCTGCCCTATGGCCCTAAGGGCGCGCAGCATTACGGAGTCATTCGAGCCGCTTTGGAAAAACTCGGCCAGCCTATCGGAGTGAACGACATGCACATTGCAGCCCACGCCCGCAGCGAAGGCCTGGTGCTGGTGACGAACAACATGGGGGAGTTCGCACGGGTGCCTGCGCTGGAAGTAGAGAACTGGGTCCACACGGCGCAGTAATTCAAGAGTTGTCGTGTATCAGTTGCACATGGGCGCGGCGACTGCCGCGCCAAGTTTGCCGCGATAGTTGGGGCAAGTCTGGGGTCGGCAAAAGCCCAGCAAAGCCGACTACGTGTTTCAATCCCCCGCTCCCGCTCCCAAATACTGGCTCACCTGCGCCAGCCTCGCCAACGGATCCACTACGGCCAGCAGCGTCAGTTTTTCCTCCACCGAGAGCGGTAGCAGTTCGGCCCAGCGGTTGGCCACCCAGCCGCATTCATCCAGACGGTAGGGTGCTTGCAGGGGCAGTTCGCTCAGACGTTGGTCGGCCTGCGCTTGGGCGATGCCTTTGCCCAGACGGTTGGCCAGGGGCTGCAGTGGGGGTGGAATGGATGTGGGCAGGTCTGCGGGCAGGTAGTGCACCTGGCCGTACCACACGCCGTAGGGCCCCGCCTCAGTGGCGCCCAGGGTAAAGCGCCGACCGCCTGAGCAACGCACCCGCAGCAGCGCCGCTTGCAGGGTTTCCAGCGTTTCAATATGGGCCAGCGTGCCCACGGTGTGCAGGCGGGGCACCTGGCCAGGTACCGCTACTTCATTGCCTTGCTCCAACCAAGCCACGCCAAACGGTGTCTGCTCACGGTGGCAGCGCCGGATCAGGTCCAGGTAGCGCACCTCAAAGATTTGCAGGTGCAGCACGCCGTCGGGAAAGACGCCGTGCGAGAGGGGGAAGAGGGGAATACGTTCCATGGCGGGCGGGGCAGGCATGGAGGATATTGTCGCCGTTTTGATCCAAAACGCCCGGTCCCAAGCACTACGCCGCGCTGTGTCGCTTATGGCGCAGCTCGGCCGGTAGCACTGATCCCAATACCTACCGCGCCGGATGGGGATGCGACGAAAGGCTTGAGGGCCAGTAGGCGCCGACGCGCTCGGTCACACGTTCATCACGGCCACAGAGCGCACGTTGAGGTATGCCTCGATTGCCTCGGGTCCGCCCTCCGAGCCGTAGCCCGAATCTTTCACGCCGCCAAAGGGCATTTCTGCGGATGGCATAGCTGGCATGTTGATCCACAGCATGCCCACTTCCACGCGCCGCGCCAGTAAGTCGGCGTTCTTCAGCGACCGGGTGAACGCATAGCCTGCCAGACCGAAGGGGAGGCGGTTCGCTTCGGTAATCGCTTCGTCCAGCGTGTTGAAGCTGCGAATCGCGGCCATCGGCCCGAAAGGCTCTTCGTTGAACACTTTGGCGTCCTTCGGCACGTCCGTCAGGATCGTGGGTTGCCAAAAGTTGCCCGTGTCTCCGATGCGGTCTCCACCCGAGAGCAGCGTAGCACCGCGTTCGAGGGCATCGCGGGTGAACTCAGCCATTGCCGTCACACGACGTGGGTTGGCCAGCGGGCCCATTTGCGTGCCTTCGGACATCCCGTCGCCGACTTGCAGGCCTTGCGCATGCTTAGCCAATGCCGTGGCGAATTCGTTGCGGATACTCTCGTGCACCAGGAAACGGGTCGGCGAGATGCAGACCTGCCCAGCATTGCGGAACTTCGCACCGGCTGCAGCCTTCACTGCCAGCGCCACATCCACGTCCTCGGCGATGATCACCGGTGCGTGGCCGCCCAGCTCCATCGTCACACGTTTCATATGCTGGCCGGCCATCGCGGCCAACTGCTTGCCCACCGGGGTCGAGCCCGTGAAGGTGATCTTGCGGATCACGGGATGGGGGATCAGGTAGCTCGAAATCTCGGCCGGGTTGCCATACACCAAACCCAGTACGCCGGGTGGAATGCCAGCGTCGGCAAAGGCGCGAATCAATTCGGCCGGAGCGGCCGGTGTTTCCTCGGCCGCCTTGACCAGCATCGAACAGCCTGCCGCCAGCGCGGCCCCCACCTTACGAACCACCTGGTTGATCGGGAAGTTCCATGGTGTGAAGGCAGCTACCGGTCCGACGGGGTCTTTCAACACCATCTGCCGCACCGCCAGGCTTGCGCGCGACGGCACGATGCGCCCGTAGACGCGAAAACCCTCTTCGGCGAACCACTCAATGATGTCGGCGGCGGCCATGGCCTCGCCCTTGGCTTCGACCAGCGGCTTGCCCTGTTCCTGGGTCAACAGGCTTGCGATATCGCCAGCACGCTGGCGCATCAGGTCGGCCGCTCGTCGCATGATCTTGCTGCGCTCGGCTGCCGTCATGTCACGCCAGGTCTCGAAGCCTTTTTGTGCCGCCTCGAGCGCCTTGTCCAGGTCGGCCTTGCCCGCCTGGGCTACACGCCCGATTTCCTTGCCGGTGGCCGGGTTAAAAACGGCCAGGGTGCGGCCGTCTGCGGCATCTTTCCATTCGCCGTTGATGAAGAGCTGGGTGTTCGGGTAGGTCATTATTTCTCTCGTGGGTTGAGGGGATGGTGAGGTAATTAGCAATGGTCAGTCACAGCGTCGATCACGCGCTGTACAAGAGGAAGGAGCTCCATGCGTGCCGACATAAACCAATAAAGCGGTAGTTTATGTTCTTACTGGGGCCTAAGAGCTGGATGTCGCTGTGGGGCCCAGCAGCCCGCGTTGGGCCAAGTTGGCCATGAGCGCGCTGATGCCGAAAGTCCAGTTTGGAATCAGGTCGCTGCGGCCGACCCAGTTGACCAGCGCGCCGAGCCGCGGGTTGGCGATCACCACTTCGTCGCCCAGGTGGTGCGTAAAGCCCAGTCCCGGGCCGTCCCGGTCTTCTACTGGCGCGAACATCGTGCCGCAAAACAGCATGATGCCGTCCGGATACTGGTGGTGCGCGCCCATTGCGTGGCCCACCAGTTCGAGTGGGTCGCGGCTGATGAAGGCCATCGAACTCGACCCGGTCAGCACATAGCCGCCCTCGCCACGAACCGTCAATTCGATGACCGCGCTTCGCACGTCGTCAAGGCCGAAGCTGTTATCGAACAAGCGAATGAAGGGCCCGATCGCGCAGGAGCCGTTGTTGTCCTTGGCCTTGCCCAGCAGCAGCGCACTGCGGCCTTCAAAATCACGCAGGTTTACATCGTTACCGAGCGCGGCACCCACAATCTGCCCGGCTGGCGACACTGCCAGCACGATTTCGGGCTCCGGGTTGTTCCATTTCGACCCTGGGTGCAACCCGACTTGCACGCCCGTACCCACCGAGGCCAGCGGCGCTGCCTTGGTGAAGATCTCTGCATCCGGTCCGATGCCCACCTCCAGGTACTGCGACCACAGGTTTTGCGCGATTAGCACTTGCTTGAGTTGCATTGCCTGCGGCGAGCCAGGGCGGATGGCCGCCAGGTTGTCGCCCACCTCGGCCGCCACCTGACGGCGCACCGCGTCGGCCTGCGCGGCGTCACCCCGCGTCTTTTCCTCGATCACACGCTCGACCATGCTGGCCGCGAAGGTGACGCCGGCCGCCTTCACAACCTGAATGTCATTCGGTGCCAGCAAGTGAGGATGCTCTGGGTTCGGCCCGTGGCTGCAAGTCGATGCCAGCCAGTCGTCGAGCGCGCCGAGCGCCGGGCACTTTGCGTCCTGCAGGGCGCTGCGCACGGATTGCGCTGCATCGGGCAGGGTGAGCAGGGCGCCCATGGTCGGCGCGAGGCTGCTGATATCGATGAGCTGGTCCGCCGCAACTGCGACCAGCGTGGGCCCACCGCGTGCGCCGGGCACCCAGGCCCTGCCAACCAGCAAGGCGTCTGCGGCGTCCTGCGGCAGTGTTTGGGCGAGCGTTATAGAGCGTGTCATGCAATTCCTCAATGCGGTGGAGTGTCGGCTGCCGGTAGGCCTTAGCGGCCCTTGAAAACGCCGGGACGCTTGCCCTTGAACGCTGCGCGTCCTTCGTGCGCATCCTCGGTGGCAAAGCAGATGGTTTGCAAGTCACGCTCGTACTGGATAGCCGTGTCCAGCGGCATCGCGTACGCGGCACGCAGGTTGGCCTTGGCGGTCTGCACCGCGATCGGCGGGCGTTGTGCCAGCAGCAGCGCGATCTGCCGCGCGCGCGCCTGCAGCTCGCCAGCGGGGTGCAACTCACTGACCAAACCCCATTGCAAGGCCTGCTGGGCGCTAATGGGGTCACCACCCATCACCATCAGTGCGGCGTTCGACGGGCCGATGCTGTGCGCCAGCTGGTAGCTCATACCGCCCCCGCCGATCCAGCCGAGTTTGACCTCTGGCGCGCCAAGCCGCGCATGGTCGGCGGCGATGCGGATGTCGCACGCCATGGCAGTTTCCAGGCCGCCACCCAGCGCATAGCCGTTGATCGCACAAATCACCGGCTTGCGCAGCGCCCGGATCGCGTCGCAGTAGTCGGCCCGGTTGCGAAATTCCCAGGGTGAGTCGTAGGTGTCCAGCTCTGCGATGTCGCTGCCAGCGCAGAAGGCCTTGTCGCCGGTACCGGTGAGCACGAGCGCGAGCACGTCGCTGCGCGCATTGACCTCGTGCACATGGGCGGTCAGCGCCTGTGCCATCTCTGGCGTGACGGTGTTGAGTTTCTCGGGACGGTTGAGCGTTATCGTGGCGATGCGGTCGTTCAACTCAAATATGACAGTGTTGGACATGGCGGGCTTTCTTGCAAGTGTTCGGATGGATCAGGCGGGTGCGCCCGCCTGGTGGTGGCGCTCGTGCAATGCCTGCAATGTGGCGAGCACGTTGGTGGCACTCGCTCGGTCTGCCAGCGCCTGACGCACTGCGGCGGAGGCCGCTGTCTGGAAAGCGATGTAGCCAGCGTGGCGCGGCCGCACGAGCGCCTGCTCGGTGGTCTGGCGCGTGCGCTGGAAAAAGCCGCCCCGGCTGGCGTTTACTGTTTCGTCTTCCCAGGCCGCGCGGGCACTGGGCTGGCCCTGGTGCTGTGGGATCAGGCCGGCCTGCACGGTCGGACTCATCAGCCATGTGAGGTGGTCGCGCAGCGCCGGGGTCCACGCGGCGCGGCTTGACACCGCCACGCCGGTGCCGCCCAGGGTCGAGCCGCGTTGACCCGTTGGCCCGGCTGGAGCCTCGGCAAAGCGCAGCGCTGCGCCGCCGTTATGGGCCACCGTGTAGTTGACATAACCGTAGACCAGCGGGCAATACACCACGCCATCGGGTCGCGCCATCGCGCCCAACAGGCCAATCGGGTTCAGTGCCGCATGGCGGGCATCGGCAACAGCATGCAGCTCGCGCAACAGCGCCCAGGCCGCGCCTGCACCGTCACCACTAAAGAGTGTGTCCGGATCGTCGGAGGCGGGCCTCGCACCGTGTGCTGCGGCGATGCTAAACAGGCTCAACATCGCGTGCGGCCCGGCCAAGGACAGGCCGACCGGCTGGCGCCTGGCCAGCGCCAGCACATCGAGCCAGGTATCTGGCACCGGCCCTTCGATGCGGTCGGCACGCAGGGCGGCCACCTGTGTCGCGGCGTCGAGCGGCAAAGCCCATTGGTGGCCGGCCAAGTGGTAGCTGTCAAAGCTGTGGCCGACGCTGGCGGCGCACCACGCGCCCAGTTGGTCCGCATCGAAGCATTGGTCCAGCGGCCGCAGGCACTGGGCGGCCACCGCATCGCCGACATGCGGGTGGTCAAGCACGATCAGGTCGTAGCGTTCGGCCAGTTCATCGATGGCGCTGGACTCGAAGCCTTCGAGCGGCTGTCGCTCCCAGGTGATGTCGATCTCGCCGCGCGAGCGCGCCTGTGACGCGGCTTCTTCGAGTGCTGCGTAGCCGCGCGGGTGGTCCCAGGTCAGGCCCCGGTACACCGGTGCCGGATTCAAAGCGTCTGCTCCCCGATCACCTTGCGTTCGATCAGCTCCGTAATCTGCGCGTCGCTCAGGCCGAGCTCGCGCAGCAGTTCGCGGCTGTGCTGGCCCGTGATCGGCGCACCGCGCTCCACGCGCGAGGGCGTCTTGGAAAAGCGGATCGGAAAGCCCGGCGTCTTGACCCGCCCTTCGGTCGGGTGTTCGTACTCGACAAAGGTGCCGTTGTGTGCGATCTGCGGGTCGGCTAACACGTCGGCATATCCGAGCACCGGAGCGGCCCAGATGTCTTGCGCATCGAAGGCCGTGAGCCAGTGGGCGTTGGTTTGCGTCTTCAGGCGGTCCCTGGTGATTGCAAAGATCTCGTCGCGGCGCGTGAACGTGTCAGTCTGGTCGTTCATCGTCGCGAGAAGCGGCGCGTCGATGATGGCGGCCAGTTTGCCCAGCGGCGGGAAGGCCAGCGCAAGGTAGCCATCGGAACTGGCGAAGACGCCGTAGGGCGCTCGGATGTAGACATGCGCATGCGGCTCCTGCGAGCGCTGCTGCGGTTTACCTCCCACCGTGTGGACCGAGAACTCCTGCATCTGCAATGCCACGATCGCGTCGAGCATATTGACCTGTACCAGTTGGCCCTCTCCGGTGCGTTCGCGGTGCAGCAGCGCTGCCAGCACGCCTTCGAAGGCAGTGGACGCGGTCACGGCGTCGACCAGGTACTGGCCAGCCGGCATGGGTGGGTCGCCGTCGCGCCCCGCCGACATCATCGCGCCGCTCATGGCCTGCAACAGCAGGTCTTGCCCGGGTCGGTTCTTGTAGGGCCCGTCTTCGCCATACCCCGATATCGAGACGTAGACCAGCTTGGGGTTGATGGCCGCCAGCGTCTTGTAGTCCACACCCAGCCGCTCAGCCACGCCGGGGCGGTAGTTCTGCAAGAACACATCGGAATTCTTCACCAGATCAGCCAAAAGTGCCTTGCCTTCGGTCGCCTTCAGATCGATTGCGAGGCTGCGCTTGTTGCGGTTCAGTGAGATAAAGGAGGCATTAATGCGTTTCCCTGTGGCACCGCCGGCAGGCATGTGGCGCTGCCATTCGCCGCCCACTGGCTCGACCTTGATCACATCGGCGCCGAGGTCGCCCAGGCGTTGCGCGGCGAACGGACCGGCCATGGCGATCGAGCAGTCGAGCACGCGGTAGCCTTGAAGAATGGAACGTGGGGTCATGGGCTTGTATCTGTCCTAAATTAAAAAATGGCAATCTCAATCCATCACCCAACCACCGTCGACGTTCAGGGTCTGGCCGGTCATGAAACTGGCCTGCTCGGACGCCAGGAACAGCATCGCATCGGCAATGTCCTGCGGCCGACCACGGCGTTTGATCGCCTGGTGGTCAAGCACGAAGCGCTGGTAGCCCTCGGGGTCGGGGTGGATTTTTTCGGCATCGGTGGGGAAGGCGCCTGGGCTGACCGCGTTCACGGTAATGCCATCGCGTCCTAGCTCGCGCGCCAGTGCCCGCGTCATACCCAGTAGTGCGCCCTTTGAGGTCACGTAGGGCAGCAGATCGGCCCACCCACCGTGTAGCGTGATGCTCAGCACGTTGATGATGCGCCCGGTCTGCCGGCGTTTCATGAACGGCAGCGCCGCTTGCACGCAGACCAGCGCAGCATCGGCGTTTACGCGTTGCACCAACTGGTGCTCTTCGATGCTGTAAGCCTCGATCGGCTTGGACGGGTAGATGGCCGCGTTGTTGATCAACACGTCAATGCCATCGGCCTGCACCATCAGGGCGTCGAGTTGTGTTCGCAGAGTCGACAGGTCGGACAGGTCGCCGCGCACGAAGTGCATGCGGGCGATGCACTCGGGCGACTCCGCGCTACCCAGCGCCAACAGACGGTTTCCCTTCTCGGCGTCGTGGTCGAGTGCGTAGACCGTAGCGCCGGCGCGGGCGAAGGCCCAGCTGACGGTGCTTCCTAGGCCGCCAGCCGCGCCGGTAATCAGCATTTTTTTGCCGTTCATGTTCATCAGGTTCTGCCTTGTTGTTGGTGTTCGTGTTCTGGCCCGGTGCTCAGGGCAGGTTCTCGCGCACGATGACGCCCACGCGCACGGCTTCTATCCCAGCCAGCGGCGCCTTGCCCTCGCGCAGGTTGGCAAAGATGCGCACGCAGTTCATGATTTCTATCTGGGCGTTTTGGTTGATCACGGCGTCCATCGTGCCGTCGATCAGCAAACCCCGTGTGTCGGGCGTTAGCTCGTGGCCGATAAACATCACGCGGTGTTTGAGATCAGCTTCCTTGATGGCCCGCGCCACCCCGTCGGACGCCCCGCCGATGTTGTAAATGCCGATCAGGTCCGGGTGTTGGGCCAGCAGCGCACGGGTCTGCTGGTAGTTCTTGTTTGGGTCGTCCTGACCCTCGCGCAGGTCGAGCACCTGCAGGTTCGGAAACACCTCCTGTAACAGCTGCAGAAAGCCCAACTCGCGTTCTTCGTGACCGCGGTAGCTCAGGCTGCCAGCGATCATCGCCACCTTGCCGCGCTGCTGACCTAGGAAGCGGCCCAGAAAGAAACCGGCAGTGCGCCCGGCGGCCCGGTTGTCGACCCCCACGTACGCCGCACGCTTCGAGTTCGATAGGTCGGACACCAATGTCAGAACCGGTATGCCTTCATCCACAAGGGTGTTTACGGCCTCCCGCACCAGTGGGTGTTCGAGGGCGATGAAAGCGATGCCTTCGGTGCGTCGGCCATAGTGCAGAAGGTTCTCGGCCAGCACCTTCGGGTCAAAACCCTCGACCACCTGGCGCCGGCACTGGACATTGAAGGGCGCGAACTGCTCCTCGTTGATCTCGATGTAGTCGCCCAGCATGCCGATAAAGCGGTTGATGCCAGCAGGCAAAAGGAAGGTGAGCTGCATCGGCCGCGGCCGGATCATGTTGTATAGGTCCTGCTCGGGCAGGTATTCCAGCTCGGCAGCCACCTTGAGCACCCGTTGCACCGTCGCCGGGCGCACGCCTTTGCGCTGGTTCAATACCCGGTCCACGGTGGCCGTGGATAAGCCCGAAAGCCGGGCGATGTCGGTCACCCGCGTGCGGCCGTGGCCGGAGGCGGGCACCACCGAGGCGATTTCAGTCATCCCAACGCCCCGTGACGGGCGGGAACTCTTGGGCTGGTTGGGCGCAAATGGCTTGAACACGGCGCTCGAAGGCCTGAATCTCGGCGCTGCCATCGAGCACGCCGAAACGTGTGGTGTAGCGCCGTTCTTCGCCATGTTCGAGCCAGCGCAGTTCATCGCGGGTCTTGGCGAACGGTTTGCCCAGCACATGGTTGGTGCTGGGTTCGATGCCCATGGCGTACTGACCCTCTTGGTAGTTCTGCCATTGGAACTGGTACGGAAACTCGTCGCGGTTCACCTCGACCGTGAAGCCGATGCCGCGACCGCCATCGAACCCTGGGTTCACCAAACCGACCGGGATCTTGCCTTGCGCGTCGGCGGCCATCGCATGCTCGAATACCTGCTCGTGGAAGTTCGGCTTGGGCGCACTTTGGGTGCGGTAGCCGACCTGCTGTGCCTGCAATGCGGCGGCATGCGCTGCCCAAGGCGTATGGCGAACTGGGGCGACATAGCGGCTGCCTTCGTCAAGCACCGGGTGGCCGACATTGATGTGGTACAGAAACATGTGCGGGGTGCGGTAGAAGCCGTGGTTTACCACCCGGTCGTGCAGCGTAAACGCCGACTCACCCACGCGCGCTTCATAGCGCCGCACCAGGTGCAGGTCTTCTCCGAACACCGTTGCTTGTTGCACTACGCCTTCGCACCACAGCACGCACTCGTCGCCGTCCCAACGCTCGCCATAACCGGTAAGGCGCGCCGGGATGTTGGCAATGCGGCCATGCAGCGAACTATCCACCGCAGGCCGCGGCGTGTAGTGGTAGTGGTCCGCCGTGTCGCGGTCCATGAACAAGGTGTGGTCCAGGCCCCCGGTGACGATCAGGCCCGAGAAAGAGCGCAACCACGACAAGCCGCCTTCATCGGAATACTCGTGCAGTCCGGGATGGCGAAAGCCGGTGGGCGATTGCCAGCCGATCGCCGCGCCTTTGTACTCGCAGGCGCCGACGTCCATGGCCCGGTCCACCAGCACCCGAAAGCTAAATCCGGTGCCGGTGCGAAATTCGAGGCAGCGAATGCCGCGCTCGACACCGTCTCCCAGCGTACTCAGCTGCACGCCTGCAAACTGTGCGAGCGAACCGGCCCGCGCCGCGAGTTCGCGGCGCGAGTGGCTGCGGCCAAAGAGCTGGGTCAAGCACCGACCTCGGCTAGCTTTTTGTCGAGAAACTTCTTCGCGCGCGGCACATCAGCCTCGTCGAGGTGTTCGATGATGATCGGGATGTTCGGGTGGTGTTTGGCCAGGCGCTTGAGGTACAGGCTGTAGTTCAACACGCCCAGGCCGGGTGCTGGCAGCTCGATCTCACCGACACCGCGAAAAGCGTGGGCATCGGACGCATCGATGTCTGCGAACTTTTCCGACTTGTCGCTGCCGCTGTTGCGCATGACGTCCTTTGCATGGGCGATACGGATTTTGTCGCTCAGCGCATCGAACATCTGGTTTAGCACGCCGTCCATCGCGTCGATGTTGTGGGTCTCAAAGTAATTGGTCGGGTCCATCAGAAGGCCCAGGCCCGGGTGGTTTACATCCGAGAACAGGCGCAGCGTTTCTTCGACCGAGCCGATGATGTTGTTCACATAAGTCTCCAACAGAAACATCGCGCCATGGTCGTAGGCTTCTTGGGCCAGTTCGCGCACCACCGAAACGCAGTCTTCGTAGGTGCGTTCCGACTTGTTGTCGGGGTGGCTGCTCCAATCGCTTTCCGGGTTGACGGTGCCGGTCTCGCTGATGACGTAGGGTGAACCGCAGTCGCGGGCGTGGCGCAGGATGGCCTTCAGGTAGTTGTTGCGCTTGGTGCGCTCGGTGCGGTCCGGGTGGCAGATGTTGGTGTAGCCCGAGACGCAGCTGACCGGTAGGTTGTGCTCGCGAAAGGTGTCACGTATGTGGTTGCATTTCGCCTTCGTGATCGATTCGGGGGTCGCGAGGTCCATGTCCTTGAACGCCAGATCGAGCTGCACGGTATTGAAGCCGTGCGACCTAATGCGCCGCGCCGACTCTTCCAGTGCGTAAGGAAAATATCCGCTGAAGATGCCCAATTGAATCATGCTTGTCTCCGGTTGTGTTTAAGGGGGTGAAAGGTTTAACTTGCCGTGTCGGCGTATTCCGACAATGCCACTGCGCGCCGCTCCTCGATCGAGCGGTAGCCCGCCTCGACCAAGGCCATGGTTTTCACGTTGTCGGCCACCGACAACAACGGTTCTGAGCCGGTCTTGACGGCCCATTGCAACTGCTCCATTACGCCGGCAAAGGCCTGCGGGAACCAGCGTGTGTCCCAGGTCGGCTGCACCCATTGACCGGCGGTGGCGTGCTTAGAGCAATAGCGCAGCGTGCTGGGGCTGCCGGTCGGGTAGTCAGGCCAGCCAAGCGTGCCCTGGGCTAAGCCTTCGGTGCCTTCGACGCGCCACTTGATAAAGATGTCGGACTCGAAGCCGGGGTCGGTCGGGCCGCTCCACACGTCCTCCATGCTCGTGGCGAGCAGGCCGCTCTTGAAGCGCAGCGTCGAGCAAACGATGCCGTCGTTGTGCGCGAAGCCGGTGCGTGGATCCGTGCGCGCCGCGGTGTAAATGTCTTGCGGCTCACCGAAAAGAAAGCGCAGCGCGTCAAGGTGGTGCACGCTCATATTGGCCAAGGTCAACCGGCCGTACTTTTGCAAAAACTCCTGCCAATGGGGCACGGCCCGCATCTCGATCGTCGCCAGCACCGGCTCGCCTAGGTCGCCGCGCACTAGCAGTTGCTTGAGCACGCGGATGGACTGATCAAAGCGCATGTTCTGGTTCACCGAAAGGGGCTTGCCGGCCTGCTTGGCCTCGGCCGCCAGCGCGCGCGCCGTGGCCAGGTCCAGTGCCAGCGGCTTTTGCGCCAGGATGGCCTTGACGTGCGGCTGCTGCAGCGCCAGGCGAATCAGCGCCGGCTGCTGATCTGGCGGAAATGCGATATCTACGATCTCGACCTGGGAGTCGCGGATTAGTTCCTCGGGCGTGTTGTGCACGGTTTGAATACCCCAGCGCTCTGCAACCGCTGCGGCCTTCGCTGGCGTACGCGAGGCAATCGCACAGACCGGGAAGCCGGCATCATGGTAAGCGGCCAACTGCACGTCGGCCATGATGAAGCCTGCACCGATGGCGCCGATGCGGAACTCCCTGCAACGCACCGCTGCGTCTGGTTCGAAGCCCAGGCTGTCGCTCATGGTGTTGTCTCCTTGGGGCGGGTTGATGGAAGTTGATCTGTCAACAGTCGTTTAGGGGGATTCTATCGAGGGAGTGGCTTCGTCTTCAAAAAATTGCGTGATGGTATTTGATGGAAAGTTGGGGCTAACCCTTAGGCCCTGGCAGTTCCCGGACCCCTTGGGGTTTGATCGCGTCGCACCCAAGCGCGGACTCAGGCAGATTTAATCGGTGCGATTGCACGAATTTGTGCAAATATCACGTTTATGTCGATAAAAAACACAAATTTACCGATTTTGCTGGTGATGGTCTGGGCGTGGGTGGGCGCCTGTGCGGACGGGCTGCCCGACCCACTGATCACCCCCGGGGCGTTGAACCCTGAGGTCAACCCAGACACCATTGCCACCACCATTTGTGCTCGGGGCTACACCAAGACCATCCGGCCCCACTCCAACTACACCGACCGATTGAAAAAGCTGCAATTGGCGCGGTATGGCTACGAAGACCGCAATCCAAGGCAATACGAGGAGGATCACCTGATCGCCTTGAGCATCGGAGGCGCTGCCAGCGACACCAACAACCTGTGGCCACAGCCCCGCCAGGGCCGGTGGTCGGCACGTGAAAAAGACCAACTTGAGGGCGTTTTGCACCGCATGGTGTGTGCTGGCCTACTCCCATTGCGGCAAGCACAGCAGGCCATGGCCAAGGATTGGATTGAGAGCTATCAGCACTACGTGCGGCGGCGCTAGGGACGGCTTATTGGCATGCGCCAGAACTGCAGCGTGGTGCACACCGGTTTGGGCCGCGACCAAGCGCGTTCATGGTGCCGATATGCAGACTGTGGAGGGTAAACCCGCGCCGCTGAGGCGCCACCGCAGTGCGGCTCGTGGCTAAAATCGTCACCTGCGTGAACCGTTGCCCCGCAATCCATGGGGACTGGCCGGTTTATTGCTATCAAAGGCGTGACGCCACCCGTGTTCGCGGCCACATTGGTTCAAACACAAGAACTTCGCAAAAGGTTTGTAATGGATATTTTTATACAGCAGGTCATTAATGGCCTGGTACTGGGCAGCATGTATGCGCTTATCGCCTTGGGTTACACCATGGTGTACGGCATCATCAACCTGATCAACTTCGCCCACGGCGAGGTGATGATGGTGGGGGCCCTGACCAGTTGGACGATCATCGGGCTGATGAAAGAGTCCATGCCCGGCACGCCCGGTTTTGTGATTTTGATCATCGCCCTGCTGATTGCGTGCGTTGTGGCGGCCTCGCTGAACTTCGTGATCGAGAAGGTGGCCTACCGGCCCCTGCGCAACAGCCCCAAGCTCGCACCCCTGATTACCGCCATCGGCATGTCGATCTTGCTGCAAACGCTGGCCATGATCATCTGGAAGCCCAACTACAAGTCATACCCCACGTTGCTGCCCAACACACCGATTGACATTGCGGGCGCGGTCATCACGCCCACTCAGGTCATGATTTTGGGCTTTACGGCCGTGTCCCTGGCGGTGCTGATGTGGCTGGTGAATTACACCAAGTTAGGCCGCGCCATGCGCGCAACGGCCGAGAATCCGCGCGTGGCGGGCCTCATGGGCGTTAAGCCGGATGTGGTGATTTCTGCCACTTTTGTGATTGGCGCTGTGTTGGCCGCTATTGCCGGCGTGATGTACGCGTCCAACTATGGCACGGCGCAGCACGCCATGGGCTTTTTGCCGGGCCTCAAAGCCTTTACGGCGGCGGTGTTCGGTGGTATCGGAAACCTGGCAGGAGCGGTGGTGGGGGCGATTTTGCTGGGTTTGATCGAGTCGATCGGCGCGGGCTACATCGGCGAGCTGACCGGCGGCGTTTTGGGCAGCCATTACTCGGATATTTTTGCCTTCATCGTCCTTATTGTGGTGCTGACCTTGCGCCCCTCGGGTCTGCTGGGCGAACGCGTGGCCGACCGCGCCTAAGGAGAGACCCATGAAACAACAACAAAAATTCTTCTTCATCGCGCTGGCCGCGCTGGCCTTGCTGTTGCTGCCCATGGGCTTGCAACAGTTTGGTAACGCCTGGGTGCGTATCGCTGATATGGCCCTGCTGTACGTGCTGCTGGCCTTGGGCCTGAACATCGTGGTGGGTTACGCTGGTTTGCTTGATCTGGGCTACGTGGCCTTTTTTGCCATTGGCGCTTATTCCTACGGCCTGTTGAACTCGCCGCAGCTCGCCGAGACTTTCCCCGCCCTATTGGCTATGTTTCCGCAGGGCCTGCATTCGCCCATCTGGGTGGCCTTGCCCTTGGCGGCTGGTCTGGCCGGCATATTGGGTGTGTTGCTGGGCGCACCCACCCTGCGTCTGCGCGGCGACTATTTGGCCATTGTGACGCTGGGCTTTGGCGAAATCATCCGCGTGTTTTTGAACAACTTGGACAACCCCATCAACATCACCAACGGCCCCAAGGGGGTCAGTCAAATCGACTCGCTGCATTTCTTTGGCTTTGATTTGGGCAAGAAGCTGGTGATGGGAGGGTTTGAATTTGCATCCGTTTCGCTGTACTACTACCTTTTCCTATCGATGGTGCTTTTGAGCGTGCTGATATCGCACCGGCTGGAGCTCTCGCGCATTGGCAGGGCCTGGATGGCTATTCGCGAAGACGAGATTGCGGCCAAGGCCATGGGCATCAACACCCGCAACCTCAAGCTCACCGCCTTCGGCATGGGCGCCACCTTTGGCGGCGTCTCGGGCGCGCTGTTCGCTTCTTTTCAGGGGTTCATCTCGCCCGAATCCTTCAGCTTGATGGAGTCCGTGATGATTGTGGCTATGGTGGTCCTTGGCGGCGTGGGCCACTTGCCTGGCGTGATTTTGGGCGCGGTGCTTTTATCTGCTTTGCCCGAGGTGCTGCGCTATGTGGCCGGGCCGCTGCAGAGCATGACCGGTGGGCGGCTCGACGCTTCCATCTTGCGCCAACTGCTGATCGCCTTGGCGATGGTGACGGTGATGCTTATGCGTCCGCGCGGCCTGTGGCCCACGCCCGAACATGGCAAATCATTGCCCCCGGCGGCCAAAGCCTGATTGGATCGACCATGACAGACACCAAAAATCCAAAAAACAAAGACACCGTCCTCAACGTCTCCGGCGTATCCAAGCGTTTTGGCGGTCTGCAGGCGCTGAGCGATGTGGGCATCAAGATCGAGCGCGGCCAAGTCTATGGCCTCATCGGCCCCAACGGCGCTGGTAAAACCACGTTTTTCAACGTCTTGACGGGTTTGTACACGCCCGATAGTGGCTCGTTCGAACTGGCGGGCAAGACCTACCAACCTACGGCGGTGCACACGGTGGCCAAGGCGGGTATCGCGCGTACGTTTCAAAACATTCGCCTGTTTGCCGAAATGACGGCACTTGAAAACGTAATGGTCGGGCGCCACATCCGCACCCATTCGGGCCTGATAGGCGCCATGTTCCGCACCTCTGCCTTCAAGACCGAAGAAGCCGCCATCGCCCAGCGCGCGCACGAGCTACTGGACTACGTGGGCATCGGAAAATTTGCCGACTACAAGGCCCGAACCCTGAGCTACGGCGACCAGCGTCGCTTAGAGATTGCCCGTGCCTTAGCCACCGACCCGCAGCTCATTGCGCTCGACGAGCCGGCCGCTGGTATGAACGCGACTGAGAAAGTGATGCTGCGCGAGCTGATCG
>CANHZG010000038.1 GCA_947464995.1 Comamonadaceae bacterium | reverse complement strand
GGCCATCAAATACTCCTGTTGCACGGTTATAAAAAAGTGTTGATGGTTTTTCCACGCAGCTTTTATGCCAAAACTGCGGGCGCTGCGAATCCATCAATCAGGCGCTATTTTGCCCTGAGAAGGCGCAGTTTTCGGCTCCGCACCACCAAAGAGGCCCCCGGGACAGATCTGAACCTAAATTTAAGCACCAATACGGTGCATTTATTTGGCGTCCTTGGTGCTAAGCAGCGGCTCGCACTATTTCGGGGCCTAAATCGCATTCGAAGCCCTCTAGCCCGCAGCGCAGCGCCTCAAAAGCCTTGTCCACCACCGCAGCATCACCTTTAACACCAAGTTCGATGTGGCGGCCATAGTCCGGATGATCCACGCTAGGCAGGCTAAACACCTTGACCGCGTGGGTGCGTTCAATCTCTTCCATCAAAGGGGTGAGCGTGGCCTCCATGGCACCCATCACGATCACAGACTTTTCCATCCATGCCACGCGGTTAAAGCAATACGCGTACTGCGCATCAAGAACCCACTCGACCATCGGCCAAGCCATCACGGGGAAGCCCGGCACAAAGTGAACCGCACCGCCATGCGCGCCACGGCAAGTAAACCCGGCAATTTTGTTGTACGGATTGGGGATAATGCTCGCGCCCAGCGGGAACATGCCCATATTGAGCCGGTGCTGGTTGTCCTGCCGATCGGGATCGAAGGGCTGGCCGTTTTCACGGGCAATGTCTTGCATGCGTTCCCAAATAAGGTCTCGGGCCTGCGGATGCAGAACCAGATCGCTGCCCAATGCGCGAGCGGCGCACTGACGGGTGTGGTCGTCGGGAGTAGCACCGATGCCACCAAAGGAAAACACCACATCGCCACTGGCAAAAGCCGCGACCAATGTTGCTGTGATGCGCGCAGGGTCATCGCCCACGTAATGGGCATAGGCCAATTGCAAACCGCGGGCGCCAAGCAGGCTAATGGCTTGGGCGAGGTGCTTATCCGCACGCTTGCCAGACAAAATTTCGTCACCAATGATGATTACGCCAAAGTTCATACGCCTCCTGTGGGTTCGCCAGCTTGGCTTGGTATGGCAAATGGGCCTGTCGCTGGGGCAGCCGCCAGCACCGCTTCGTCCGCCAAGGGCAATCCACCCCGCAGCGACTGCAGCGCCTCCAGGCAAAAATGGGCAAACCACAACGATGAAAAAACAAAGACAAGAGCGTAGGCCCAAACCGACAAGGGCACGAGGAGCGGCGCCATGGCAATTGCCATCAGACCCACCGACCATAGCAAACTTGGTGCTGCGCCCATCAGGCCAACCACCAGTCCCATAGCCAACAAAGAACTGCCGTGGGTTTGCATCACCGTGCGTCGCTCATGGGCACTGGCGTGTGCTGCAAGAGCGTCAAAAGCCATCACGCGGCATGTAAGCCAGCCCCAAATCAGCGGCGGCAGCACCAACACCAAAGGCGGAACGATCCACATCGGCAGCGAAATCACCATGGCCCCCAGCGCCAACAAGGACGAGCCCAGCGCCCACCCTGCACTGGCGAGAAATGATGCGCCATGATGCTGCGTCAGTGCAGGGAAACGCCGCAGCGCCACCAGGCGCACCAGCGCAGGCGCCATCAGCAGCGAGACACTCACCAGCGTCACCACCACCATCAGGGGCGTCAGCACCAACAGCAAGAGCACGGGTGCCAGCATGCTTTTCACGCCGCCTAAGCCCACCGCGTCAAACCAGGCCCAGACGGTAGCCAGGGCCACCGAAGATTCCAAAACCCCAGAAAGTGCGGCAGTGGCAGGTTGCCAAAAAAAATGTGCCAAAACAGCGCTACCAGCCATCAGCACGAGCACGGGTACAAGAGACAAAGCGATGACGCGCGGATGCAGGCAATACACAGCCGCTCGCCAAAATGAGGAAACCATAAGCTTCATGGTGGTGACCACAAACGCTGCAAGCCGCGCCACTGTTGCGACCAGAAACCCCGCCCGTAATCCACCCCCTGCTCCACCTGGTTGCGCACGCCCGTGGGATCAAAGCGCAGCGAGAAATCGGCCGTGCCAAAAAGCATGTCCCACCATGGGAACAGCACGCCAAAGTTGTGACCACCCAGTACGGCCTTGGTATCGCCGGCGCGGGGGGGCGCGGTTTCGTGCCCAATGCCCACACTGTGGTGCAAGCGGTGAAAGCGCGGGCTGACCCACAACCTCTCACCGACGGAACCAAACCACACACGCAAGTTAGCGTGTTGCAGGCTCTCGCTTAGCTGGGTGAAGGCCACAATGGCGACAAACTGCCCGGGTGCCACGCCAATCGCAAGGGCCGTCGCGGCGAAAAACAGGTCGTGCAAGAGGTCGTCAAGGAGGTGGTTGCGGTTGTCGCTCCACATCGTCATCTGGCGCTGGGCGTGGTGCAAGGAGTGCAGTTGCCACCACCAGCCGAAGTGGTGTTGGGCGCGGTGGTACCAATAATTCAAAAAATCAAAGACCAGCAGGTAAATCAGCATGCTGACCCACGGGTTGTCGGTGAGGCCAGGCCACAGGTCGTCGAGCTGCAAGGTGCGAAGGCCCTGCACGCGCAGGACACCCATGGCGCTGTCTACCATGGGCTCCAGTGTGAAAAAAAGCACCAATCGGAACAGGCCCAGACGGTGGATGAGCGTGTACAAGATATCGGTGCGCACCGTGGCCTGGTCGCTGACCGCGTCCACTGGCCGCCACCGCTGCAGCGGACCAATCACCAAGACGATCACCACCAGTTGCAAAAGGCCGACAAGAAACCAACCGGTCCCCGCATAGCCTTGATCCAAAAATCCGGCGACACCCAAGCCAAACATGGCCGGCTGCACCAGCGCTTCAAACAACCCGCTCTGAGCTTGCGAAAAAAGCTCCAACAAAGCGTCCACGGTCAGCCCTTATGTTGGGCAATCCAGCCCCGGTAGGTGGGGTGGCTACGCAAGGTTTCAAAGCAAAAACCCTTGGCCTGCAAACCAACGATCAGCGGCTCCAGCACGGTGGGCGCCCATGGGTCTTTACGCGACCAGATGCCTAGATGGGCCATCAAAATGTCGCCGCTGCGCACATCGCGAAGTGCCTTGTTCAACAACACCTGGTTGGGGTATTTGTCGCTGGGGAGTTCGTCACCCAAAAAACCGGCGTCTGCCCAACCCACATGGGCGTAACCACAGGCTTTGGCCGCAGCCAGCAGTGCGGGCGAGGTCTTGCCACCGGGCGCACGAAAAAGGGGCAGACTGGCTTGCCCAGTAAGTTCTTGCAGCCGGTCCGCAGACTGCTTGATTTGGCTGCAGTACTGGGGCGCTGTGAAATTCGCCAGTTGACCGGCCGCCGCACCTGCAGACGGCTGCATTCGAAACTGTGGCAATCCATCCGCGCCAACGGCCAGGTCTGAACGCCAGTACACGTGGTCCAAAGTGTGGGACGCAAAGGCGTGACCCTCCGCAGCGCGCGCCCGCCACCACGGCGCCCAGTGAGTTCCCAGGCTGCCGTCGCCAGCCTTGGTGGTCTCGTTGGCGGCGAAAAACGTCACCTTGACCTGGTGGTGCGCCAGCACCTCGGCAATCAGGGGGGCTACTTCCATGTGGCCGGTGTCAAAGGTCAAGTAAATCGGCTTGTGGCATGACGCAGGCGCAGCGTCGGTCGCCGCAAAAGAGGGCGCCACCACTGCCAGTAGCAAGCACAGGCACGCCAAGCGCGGTGGAGTGCGGCCTATCGTCTCCATGGGGAACTTTGTTGAAGGACCCGCATTAACGCGGCGCGTGGTCCAGTGTCCACACGCCATGCGGGGACTTGCCCACGGTCACTTGTCGTGCCACTTTGCGCGTTTGCGTATCGATTACGGTGAGCTTTTTGATCCAGCGGGACGCTACATAGATAAACCGCCCATCCGCTGAAAGATCCATGCAGTCTGGCCCTCCCGGGGCGGGGAACTGGTCAACCACTGCGAGGGTCTGAAAATCAATTTTGCTGATGGTGTTGGCCACCCGGTTGCTCACGAGCACGTGGCGCTTGTCGCCCATGCTGCGAAAAGCGTGGGCGCCAGCACCAGTGGGTATGGTTTTGACCAGCTTGGGGGCTTTGCCACTTATGTCGTACACCTCCACGCCGGTGCCGCCCGTCATGCCCACCAACAGCAGCTTGTCGTCCGGCGTCCCAAACACGTCGGCGGGCAAAGAGCCTGTTTTGAAGCGCCACTTGATGGTCTCAGTCGCCAAGTCAATGGCCACCAGCTCATCGCTTTCTTGCATGCTGACGTAGGCGGTAGCGCTCTTGCTGTCAATCCAGACGTGGCTGGGCGTTTTGCCGGTGGGTATGCGCTTGGCAAGCGTCAGATCTGTGCCATTCCATCGGTACAGGTCGACGTGGTTGAGCCGGTTGCCCACGGTGACGAGCCATTTCATGTCCGGGGAAAAACGCAACTGGTAGGGGTCCAAAATACCGCGCACCGTGCGCTGAACGATCGCCGTTTTGGGGTCTACAAACAAGAGCGAGTCACCCAAGGCGTTGGCGATGATGAGCGACTTTTCGTCCGGCGTCAGATACAGGTGGTGCGGCTCTTTGCCGGTGTGAAAGCGCTGGGTCTCTTTCCAGGTGGTCGGGTCGATGACGCTGACGCTGGCGTCTTGCGAATTGAGAACAAATATCGGCGGTGGCGGCTCCTCTGCCGCAGCTCCCAGAGTCAAAGAAAAACAAACTGCGGCGATAAATCGATTCAAGAGGTTCACAAATACCCTAATTGAGGTGGCGGATGTCCAAGCCGGGAGTGTAGCCCTCGGGCACGGGTTTTCCCTTGCGCTGGCGCCCTTAGACCCCAGAAACGAGCACCAGATCAGCCGCGCTGAGCCAGCGCCATTGGCCTGGCGCTAAGCCCGATGGCAGGGTCAGACCACCGATGCGGGAGCGGTGCAAGCCTTCCACCCGGTTGCTAACGGCCGCCACCATGCGCTTGACTTGGTGGTATTTGCCCTCGGTCAGGGTCAGACGCAGGTGAAACTCGGACACTGCTTCGCAGGCGGCAGCACGCACCGGCTTGGGGTCGTCGTCCAACACCACACCAGCGAGCAACTGATCTACCTGACGGGCGTCCAGAGGGTGTTTGACCGTCACCTCGTACACCTTGGGCACATGGTGGCGCGGCGAGCTCATGCGGTGGATGAATTTGCCGTCGTCGGTGAGCAGCAGCATGCCGGTGGTGTCCTGGTCCAGCCTCCCCACCGCCTGCACGCCCTGCACCGCCGCTTTTTGCGGTCGCAGCCGCAAGGGCGAAGGCAGCAAGGTGTAAATGCTGGGATAGGTGGACGGCTTTTGCGAGCATTCGGTGCCTGCGGGCTTGTTGAGCAGCAAATAGGCCTTTTCAACATACGGCCAGTCCACGCCCTGCACCCGAAAGCGCAAGCCTTCCGGCGTGAACTCGGCGCTGGCGTCCTTGCAAACTAGGGCAGTCAAGCCCTGATCGGCGCCGTAAACCTGCACGAAGCCTTGTTGAATCAGACCTGCGCAGACCCGCCGAGTACCAAAACCTTGGCTGTAAAGAATCTCTTGGAGTTGCATGGCTTCAAGTATCGCAGGCCAAAGGCGGCCAAGAGAACATCCGCTACTCTGGCTGCACGCCGGTCGGGCGCTAGCCGCCCACATACGACACGGTTTTTGCGCAGCGGTAAGCTTGGGTCAGCCGCGCCCCTGCCAGACCAAAAAAAAGCGCATCCAAAGGTGCGCTTTTTTGCAATATGCCAGGGTGTTTACTTGTTTTTTAACTTGCCGCGGGGGATCACTGCGGTGGTGATGGTGGCGCGAACCGGTGGCTCACCTGCGGCCAAAGGTTTGGGCGGTGCGGTATCTTTTTTGGGCTTTTTTGACTCTTTATTGGTTTTTTGCTGACCTTTTGCCATGGTGAACTCCTATGCAGTGTGGATACAAAGTGGTAGCAGTTTAACTGCACGCCGGGGGTGAGCATGCCTGAATCAATCGTTATTGACGAGTCGCAAGTTGAGTTCAACGCCATCCGCGCCCAAGGCGCAGGCGGGCAAAACGTAAACAAGGTGTCTACGGCAATCCACCTGCGCTTTGACGTACCGGCGTCCAGCCTGCCTGAGGACGTCAAGCAGCGCTTGCTGGCCCTGCCGGATAAACGTGTCACCGCCGAGGGTGTCTTTATCCTCAAAGCGCAAAGCCACCGCACGCAAGAGCAAAACAGGATGGATGCCATGGCGCGGCTTCAGGACTGGGTGAACAGCGCGACCACACCACCTAAGCCAAGGCGCCCGACCAAGCCCACATTTGCCTCCAAACAGCGGCGCCTACAAACCAAGAGCCAACGCGCCAACACCAAGCAGTTGCGGGCCAAACCACAGGACTGAGCCTACTGCCTACAATGGTGCATTACGCCTTGCGCGCGCACCCCAAACAGCCCCAGTGCCCATGCCACAAAAAAAATCTACCGCACAGCCCGATGCCACGCCGGACGCAAAGGCCGAGGCCGCGCCTCATTTGCCCAGCCGCGTGATCAAAAAATACCCCAATCGGCGCCTCTACGACACGCACACGTCGACCTACATCACCCTGGCGGAGATCAAGCAATTGGTCATGCAGCACGAAGTGTTCGCAGTGGTCGACGCCAAGTCTTCAGAAGACCTGACGCGCAGTATCTTGCTGCAAATTATTTTGGAAGAAGAGGCTAACGGGTCGCCCATGTTTACTGCGCCCGTGCTGTCGAACATCATCCGCTTTTACGGCCACGCCATGCAGGGGATGATGGGCGGCTACATCGAGAAAAACATACAGACCCTGATGGACCTGCAAGTGCCACTGGTGCCCAATGTGCTGGGAACCACCGTGTTCCAGCAAATGCAGGAACAAATGCAAAAACAGACCGAGCAGTTTTTGGGCACTTTTGGCCTCAAGCGCTAGTGGCTCTGATGAACGACGCCACCGCCCTCCAGGCTGCCCCCCTCACCGCCCCCACCAACACCGCGCCCAAAGTCGGCTTTGTCAGCCTAGGCTGCCCCAAGGCGCTGACCGACTCCGAACTCATCCTCACCCAGCTCAGCGCCGAGGGCTACCAAACCTCCAAAACCTTCCAAGGCGCCGACCTGGTCATCGTCAACACCTGCGGCTTTATTGACGACGCGGTGCGCGAAAGCCTGGATACGATTGGCGAGGCGCTGGCTGAGAACGGCCGGGTGATCGTCACCGGCTGCCTGGGTGCCAAATCGGACGCGCAGGGCAACAACATGGTGCGCCAGATGCACCCCCGGGTGCTGGCTGTGACCGGCCCGCACGCCACCCAGGAGGTGATGGACGCCGTCCACCTGAACCTGCCCAAGCCGCACGACCCATTTTTGGACCTGGTGCCGCATTCCTTTGGCGTGGCCGGGCTCAAGCTCACACCGCGCCACTATGCCTACCTGAAGATCAGCGAAGGCTGCAACCACCGCTGCACCTTTTGCATCATTCCGTCCATGCGTGGGGATCTGGTGTCGCGCCCGATTGGCGATGTGCTCAATGAAGCACGGGCCTTGTTTGAAGGCGGCGTCAAAGAGCTTCTGGTGATCAGCCAAGACACTTCCGCCTATGGCGTGGACGTGAAGTACCGCACCGGCTTTTGGGACGGCAAACCCGTCAAAACCCGCATGTTCGACCTCGTGGCCACCTTGGGCGAGATTGCAGCGCCCTATGGCGCCTGGGTGCGCTTGCACTACGTCTACCCCTACCCCAGCGTGGACGACATCGTGCCGCTCATGGCCACGGGCAAGGTGCTGCCCTACTTGGACATTCCCCTGCAACACAGCCACCCCGACGTGCTCAAACGCATGAAGCGCCCGGCCAGCGGCGAGAAAAACCTGGAGCGTATCGCCGCCTGGCGCGCCGCCTGCCCCGAATTGGTGGTGCGCAGCACCTTTATTGCCGGATTTCCTGGCGAGACCGAAGAAGAGTTTGCGCACCTGCTCGACTTTGTGCGCGAAGCGCAGATTGACCGCGCCGGTTGCTTCGCCTACAGCGCCGTGGACGGCGCCACTGCCAACGCCCTGCCCGGCATGCTGCCGCCCGAACTTCGTGAGGAGCGCCGCTCGCGCTTTATGGCAGTGGCGGAAGAAGTCTCCGCCCAGCGACTGCGCCGACGCGTGGGTGCCACCATGCAGGTGCTGGTGGATGCAGCCCCCGGCATGGGCAAAAAAGGCGGCATCGGCCGCTCTTATGCCGACGCGCCCGAGATTGACGGCGTGGTGCGCCTGCTACCACCCGAGAAAATCAGCAAAACCCTCAAAGTGGGTGAATTCACCCGCGCCCGCATTGTGGGCACCGAGGGGCATGACCTGGTGGCTGTGCCGGTCTGATCGGTCGCTGCTGGCAAACGACGCCTGCGCAGCTTGAAGGGGACAGCAGTTAGCCAAAATGCGCGCCCTCGGCCATCTGCCCCATACGCGCAGCTATGGTTCGGAACTGGGCCACCGTGTCAGCAATGATTCTTTCGACTGACTCCACGCTGTGGATCAGCCCGGCTGATTCGCCGGCAAGAGCAGGTGCGGCGTTCATGTCACCGCCAAAGTAGACGCCTTGGATGCCATTAAAGCTGTCTGGGCCCATCAGCCCGGCTTCATGAATTTTTTGGGTGAATTCGGTTTTCAGTGCGCGAATGCAGGGGCTGGACTTGGTGTTGAGCATCCAGGTGCCGGTGATCTGGGCGTCCACAATAGCCTGCTTGTAGTGGGCGTGGACGGGGCTCTCGCTGCTTGAGACAAAACGGGTACCCATTTGGATGGCCTCAGCGCCCAGCGCAAATGCAGCTGCCATGCCGCGTCCGTCTACGATCCCACCTGCCGCAATCAGCGGTACCTCCACCCGTTCGCGAATGGCTTGCAGCAACACCAGGGTGCTCACTTCTTCCGGGTTTTTGAAGCCGCCCCCCTCCCCGCCTTCGACCACCAGACCGTCCACCCCGGCGTCCACGCATTTAAGGGCGGTGTCTAGGGTGGGCACGGCGTGGTAGACCACGATGCCTGCGGCTTTGAGGGGCGCGATGAATTTGGCCGGGCTGCCCGCCGACGTGGTGACAAAACGGATGCCAGACTCGCAGACAAAACGCAGCATGGCGTCGTCTTTCAAAAACCGGATAGGAAGATTAACTCCAAAAGGCAGGCCGCTAGCAACCATGGTGCGGATTTCGCGCTGGCAATTCTCCGTCTCACCCGACGAGGTTTCAATAATCCCTAAGCCACCGGCGCGTGATACGGCGCTGGCCAAGGTACTGCGAGCTATCCAGCCCATGGGAGCCTGGACGATCGGAAAGCGGGCGCCGGTATGGGTGAGCACACGGTTCATGGGGGGGTTTCTTTCAAAAAAAAGGGTGCCAGAGGCACCCAGATAGGGGAAAAGTGTTCAGGCCCGGACGTCGACCCGGCTGCCTTTTTCCTTTTGCGGCGCGACGTCACGCCGCTGCTCAGCAGCAGCAACATGGGTGCTAGGTGGTCGGCGTGCCACTTCCTTGGGGCGGTTCTGTTGGTGTAGCTCAAGAGCGCGCTGGGTATCTGCCCGCTGTATTTTGGGAGCCGGCGGCGGGGTGTAAGTCGAGCCTCTGACTGCAGAAATACCCATGGTCGTCCCCCTGTTGTGGGCTTTAAGTGTAATCAATCACTCAAGCACGCTACAAGCGCAGCCGCCCAAAGCATCCACTTCCGTGTAAAGGCAGCGACAATAGGGGGCTATGACGGACTTATATAGCGCACTGGGCGTGCCCAGCAGTGCCAGCACCGCTGACATCAAATCCGCGTTTCGGCGCCTGGCCGCCCACTACCACCCGGACCGCAACCCCAGCCCCGACGCGCCAGCACGCTTTCGCTCGGTGCAGGAGGCCTATGAGGTGCTGTCAGACGAGGAGAAGCGCCAAGCCTATGACGATAACCGCCGACGCAACTTGCTAGACGATCCGCTGCAAACTGCGCAGGACATCTGGGGCAACTACCTGTCCCGCATTATTTAAGTACGGACCCATGCGAACCTCCTCCTTTTTTGACCAGCTGCGCTCAGCCTACGCCGCCGAAATTGATGACATGACCTTCGACTCCGAAGGCAAAAACGTCCTCCGCCATCGCTTAGCCGCAAGGCGCAAAGAACTGCCCTTTCTGCACCAGATGATGGAACTCAGCCCGGAGATGGTGTCTGTGGTGTTTCACCAAGGCTTTCGCTTCAAGAACCCGGCGCTCATCGAGCATGTGCTCGGCCTGGAGTCCGACGAATTCCCCGCTTGGGATACGCTGAGTGACGCCATCGTGCTTGAACCCTGGGCGCAGCAGTTGGCCGACGAGTTGTGCAAGGAACCTATGGGCGAATGGCTGTTGACCGTGGCTGCAGGCCTGGAGTATTTGTTTGCCAAACCCGAAGGCGCCAGTGCCAAAGACCACAGCGAAGATGACGAAGAGAACGCCGAAAAAGGCGAAAAAGGGGACCATGGCGGCGAAGACGAAGAAGAAAAAGACGCCCGCGCCCGCGAAGAAGCTGGCCAGGACTGGATGGTGGAACAAGGCTTTGACCGCAAAGACTGACGCCCGTCCCAAGCAAATACCAAGGAATAGCGCATGAACCATCTCGCCCTTATTGCCAAAACCCAAAGCCTGATTGCCGCTGGCGACATCGTGGGCGCCGAGTCCGCCCTGGTGGAATTGGCCGACGCCGAGGGCGATGGCGCCCTGCTGGTGGTGCTGGAACAACTGCCGCCCAAGGACATCTTGGCGGTGATGCGCGAGTACGACGACTCCAAAGAATCCGTCATCAACCTGCTGGTCACCCCGGCGCAGTTCGCCCGCGCAGTGGTGATCGAGAAGCAATACAAGGACCTGAGTCGCACGCATTTGCGCGGCATGGTCAATTCAGTCATCTTTCGCGCCGATGGCGACCCGGTAGCGTTTTTGACCGCCATTGGCGACCTGGAAGGCGGCAGCGAGGCGCTGGCCGACTACTTTGCTGAGCGCTGGAGCCGCGTGGAAGCCTTTGCCCGCACCGGCCACTTTGACACCGTAGAAGACGACGGCGAAATGGTGTCCGAAGCGGACCTGTACGCCAACGCCTACGCCAAAGCCCGCCTGGACGAAGACGAAGTGGCCGACCAGGACTGGATGCAAATGGCCTTCACCCTGCGCTACCAGCTCCCCGACCTGTTTATTGAAATGCTTTTGGTGCTGCGTGCCAAGGCCCGCGCACACGACCTGGGCTTGGGCGAAGACGACGAACTGGAAGACGACGGCAAGGTGGAAACCGGTGACACCGACCGCGGTAAAGCCACGCCAGCGGCTCGCGAAGGGCTGGACGCGGACGAAGAATCGGCTATTTAAGGCAGCAGCGCACCCCATGAAAGACGCATCCCAGCCCGACGCCAGCGGCATCGCGCTGTTTGACGAGCGCCCCTTCTTTGAGAAAGCACTGGCCCACGGCCTGCAACACGGCATCATTGACGCTGACAAGCTGACCGCCATCCGCACCGATGCGCCCAAGGGCATGGTGCAAATTGCGCGCTACTTTGGCAGCGAGTTTTTACGCCCCGAGCTGGAAAAAGCCAAAGACCGCCTGATCAACCTCGTCGGCCTGAACCTTCAACACAGCAGCGGCGGCGACCTTCAGGCTGCGGCGCAGGCGCTGCGCGAGCATTCGCTGCTCTCGCGCTCCAAAGGGGGATCGGATTTGCTCAAGGCGCTTATCGTGATGCCGCAAAACACCCACTTTGGCATGGCCGACGCACGCAGTTTTTCGGACGAGCACATCCCGCTGCTAGAGCGCTGGACACTCAAAAGCTACGCCGACTACCAGGCCGAATACGCCAAACGCAAGCAGGTGGCCGACGTGGTGGACGCCGCCATCTGGTGCGCCGCGCAGTACGAGCTGGACATTGATGCCCTGCAAGAAGAAGGCAAAGACGCCGAGGCCGTCATCCGCACTGCCCTGCTTTTGGGCTTAAGCAAGCGTACCGAAATGCCGGATTGGCCTGCCTTCAACCAACTGATCACCGCGCTGCGGAAAAAATACGCTGCTGGCGTCCAGCTGCCGCCGCTGGCCTTGCCCAAGGGCCTGCCCGCGCCCTTGCAGCCAGCGATCGAAACCCTGCGCCAATCCGTGTTGGCCGATTGGCCGCGCATAGTGGACGCAGCCACCACACCCAAAAAGCTGTTCGACCAAACCCCCGCCTTTCTGGGCCGCTATTTTTGGCTGGACGACGCGTTGGCCGAGGTGGAAGACTACGAGCGCAGTGTGTCCGCCACCTGGGCCAAAACCACCGGTGGCCACGAGGACGAAGGTTCGCTGCTTACGCTGCTGCTGTGCGTGGCGGCAGGCAGCGCGCCCAAGACGCTGCTCACCGAGAAAGCCGCCGGCACCCTGGTTCGCAAAATCCGCAAATCCGGCCTGCAATCCGATGCCGCAGTAGGCTATGTGCAAAGCCACGCCCCCACGCAGTTTCAAGCCGACTATGTGGACATGTGGCAATCCTTCATGGAAGAAGCCCTACCCACCCTGCGCAGCGACGCCGATTACGCCCTGCACGACGCGCTGGCGCTGTTGCGTCGGGAGTGCAATGTGGCTGCGTAAGGCTGATCTCCGCTCGTCTCGTGGAATCGGGTGCGGGGCGGTGCCATGCTGGCCCATTGTGCTCAGCGCAAGTGCTTAAACATCTTGGCCTGAAAACGCTCGGGAATACTAGACCGCCGGGGGCCGCGCATCAGCGTGCCCCATCCACCGGCTTGCACGGTGCCGGGCCGGTCCACCGCCAAATAGAAGCCGGAAAACCCGGTCTGCGCCATTTGCTTGGACGCCTGGTTAAAGCCCATGGACGCGTTAAATTTGAAGCAGGGTTCGCGTGGCTGGGTAACACGCAGGGTGCAATCGGCAAATTCCAGCGTGTCGCCCACCCACACATCGGCCTCCAACAGGCCTTGCAGGGTGAGGTTTTCCCCTAGGGCGCCAGGCAGCAGCGCGTCGTCAATGCCGCCCAGTCCGGCGTCCTCTCTAGCCTGGCGCCAATAGGCGTAGTGCTCGTGCGGATAGGCGTAAACGGCTTTTTCCAGCCCGCCATGCACCGACAAATCAGCTTGTTCGTCTGCTTCAAGCCCCAGCGCACCTAGGCGTACCGGTCCTGCCAATGCGGTCTTGTACATGGCCGAGGGCACCAGGCGGTCGCTAATCATCACCCGGCGCACCTTGGCGGCTTGCACGCCCAACAACTGAAACTGCATTTTTTCCCCTTACAGCTGCCGTGGTGCGAGGACACCCTTACGCGCAGCGTATTTGGCCAGGGAGTCCACTTTTTCCACCACGACGCTGGCACTGCGCTGGCCGTAGACATTGGCCTTGAGCCATGCGCATTCGGCCTCCAGCGCGGCTTCGTCGCCCAGTCGGGTGTGCCAGACGCGTAATTCGGCGTTCCAGCGATAGGCTCGGGCCTTGAGCAGGTCTTTGGCATCAAAAGGCGCGCCCGTGGCTTGCAGTCTGAAAAACGGAGCTTGCGCCCCGGCCAGCAGGCTGGCCATGACGGTCGTCCCGGGCGTCGTGGGCAAAGGAGCAGCAAGCACGGCGAGTAAGGCGTGGCAGTCCATCTCGGCCCGGTGGGCGTCGTAAAACAGGCCCAGGCCTTGGGCCAAGGCTTCGAGCTTGCTGGAGCTGCGGCCCTGCGCCTTCCAGTCCAGATCGGCAAACGAGCACGCCCAGGCTACGTTGCGAAACAGCGGCAGGCGCGCCTCACAAAATGGGCGGTCAAACCCCGCATTGTGGGCAATCACGACGTCCACGCCGTCCATCAAGGCGGTAATGCGTGCCTCGTCCAGACGCTTGCCCGCCACGTCGGCGTCGGTAATGCCGGTGATCGCCATCGCCTCTTTGGGAATGGGCATGCCGGGGTCTTCCAGCTCGTCATAGACCTGCACCGGCCCCGCGGGTAGGCCCGTGGCTCGGTCCACATCCACCCGCAACAAGGCCAGCTCGATGATTTTGTCTTTGGCGTGGTCTAGCCCGGTGGTTTCGGTATCGAGCACCATCACGCGCACCACGTCCTGGCCTTGGGCAGGGGGCCACAGCAGGCGCGGCTGCAAGCGGCGCAGCACGCGGTAGTCCGGGTGGGCTTCTAGGGCTTTTGCACTGGCCTGCAGGTCCGCACTTAGGGAGATAGGCGTGGGAACGGGCGCACTAGCGCCAACCTTCGCGGCCAACGCCTTGCCCTTTTGCGGTGCGCGCACCTTCGCTTGCACAACCGGCACGGGCAATTCCGGGAATAGCTCTGCGTTAGGGGATTCAAGTTTCAAAACGGTCACCTGGCGAAGGGTCAGAAAGGGTGAGTCAACAAGGCGTGCATGCGCCGCCGCAAGAAGCACCGATTATTGCCCCTATCATCGCTCCACTTCGGGCTGTAAGCGCCCTATCCCTTGATGAATCGCCGCCACCATGAACGTTTCCAACACCCCCACAACCAAGCCCCTGCGCCCCCTCAAAGGCGTGCGCATCGTCAGCCTAGCTCTGAATTTACCCGGCCCGGCGGCGCTCATGCGCCTGCAAGCCATGGGCGCGACCTGCCTCAAATTGGAGCCACCCGCCCCAGCGCAAGCGCCCGCAGGCAGTTCAGGCGACCCCATGGGCCTGTACAACCCCAAGGCCTACGCCACCTTGCACCAGGGCATCAAAACCCTCAGCGCGGATCTCAAAACTGCTGCAGGACAAAAAACCTTGCACCGCGCACTGGCCAAGGCAGACGTGCTGATCACCTCGTTTCGCCCCTCTGCATTGCAAAAGCTCGGCATCGACTGGGCCACGCTGCGCCTCGCTTACCCGGCGCTGTCAATGGTTGAAATCGTGGGTGCCCCCGCCGAGCGCGCCGAAGAACCGGGCCATGACCTAACTTACCTGGCAGAAGCTGGCCTGGTACAAGGCCTTGACCTGCCGCCCACCCTGTACGCTGATATGGGTGGTTCGCTCATCGCCAGCGAGGCGGTGTTGCAGGCGCGTCTGGCGCAGCTCACAAGCGGCAAAGGCGTGCACTTGCCAGTGGCATTGTCGGAAGCGGCCCACTACCTGGCCCTGCCGCGCACCTGGGGCCTGACCCTACCCGGCGGCGCCGTGGGTGGTGGCCATGCGGGTTACCGCGTCTACGCCTGCAAAAACGGCCGCGTGGCGGTGGCCGCGCTGGAGCCGCATTTTTCCAAATCGCTGTGCCAGCAGGCGGGGGTCGAAGACTCGGGCATGCGCTCCCTGTTTTCACCGGCAACACACGCAACCGTGGCCGCATTTTTCGCAGGTAAAACTCGTGCACAGCTTGATGCGCTGGGGGCCAAGCACGATATTCCGCTCTATACGCTGGCAAAGTGAGTGGCGTGGGCCCTGTGTTGCCGCTTGCGCCCATCAGGCCCAGCGGCGCAAGCGTGGTTTATCACCGCGGTAGCTCAATAGAGCAGGCCGATGCGGCGTGCCAGAGAGCTGTTGCGCCAGTTCGCTGAGCATCAGCTCGGTCACGTCAATCATGGGCAGGCGCGCTGGGTTGTCCACGCCGACCCATTGCAGGTCTGACAACTCGCCGTCACCGGCCATGTCCCCTATGAATGAAGATGCCGATGCCGCAAAAAATCGCGCGTGAAACCGCATGCGGCTGTTTGTGGGCGTGATGGCGCGCCCCAAAAAGCGCAGCGCCGACAAATCGGGCAAGGCGCCGACCTCGGCTCGAACACTGGCGCGCAAACTCAGCCCGGTTTCTTCATGCACCTCGCGCACTGCGGTGTACGCCAAGGCAAGGGCCAGAGAGGGTGTGCCGCCCAGGCCAGGCGACACCGACAGGAGGTGTTCGCCCAGGCGCATGGACACCCTGCGGTCACGCGGATCGAGCACGCCCCCAGGAAAAACATACATGCCAGGAACAAACCGTGCCCGCGAACTGCGTCTGCCCATCAGCACCTCGATGCCGTGGGCACGTTCGCGCCAGATCAGCACACTGGCGGCGTCACGGGGCCGCGCGGGCCGGTTTGCACTAGTGGACTGGGGCATTTCAGCGCTGCGCAGGCAAACTGTGCAGCCCTGCGTTAGCGGGCAGCGCTAGGTTTGGGCTTGCGCGGGCCGGCCGCAGCGGACCCAGTGACGCGCGGTGGCAATCCGGTGTGCTGCGTCAGCATGCGGCCCTTTTGCGGTGTGGCAGCGGCACCGCCTGCGGGCTTGCCACCCGTCTTGGCAGGCAACTTGCCCGCCAAGGCCGTAGCCTTACCCACCGGCGTGCTGTTCTTCTTGCGCGCAGACTGGTAGGCGCCGTCACCCAGGGGCTGGAAGGTGGGTATCAGGTGGTGTTTGCCATTGCCCACCAAATCAGCCCGGCCCATGGCTTTGAGCGCCTCGCGCAGCAGCGGCCAGTTGTTGGGGTCGTGGTAGCGCAAAAAGGCCTTGTGCAGGCGGCGGCGCTTTTCGCCGCGCACCACGTCCACGGTTTCCTCGTCGCTCTCGGCGGCGCGGTGGATTTTGCGCAAGGGGTTGCGTCCGCTGTGGTACATGGCCGTGGCCGTGGCCATGGGGCTGGGGTAAAAGGTTTGCACCTGGTCGGCACGAAAGCTGTTTTTCTTCAGCCACACGGCCAAGTTCATCATGTCTTCGTCGGTGGTGCCGGGGTGGGCGGCGATGAAGTAGGGAATCAAAAACTGCTTTTTGCCCGCCTCGGCGCTGAACTTGTCAAACAGGGTTTTGAACTTGTCATACGAGCCAATGCCCGGCTTCATCATCTTGGACAGCGGTCCGGCCTCGGTGTGTTCGGGCGCGATCTTGAGGTAGCCACCCACATGGTGCTGCGCCAGTTCTTTGATGTATTCGGGGCTTTTGACGGCCAGGTCGTAGCGCAGGCCCGAGCCAATCAATATCTTCTTGATGCCCTTGAGCGCGCGGCCCCTGCGGTACATCTTGATCAACGGGCCGTGGTCAGTGGTGAGGTTTTGGCATACGCCGGGGTAGACGCAGCTCGGCTTGCGGCAGGCCGCTTCAATCTCAGGGCTGCGGCAGCCCAGGCGGTACATATTGGCCGTGGGGCCGCCCAGGTCGGAAATC